>CAZOCL010000196.1:0-12224 GCA_964578245.1 uncultured Klebsiella sp. | reverse complement strand
CGTGCCGCCCTTCACGCCGCCGCCGGCCATCCACATGGAGAAGCCGAGGTTGTGGTGGTCGCGGCCCCGGCCGGACTCCGCCTCGGGCGAGCGGCCAAATTCGCCGCCCCACACGACGAGCGTGCTGTCGAGCAGGCCGCGGCGCTTGAGGTCTTTCAACAGCCCGGCGACAGGCAAATCGGTCTCGGCGGCCTTCCGGACATGGTTTTCCTCGATGTCGCTGTGGGCGTCCCACTGGAGGTTGCCCGCGCCACCGCCGGACACGACAGTCACGAAGCGCACGCCGTTCTCCACCAGCCGGCGCGCAAGCAGACAGCGGCGGCCATAGTCGTTGGTGCGTTCCTGGCCGATGCCGTAGAGGTCAAGCGTCTCCTGCGGCTCGTGCGAGAGATCAAGCACGGCGGGGGCCTCGGTCTGCATCTTGAAGGCGAGGTCGTAGGCGTTGATGCGCGCGTCGAACTCGAAGTCCTCCGCCGGGAGCGTGGCCTGGTTCAGCTCGCGGATGAGCCGCAACGTTCGCTCGCGCTGCGCCATCGAGATTCCGGCAGGCAGGTTCAAGTTCAAGACCGGCTGGCCACCGGGGCGGAACATCGTGGGCTGATACGCGGCGGGGAGAAAGCCGTGCATGAACATCGGCTGGCCGCCCTCCAGCGCGCCCGCCGGGTCCGGCATCACCACATAGCCCGGGAGCGAACGGCTCTCGGCACCAAGGCCGTAGAGCGTCCACGAGCCCATGCTCGGGTAGCCGGGCACCACGCGGCCCGAGAGCAGTTCATACTGCGCGGCGGAGTGGACCACCGCATCCCCCGTGCAGGAGCGGATGATGGCGAGGTCGTCCACACAGGAGGCCGTGTGCGGGAACAGATCGCTCACCTCGATGCCGCTGCGACCGTGCTTCTGGAACGTGCGCCGTGTGCCGAGCAGTTTCGCGTCGCGCTTGATGAACTGGTATTTCGCCTCGCCGAATTCCTTGGGCCGTGGCTGGCCGGAGAGCTGGTTCAGCAAGGGCTTGGGGTCGAAAGTCTCGATGTGGCTCGGCCCGCCGGCCATGAAGAGGAAGATGACGGAGCGCGCCCGGGCGGGCAGATGCGCGGCTTTCGCCGTGAGCGGGTTGATGGCACCGGCACGCGCCTGCTCCTCGTGCAGCAACGAGGCCAGCGCCAGTCCGCCGAAGCCACAGCAGGCGTCGCGGATGAACTCGCGGCGCGTGCGCGTGAGGCGCGAATGGACCGGCAGCGCCGCGTGAGGGGGACACTCCTGTCCCCCGTCTGCGGTGCTCGTGACGCGTGAATTCAGCTCAGGGGACATACAGAAACGCGTTGAGGTTGAAGAGGGTCAGCGCGAACTCCCGCAGCGGCTGGTCGCGGAGAAAGTCGAGGGCGAGCTGGCGTTCCGACGACGTGGGCGCGCGACCGGTCGCGAGCAGATAGGCGCGCTCGACGAGGCGCGATTGATCCGCACCGCACTCGGTTTCGAGGCGGCGGGCGAAGGCTGTGGCGAGGTCGTTCGAGAACTTGCCATTCAGCAACTCCAGCGCCTGCGGGGCGTGCGTGCTGGACTCGCGGCGCGCGCAGGTGGTCTGCAACGCGGGGGCGTCGAAGGCTTCCATGAAGGGCAGGCGCAGGTTACGCTTGGCGAGGAGGTAGAGCGAGCGGCGGTCGTGCTCGGCGACGTCCTTCGTCGGCTGCCATTGCGAGGGCTTATAGAGCTGCTTCACCAGTTCGGCGTCCACCGGGACCATCACGCTCGGGCCACCGGTGCGGAGGTTGAGCCGGCCGGCGACGGCGAGCATGGAGTCACGGATTTCCTCAGCGGAGAGGCGGCGGCGCGGGAAGTGCCAGAGGAGGCGGGCGTCGGGATCGGAGGAGGCGGGAGAAACGGAGTGGTGGAGTGGTGGAGTGATGGAGCGGTGCGAGAGCGCGGTCTTCCCATCACTCCAATACTCCACCACTCCATCACTCCGCTGTGCATAGGTGCTGCTCAGCACCAGCATCCGGTGCAAGGGTTTCAGCCGCCAGCCGTTCTCGAGGAGCGACGTCGCGAGCCAGTCGAGCAGTTCGGGATGACTCGGGCGGTCACCGTGCAGGCCGAAGTCGTTGGGCGTCTTGACGAGGCCCGCGCCGAAGTGGTGCTGCCAGAGACGGTTCGCCAGCACACGGGCGGTGAGCGGGTTCCGCGCGTCGGTGATCCAGCGTGCAAGCTGGGTGCGGGGATTGGCCACGTCGGCGGCGAGTTCGGCCCGCGCATCGGCGACGAGCACGTCGGGTGGACGCGGGCCAACAGCCTCGCCCTTCTGCTCCCACACGCCGCGCTTGAGCACATGGATGGGGGTGCGCTTTTGGGCGTCGTTCCAGGTGGCCGGGATGGTGGCGAGGGTCGCGGGCAGCTTGTCTTCGACTGCCTCGGCCTGGGCGGTGAGCTGCTCGCGTTCAACTCCGGTGGCGAGCTTGGCTTTGGCCTTGAGCGCGGTGATTTCGGTCTGCAACTCCTTGGTGCGCGCCTCCCAAGTTTTCTTTTCCTCGGCCGTGGCGAGCGAGAGATTGCGCTCCTCCGTGGCGGCGAAGTAAGCCTGCAGGCGGTAGTAGTCCTGCTGCGAAACCGGGTCGAGCTTGTGGTCGTGGCAGCGCGCGCAGCCGACGGTCAGGCCGAGGAACGCGGTGCCGACGATGTCGGTGCGCTCGGTGAGCACCTCGTTACGGCTGAGGGCGATGTCGGGGTTGCCGGCGTTGCGCCGCACGGCACCGAGCCGGTGGAAGATCGAGGCCGAGAGGAACTCGTGGTTGTTCGCATCCAGCTCGTCACCGGCGAGTTGCTCGACGATGAAGCGGTCAAAGGGCTTGTCCGCGTTGAGCGAGGCGACGACGTAGTCGCGGAAGCGCCAGGCGTCGGGCAGGTGGCGGTCATACTCGAAGCCCTCCGACTCCGCGAAGCGCACCACGTCCAGCCAGTGCTGCGCCCAGCGCTCGCCGTAGCGTTCGCTGGCCAGCAGCCGGTCCACGACCGTTGCGCGGGCCTCGGCGGAATCGTCGGCCACGAAGGCCGCCACCGCCTCGGGCGACGGCGGCAGGCCGGTGAGGTCGAAAAAGACGCGGCGAATCCAGTCCGCCCGGCTGGCGGGCGGCGTGGGTGACCACTGGCGCTCCTCCAGCTTCGCGAGGATGAAGGCATCCACCGGCGACTGCACCCAGGCGGGGGTTTTGACAGCCGGCACGGCCGGCTTGCGGATGGGCTGGAACGACCAGTGGGCACGGGGGTCAGGAGCGGGCGCACTGGCCGCATGCGACGCGGTCAAGGTGCCCAACAGCCAGCTCAGCGACAGAACGGCCACGACTCCGGGGAACCGGAAGCGGGTGGCGAGGTCGGTCGGATCAGTCATGCGCGCTCGGGGCAGACGAACGGCCGGTGCTGCTTATTTGAAAGCACGCCGCGGATCGGGTGGTTCAACCCTGGCAGCAAGTGGCGGAATGACAGCCGCAACCGCCACCAGCGGGAGCCGGTGACCCGCCAAGCTGGTCGGCCGCCGCACAGAGGCGCTGGTAATAATCCTCCGCGCTGAGGCCGAGCGCGGCGCTGCCAAAGGCCTCGGCGTCCTCGGCGGTGGCGAAATCGCCGTAGTTCACCGCGACCAATTGATAGAGGACCAGTGCGGGCACAGTCTCGGGTTCGGAGGCAAAGCGGGGATGAACGCAGATGCGATAGCCTGCTTCGGGGCTTTCCCCGAGTGGCTCGGGATAGGCGAACTCCTCCGCTCGGAGCGAGGTGGCATCGAAGGCGACCGTGCAGGGAAAGCGCACGAGCTTGCGGTCGTTCAGGAGCTGGTTGAGTTCCGCCATGCCGAGGTGCGGGCCGAACCGGGCGTGGATTTCCTGGCCCTTCGTGGTGACATGGTCGCGCAGGGACTGGCGGGCGTCGTCGGTGGTGAGCTGGCGGGACATGGTGCTTAGGCGGTGCGGGTGAAGCGCCCCTGCAGAATCGGCACGGCGACGCGCAGGAGCACGGTGTAGCAGATAAGGCCAAACGCCCAGATGCCGAGGCACACCAGCGTCTCGTTCCAGGTGGGCGAGTATTCCACGATCTCACCGAGCGGGCTGGGGACAAAGCCGGGAATGATGATGCCCATGCTCTTCTCGATCCAGATGCCGATGATGGCCAGCACACAGGCGAGATCCAGCCACTTGAGGCTGGTGCTGATGGGAAGGAGCAGCAGCACGAGGGCGATCAAGTTGCAGGCGATGGCGGTCCAGATCCACGGGACCAGCGCGTGGTGACCGTGCAGGCCGAAGTAAAGGTATTGCGAGGCGGCCACATGGAGGTTGCCGGTATAGAACTCCTTGAAGACCTCGCAGAGCAGGAGGAACACGCTGATGATCATGGACACCTGCACGATGTGCCGCAGCGTCAGGAGCGCGCGGTCACTGATCATCAGCCGGTCGTTCATGCGTGCAACGATGACACGCTCGAGTGCGGGGGCCTTCATCAGGAGGCGCAAGGCTTCGGCCGGCACGCGCAACACGCGGGCCGGTTCCTCAGCCACGGCGGTGGCGGTGCGCGGGGTGCCGGCCAGGGCGGAGATCTCGCCAAACTGCTCACCCGGTCCGAGCGTGCGGACGGTCCGCACGAGGCCGCTGTCCTCGCGGTTCACGGACACGCGGCCTTGCAGCACGAAGAAAGCGTCTTCACCCCGCGTGCCCTGCCAGAGAAAGGTGTGACTGGCCGGGACTTCGAGCACGGCGGCGTGGACCAGCGCGCGCTGGCGGAATTCGGCGGACACGGCGCTGAGTTCGGGCAGGGACTGTTCGAGGTGAGTGAGATCCTCCGCCGTCGCTGGCCGGCTCGACGTGGTGGGGGTGCAGGCGGTGGTGGTGGCGTCCTCGGGCGTCCGCATCGTAAACCGCCGGACAATCTGGAGGGCCAGAATGATCATGGCCGGCCCGGCGGTGAAGGCGGAGGCCAGGAAGCGCGGGCCGATGATGGCGGAATTCCAGAACGGCCGGCCGCCGAGGCCCACATAGAGGAACGCGGAGACCATCATCGTGGAGACCGCCCACACAATCCCAACCAGGATGAACGGGAGGTAGAGCCATCGCGTGGGCGTCTGCTTCTGGTAGCGGCAGTAGAGGAGGTAGGCGCACACATAGAGGTTCAACCCCAGGTAGCCGTTGAGCACGATCACGTCCCAGCTCAGCAGCGAGCCCGGGAAGTTGAATTTGCCGATGAACGGGATCATGTGCCAGAAGCGGTCGGGCCGGCCGAGATCCACCATCACGAACGCCAGCGCCATCAGGATGGCTGCGATGGCCAGCAGCTCGCCAAAGATCACGAGGTCCTGCAGCTCCTGGTTTTTGTAAACATAGACGGGGATGACCAGCATGACCGCCGAGGCGGCCACCCCGACGAGGAACGAGAAGTTGGCAATGTAAACACCCCAGCAGACCTGGTCGGTCATGTCCGTGGTGATGAGGCCATGGACGAACTGCTTCGCGTAGGCGTTGAGCCCCACGAGGCATAGGGCGAACAGCATGCCCGTCCAGAGGTAATAGCGCCAGTCGCCCTGGCAGGCGAGCTGTCCGCAGCGGCCGAGGAAGGCCGGGAAATTGTCGCGGGGCTGGCTCATACGTCGAAGTAGTAGAAGAACCTCGGCAGGGTCCCGACTTCTTCCTTCAGCACGAACACTCGTTTGTGGCGGAGGATCTGGGACACCTCGCTCGTGGGATCGAGAATGTTCCCAAACTTGCGCGCGCCAGTCGGGCAGACTTCCAAGCAGGCGGGGTATTTGCCCGCGCGCGTGCGCTGGATGCAGAAATGGCATTTCTCCATCACGCCCTTGTGGCGCGGACGGTTGCCGAGATACGCCATGTCGAGATTGAGCTGCTCCTTGGGGATGCCGGGCTCGGCGAAGTTGAAGCGCCGCGCGAAGTAGGGGCAGGCGGCCTCGCAGTAGCGGCAGCCGATGCACCAGTCGTAGTCAATCACCGTGATGCCATCGGTCTCCTGCCAGGTGGCGTCCACCGGGCAGACCTTCACGCAGGGCGGGTTCTTGCACTGGTGGCATTGCACCGGCATGTAGAAGAAGCCTTTCTCCGGCACCGTGGGCGATTGGTAATGGTGGTCGCCCTTCTCCATGTCGAAGGTGCCGTTGGGCATCTTGAGCACGCGGATATATTGGATCTCCGGGCTGCGCGACTGGTTGTTCTCAGCGACACAGGCATGCACGCACTTCCGGCAGCCGATGCAGCGCGTGAGGTTCAGGCAATAGACGAACTCCACGCCATCCATGGGCTTGAGGTCGCGCACATGCGGGCGCAGGCCGTATTGCTTCTCCACTTCGCGGCGGATGCGCGCCAGCGCCTGCTCCATCTCGACGGGCGTAAGTTCCTTGTAGTGGTTTTGGAGGAACTCCTCGACGGAGCCAAAATCACCCAGCTCACGCAAGGGTGCGAGGCTCGCGGCCATCGCGGCCAGACCGGAGGCGACCACGGCCGACGTGCGGAGAAAGCTGCGGCGGCTGGTGCCGGCCGGGTCCGACGGCGGTGCGGCCAGGTTGGGCAGTTTGGGGTGGGCAGCCATGTCAGTGGAGGGTTTTGGCGGTCTGGGACGGTGGCGGCAGGGGCTTCAAGGTGCGGATGGCGGGTGCATGCGGGTCATGGCACGAGGTGCATTCCTTGCGCTCGACGGGACCGAGCTTCGCATCCCAGAAACCGTTGAGCCGGCCGTGCACGCCGGCCTCCCAGTTGCGGTAGCTGGGCCCGTGGCAACTGGCGCAGAGCAGGGTGCTCTCGGTGAGCTTGAGCTGCTTGCCGCCGGGCGTGTGCAGCTCGGCGAGGTTCGCCGGATTGTGGCAGTTGAAGCAGTGGTCGTTGCCGATGCTCTGCCCGTGGCGGGGCAGGTCCTGGGCATGCGCGGCGGGAATGAGGGTCTTGCCCTCGGGATCAAACTTGAGCTCAACCTTTTCAGCCGGGGTGTGGCAGGCCGCGCAGTTCATGCGCGAGAAGACCACGTCGCGATGGGCGACCGAGGGAATCAGATGGCCGGCGGCATCGAAGCGCGGGGCCACCGGCTTGTCCTTGGCGTGGCAGGCATAGCAATCCATCCCCGACACGTCAGCGCCCGCCTTGGTCAGCTCGGCCGCTGAAAGTCGCACGGTGGCGGTGTTGGTGAAGACCGGGCCGGCGGGTGTCTTCGCGACCGCCACGGGACCGCCGCGGGCCGTCATCCAGAAGGCGAGCGCGAGCCCGGCGAAGAGCACCGTCAGGCCGGTCAGCGTAGCCGAAGATTTCTGGTGATCATGCATGGGCCGGAAGGGGTCAGCCCGACGGGAGCCAGGCGCCGGTTACTTCACGAAGGTGCGGACCTTTTGCACGAGCGCCTTCAATTCGTCATCCGTGAGCGTGCCTTTGAAGGGCTTCATCTTCTCCTTGCCCTTGTCGGTCACGCCGTCCTGGAGGCGCTGGAGCATCTGCTCGTCGGTGAACTGCTTCTGGTAGGCGGCGTCGGTGAGGTCCTTCGCGCCGGCCATGCGCCCAGCCTTGGTCTTGCCGGTGCCGTCCACGCCGTGGCAGGAGCCGCAGTTCTTGGTCCAGTTTTCGGCGACATCCGCCGCGCGCAGGGCGGGCGTTCCGGCCAGGAGGAGGACGGTGGTGGCGAGGATGAGGGTTTGCTTGAGTTTCATAGGATCAAGGGTTGAGGTTAGAAACGGTAGGTCAGCGTCGAGAAGACGAGGTGGGCGTCGTAGTTGTCGAGGCCGCCGGACGCCTCGTCACGATGGGTGAAGAAGCCGTAGCTGAGCGTGCCCCGGAGGGTTTTGCTGAAGTTGCGGATGAGGCTGACGTTCACCGTGTGATCCTGCGCGCTGGTGCCGTAGGGCATGCTGACGCCCGAATTGTTGATGAAGTTGTTCGCCCGGAAATAGAAGTAGCTCGACTGGAGGTCGGTCTGGTCGTCCACCACGAAGGTCACCACAGCGCTGGCCTGCCAGTAGTCGTTGCGGGCGTCGCTCACCAGGCCACTGGCCGCGCCCGTGAGCGCGCTGGCCGGCGTGGTGGTCGCATCCAGCGCGTAGCTGAAGCTGCCCTGGAGGAAGAGCCGCGACCAGGGCACGTAGGTCAGGTTCTGGCTGATGATGTGCGCCGTGGTCTGCGCGCTCTCCACGCCGTTGAGACTGCCGGCGAAGGTCTTGATGCCGGAGATCTGGTAGTCGTAGCGGGTCACCGAGGTGACATTGGGCAGGGGCCGCCAGGTGGCGCGCAGATTGAAGTCGTCGGTCTGGAAGCTGTGCTGCCGGATGTAGGCCGGGTAGCGGTCGGTGCCCACGGTGTTCGGCGTGGAATCCACGAGATGGTCGTAATCATTCCGGACGAGCTTGTGATAAAACTGCCCGGAGAAGTGCAGCCGACGGAACGGATACCAGTTCGCGCCAAACGTGTATTTCTGGGTGAAGCGCTGCGAGTCCGTGCTGCGGTTGACGCCCGTGGTGCCGGCGGTCAGGTCCTGCTCCAGCTCCTGCAGATAGCCCTCGCCCTGCGCCCATTCGCCGCGCGTGTAGAGCACCCAGTTCGTGAAGCCCGTGTAACGGGCTTCGAGCGCTTCGGTGACGGTCAGGAAGCCGTTCTGCCGCGCGTTATACATCATCGCGGAGGACGCGGGGAAGGGCGCGGCGGCCCCAGTCGTGTTCTCGGTGAACGAGGTGCTGCCGGTCGTGTCGATCTTCTCCGCCCGCAAGGAAGGCACGAGGACGAGGTCCTCCACCGGCTCGAAGCGCAGCGAGAGGTTCATCACGTATTGGTCCACGATGGAGCCGCCGGCGAGGTTGATATAGCCCTCATCGCGCGCCTGCTTGCCCGGATAGGCCGGCAGATAGGGCGCGTCGAAACCCGCGCCGTAGATGCGGCTGCCGCTGACGTCCGTGTTCAACCGGGTGTAGGAATACCCGGTGGTGAGCAGCACCGCGTCCGTCAGGCGCGTCTCGGTGAACGCGTGGACGTTGAACATGTCCGACTCGTAAATGTCGCGCTGGGTGACATACCGGTTGGCCGCCTCACCGGGCCGCCGCCGCTCCTTGAGCGCGTCGTTGTTGTCCACGAAATCGAGCCGCAGACCGACGCCGAGGTCCGTCTTGCCGACGACGTGCTTGAGGTTGGCCTCGACGCGGTTGCGGACCTCGTTGAGTTCGCGAAACGTCGGCACCATGCCGCGGGTCGTGCCGCTTTGCGTGGAGTCGCCCCAGATGAGCGAGTCCTTCGTGCCCTTCCGGTATTCGCGCGCCAGTTTCAAGGTGAGCATGGGTCCGTCCGGCGGCGTCAAGCCGCCTTCGATCCAATACTCACCACGATCCACGCTGAAGTCGTCGTAGAGGGAGAAGGCGGCCCCGGTGCGCGGCCAGTAGCCTCCGCTCGGGTCATACCAGGTCGTGAACTGATGAAACCCGCCGCGCAGGAAGCCGACATCCGGATTCACCACGCCCAGCTTCATCGAAAAATCTTGCCCGCCATACATGGCGCGCCCATCGAGCACGGCGGACCCTTTCTCGCCAAACATCAGCTCGTAGTGAAAGTCCTGCAGGCCGCCGATCACGCCCTGCGACCGCCCCCAGTGCTCCTGGAATTGCGAGCGGTCACCGCTCGTGGACACGCCTCCCACGCCGACCGTGATCCAGTTCACCGGCTCCTCGGCAGGCGCGGCCTCCACCTTCTTCGGCTCGGCGACCTTGTTGGTGGCGGTGGTCTGGGCACCCGCGGGGATCAGCCAGGCGGCCAGGGCCAGGGCAGCAATCAGGCGGGCCGTCAGTGGGAGCAGGGTGGGACGAACGGTTTTCATGGCACGCTCGGAATTCAGAACCGCAGGGAGGAACCGATGTTGGACCCGTGGACCGCCTCGTGGCAGCCGCCGCTGAAGCACGTCCCGCGCGCCAGCCGCGTGGTGTGGTCCTGGCCGCCGATGAAAATGGTCCCGGCCCCGGCCTGCTGCTGGAAGTGGCACTTGAGGCAGAGCGTGGAGTTGCGCTCGGTGAGCAGGCGGCGGTTCACCGAGCCGTGGGGCTTGTGGCAGGCGGTGCAGCCCTCGCGCACGCCCTCATGCTCGAAGACGAACGGCCCGGCCTGCGCCGTGTGGCAGCGCGCGCACGTCTCCCGCTCCGAGGCGAGCTGCGTGCCGCCCCCCGCGATGGCGTTGCCCTTGTGCGGATGGTGACAGTCGGAGCAGCTCACCTTGCCCTCGAGCACGGGGTGATGGTGCGGCAGGGAAAACTCGGCCCGTTTGTCGAGATGGCACTTGAAGCACGTCTCGGAATCGCGATTCGGGTTGAGGATGTTGTTGCGACCGCCACCGGCCTGCGCGTGGAGGCTGCCGGGGCCGTGGCAGCCCTCGCAGCCGAGCTGCATGGCGTTGGTGCCCTTGGCCTGCAGCCGCGCGTGGGTGGAGGTGCGGAAATCGCGCACCGTCTCCGCATGGCACTGCGCGCAGTTCTGGTTCCCGACAAACTCCGCCCCGGGAAGGTTAGGCAGATCCACCACCGTGCGCGTGACGGTGGCACAGGACACCACCACGGCGCAGATCACGACTCCGGCGGCCAGGGTGCCCCACCGCACCAGCGCGGCGACCCAGTCGCGAACCGGTGGTGCCACGCTCCCCGCCAAATCCACTGCTGTCTCTTCTTTCACGCGGCCATGCTGAAGAGGACTCGCATGGGCTACTAACCACTGATTGCCAACTGCTAGGCATAAAATGGCGAGCGAAAGACACCGCCGGCGGGGCCGGTGGAAGTGGAGTCGCGGTGGAAATGGTCCGGCGGAACGTAGCAGACGCGGTTGCGCGCGGCCCACCAGGCAACTGGTGTATGTTGCCGCATCAAATTACCCGTGCACCGATTACGGAGTGCGGCGAGTTCTCGCCGGCGACCACATTGCCCTGCAACGAATGCCGTTGGCTCCAGGGCTGAAAGCCCGTCCGGTGACAGCCCGGGCTGGAGCCGAGCCGCGCGAGGCGGAGGCCCGGGTTCCCGGCCCCCATTTCCTCACCGCCCTGAAAGGGCGGGACGCGGCACGGTGCGGGAACGAGTCCCGCCCTTTCAGGGCGGGCATGCTTCGCTGGCCAGGCTACCCGGGGCTTCACCCCGGGCTATCACCGGACGGGCTTTCAGCCCTGATTGGCAGTGCGCACTGCCGCGCCCTCGTTCCCATCCGTGTTCCTCCGTGTAACCGGCCTTACTTGCTCCCGATGCAGTAGAGCAGTTCCTGGCGCTGGCCGTCGGTGCGGACGGCGACGCGCATATAGATGCGGCCACCGCAGATGGTCGGGGTGGACATGGTCTCGGTGCCGAGCTGGTTTTCACCGAGCAGTTCAAAGGCGGTGGTCGAGGCCTTGAAGATGAAGGTCCGGCCGGCTTCGTTGACCGCGTAGATCTTGTCGCCCACCAGCACGGGTGAGGCGCTGAAGCCGCCGCCGGTGCCGAGCCGGTTCTTCCAGACTTCCACGCCGGTCTCGAAGTTCCAGCACGCGGCGACGCCGGCGTCCTGCACGGCGAAGAGGTGGCCCTGATGGAACAGCATCGAGGGCACATACACGCGGCTGCTGTTCTCCCACACGATGCTGCCGGTGCCGTCGCCGCGAATCGCCGCGACGTGGTTCTTTGGATAGCCGCCGCTCACGATGATGCTGTGGCCGTCGGTGACGGGGGAGGTGACGCATTCGGTGGTCGAGCCTTTGGTCTCCCAGAGCACCTTGCCGGTGAGCGGGTCGAGGCTGGTGACGAGGTCGCAACCGCTGAGGAGGAGCTGGTCGCGGCCGTTCAGCTTGAGGATGATGGGCGAGGCGTAGTTCGGGAACTTCGGCCGCTCGTGTTCCCAGACGACCTTGCCCGTGGCGCGGTCCAGGCCGGCGATCTTGCCGGTGCCCTTGTTGTCCGCCGAGACGATCACGAGCGACTGATAGACGGCGGGCGAGGTGGGGAAGCCCTGGTGCAGGATGTAATCGGTGACCTTGGTCTGCCAGAGCTGCTGCCCGTCGCGGCTCAGGGCGGTGGTGTGAACCGCGCCGTTGTGCAGGAAGTTGATGAAGACGCGCTGGCCGTCGCAGGCGGGCGTGGAGGAGGCGAAGGAGCTTTTGTCGTTGCCCTTGGGAAACGCCCCGCGATGGACTTCCTTCTGCCAAAGCGGCTTCCCGGTCGCGCGGTCAAAGCACAGCACGGACTGGATGCCCTCGGGTGCCTCGGCGGCGGCGAGGAAGACCTG
>CAZOCL010000195.1:7209-12227 GCA_964578245.1 uncultured Klebsiella sp. | reverse complement strand
GTGGCGAGGAGATCCTCGTTGAGCCGCCGCAGCATGGTCAGCTCGACGGCGGAGGCGGAATCAAAGTTGCCCTGGCTGGAGCGCACGGCCTGCATCTCCTTGTTCGGGATGATGCCGGTGGACTGTTTGGTGAGCGTGGAGAAGGGATTGCTGAACGAGCGCGCGACGGCCTCCTTGATCTTCTCATCCTGCGAGCTGAGCCAGAGCACCATGAAGAGCGCCATCATGGCCGTGACGAAGTCGGCGTAAGCCACCTTCCACGAACCGCCGTGATGTCCGCCGTGCTTCTTGGCCATGGTTACTTCGCGGAGTTGAGGGACTTGAGCATGGTCTCCAGCTCGTCGGCGGAGGGCTTCACGTCACTGGTGAGCGCGCGCCGGGAGACCTCGATGGCCATGAGCGGCGCCATGCCGTTGGCGAAGCCGACCACGGCCGTGGCGATGCAGCGGATGTAGGCGGCCTCGGCCACGCCGATGAAGGCGAGGTTCACGGCGAGCGGGTTCAGGTAGCCGTAGGAAATCAGAATGCCGAGGAAGGTGCCGACCAGCGCCGCGCCGACCTTGTGGCCAATCTCTTCGATGGGACCGTTGATCGAGGCCATGGTGACGACGATGCCGAGCACGGCCGCGACGATGCCGAAACCAGGCATGGCATCGGCGGTCTTGGTGAGCACGTCCACGGGCGCGTGATGCTCGTCCTCCATGCTGTCGATTTCGACGTCGAGGAGCATCTTGAGCTGGTCCGGTTTGATCTTGCCATCGATGATCGGCTTGAGGCCGTTGCAGAGGAATTCCAGCGCGTGATGGTTGTTCAGAAAGCTGGGATACTTCGAGAAGATGCTGCTGCTCTTCGGGTTCGTCACGTGTTCCTCAAGGGCAATCATGCCGTTGCGGCGGCCGAGGAGGAACAGTTCGTAGAGCGCCTTGAGCAGGTCTTCGTAGCTTTGCTTGTTGTAGGGCGAGCCTTTCAACGCGTGAAGAATCTGCTTCACGAGGTCCATCAGCACCTTCTTGGGCGACATGATGATGAGCGCGCCCGTGGCTGCGCCAACGATCGTGACGATTTCAGACAAATGCCACAGGGAGGCCGGGTGCCCGCCGGCCATGGAGAAGCCGCCCAGGACACAGAGCAGGACTACGATGCCGCCAATAATGATCGTCATGGCAAATGGGGGTTAGGCCGGGGACGCATTCTTTCGCTTGAGGTGCGCCTTGATGGACAGGATGGCCTGGGAATGGATCTGGCAGATGCGGGACTCGGTCACACCGAACGCCTCCGCGATCTCGCGCAGCCGCATGTCTTCGAAGTAGTAAAGGGCAAGCACCTTGCGCTGCATCTCGGGGAGCTGCTGGATGCGGGCGGTGATGAGGCCGGCGAGTTCGCGGCGGTTGACGCCGTCCTCGGGGCTTTCGACGGACGTGTCGGCCACGCTCTCGTAGTTCGTCGCACCATCATCCACGTCGGAGCTTTGGGCGGCATCGAGGCAGACGAAGGTGGCGGGGCGGACGTCAGCCAGCCAGCGATGATACTCGATGAGCGGGATGTTCAGCTCGCGGGCGACCTCGTTGTCCGTGGGCATGCGGCCGTGCCGTTGCTCGATTTCCTGCATGGCGAACTGGATTTTGCGCGCCTTGAGGTGGACGGAGCGCGGCACCCAGTCGAGCTTTCGCAATTCATCGAAGACCGAGCCGCGGATGCGGATGCGGGCGTAAGTTTCGAAGGACGTGCCGGCGTGGGAATCGAAATTGCGCACCGCGTTGAGCAGGCCGACGAGACCGGCGCTGTGCAGATCGTCCGCATCCACGTGGGAGGGCAGGGCCATCGCGAGCCGGCCGACGACGGCTTTCACCAAGGGGAGATACTGGGTGATCAGGCCTTCTTCCGGGGCGCTGCCGGCGGAGGCGTCGCGGCGATAGCGGTGCCAGAGTTCAGCGGCGGGCAGGGAGCGGGGCTCCCACGCGATCTCGGGGGGCGCGGTCTCGGTCGGGGCAGGGCAGGTCGCGGTCATACGTTATCTCCCTTTGGGCTGGGTGGGGGGTGCTTCCGCGGAGACGGGGGCGAACTTCTCCTGCTGGGCTTGCACGTAGCACTGGATCCACATCCGTCCCCACCAGCGCAGCAGGAGTCCACCGGCGAACGCGGTCACGCTGGCGCGCCACAGGGCGTCTGGCCAGGCACTGGTTTGAGCGAGGCCGAAGCCGGCTCCAATCAGGAACCCGAGCAGGCCGCCAAGTATCATCAAAATCTTCATTCGTCGCCGTAAGGGTGTTTAGCAGGTCGTTTGCCAGCGAGTTCCTGGGGGAGGGGAAGTGGTGGAATCCCTCGATTTTCCAGTGAAAATACCCGTCAAAAGCGCCTCTGGACTCGCGGTCCGGAAGTCACCGGGAACATTTTGCCCGGCACCGAGGAAGCGCAGGGCGACGTTTGTGCCCAAGACGAGGTTCCAGAGTTTGCCCTGGCGCGGTTCTTCATCGAGATGGGTCAGCACGAGGTCGGTGAGGGGCAGGCTGGACCAGGCGCGGGCCTGGGTGAGCAAGAGTTGGGTGTCGTAGGCGGCGTTGAGGACGAGGTGGACTTGGGCGTGCGGCCAACCGGCCAGGCGCTGGCGCAGGCTCTCCATGGCTACGGGGTCTCGCGCATCCACACCGGGCAGATCGACAAAGCCGATTTCGCCCGGGCCGATGGTGGCGAGTCCGTCCCAAGCGCGCTCGACTGGCACGCCTAAAATCTCGCCGTGCACGCTGAGGCTTTCGGCGGTGTTCGCCGTCTGGCCATCCAGCCGCCAGACGCGGGCGGACTGGCCGTCCAGGAGCACGGCCTGTGTGAGCCATTTGCAGAGAGCGGTGGTCTTACCGGCACCCGGTGGGCCGACAAACATGTGCAGAGGGCGAGACTGCTGCGCGGGCGTCAGGGCGGGGGCGTTCCACAACTGCGTCATCACTTCGCGGGCGCAGGCCATCTCCTCGCCGAATTGTGCGGGCGGCGTTTCGCCATGGAGGAGTTGCAACCGATCGATCACGCGCTGGGCATGGAGCGGAAGCAGACCAACCTTCTGGAGCACCTGGCCGATGCGCCAGCCGCTGGCGTCAGGCACGGGCTCGTAAGTGAACTCAGGGAGTGGCTCTTCACGCACGGGTGCCGGGGTGACCGGGCGGACCGGCTGCACCACCAGATCGCGAAGCGCCGCGATCTCACGGCGCAGGTCACCCAGTTGATCGGGCTCCGCAGGCTCGAGGTCCGGCACCGCGGCGGTGACTTCGATGCGCGCCTTCTGCCAGAGGCGCGACAGGCCGGGGGCCGGCAACTGCCGAACATTCAGCACGACGGCTTCGGGCCCAAGCTGCTCGCGGATTTGCGCGACGGCCTCGGCGGCGGAGCCGGCGATGAAGGTTTGCGTGGGCATCAGAGGAATCGGGGGAGAAATTCCAAATTCCAAATTCCAAGCTCCAAAGAAATTCCAAGGTTCAAATTCCAATGGGGGCAGGGCTTCAACGGCTTACAAATTTGAACTTCAACATTCATTCCTGGCAGGGCACGACGGCCATGTTCTGGACTTCCACGCGCGCGGGGACTTCGTTGTAGGAGAGCACGGCGAGGTCGGCGAAGGTGGTTTCGAAGAAGCGGCGGAAGGCGAGGCGGATCTGGGGTGCGCAGAGGACCACTGGAGCGTGGCCGGTGGCGATCATCTGCGAGACGAACTTGGTGAGCGACTCCACCACGTGACGCGCCAGGCGCGGTTCCATGGTGAGTGTGATCTCGCTGGGCGACTGCCGCAGGCCCTGGGCGATCTGCTGTTCGAGGCGCGGGTCGAGCGTGATGGCCCGGAGCGCACCGTTGTCCTGCTGGAAGGGCTTGGCGAGCTGCGAGCCGAGGGCGCGGCGGGCGTGCTCGGAGAGTTCGTCGGGGTTCTTGGTCAGGTGAGCGTGGTCACCCACCTTCTCCAGAATGCCTGCGAGGTTGCGGATGGAGATGCCCTCGGCGAGGAGGTTCTGCAGGATGCGCTGCACCTGGCCGACGGTGAGCTGCGCGGGGATGAGTTCGTTCACCACGGTCGGGTGGGTCTGCTTCAGGTTGTCGAGCAGCACCTGCACGTCCTGGCGCGTGAGAATCTCATGGCAGTGGCGGCGGACGGTTTCGGAGAGATGCGTGACGAGGACAGACGCGGCGTCCACGACGGTGTGACCGCTGACCTCGGCGTGCTTGCGCTCGACGTCCGTGATCCAGGTGGCGGGCAACTGAAACACCGGCTCGACTGTGGGCACACCCTTGAGCTGGGCCTTGCTGTTGGTCGCGTTCATGGCGAGCCAGTAGCCGGGCATCAGTTCGCCCTTGCCCATCGCATTGCCTTTGACCAGGAACCGGTATTCGTTCGCACCGAGCTGCAGATTGTCGCGCAGGCGGATGGGCGGGATGAGCAGGCCCATCTCCGAGGCAAAGTTGCGGCGGACCCCGGTGACGCGTTCGAGGAGGTCGCCGCCTTTGCGGGTGTCGGCCAGGCTCACGAGGCCGTAGCCCAGTTCGATCTGCAAGGTGTCGAGCGAGAGCAAGGTCTCCATCTTGTCTGGTGCGGCAGCGGTGCCAGGCGTGGCGGGAGCGCCCGGCTTGCCACCCGCGGCTCCGGCGGCGGTCTTCGCACCCGCGCCGGCCCCGGCCTCAACGGTGTCGGGGAAAAGGTTGTGCCGCTTCATGGTCTCAGCCAGCAGCCAGACCGCGATGGCCAGGCCGAGGAACGGAATCGTGGGAAGCCCCGGAACAATGGCCATGATCAGGAGCATGCCCGCCAGCAGCATCATCACGCGCGGCGAGTAGAAGAGCTGCTTGCCGAGCTCCTTGCTGAGTTCATCTTTCGAGGCGGCGCGCGTGACCAGGATACCGGCGGCGACGGAAGTGATGAGCGCGGGGATCTGCGAGACCAGACCGTCACCGATGGAGAGCAGGGTGAAGCGTTCGAGCGACTCCCCGATGGTCATGCCCTTCTGCATGATGCCAATGGCGAACCCGCCGACGATGTTGATGAC
>CAZOCL010000195.1:0-7109 GCA_964578245.1 uncultured Klebsiella sp. | reverse complement strand
TGGTCATGCCCTTCTGCATGATGCCAATGGCGAACCCGCCGACGATGTTGATGACGGTGATGAGCACGGCGGCGATGGCGTCCCCGCGCACGAACTTGCTTGCGCCGTCCATTGCGCCGTAGAAGTCCGCCTCCTGCTCGACCTTGCGACGGCGAGTGCGGGCCTGCTCCTCGTTGATGACACCGGCGTTCAGCTCCGCATCAATCGCCATCTGCTTGCCGGGCATGGCATCCAAGGTGAAGCGCGCGGCGACTTCCGCGATGCGGCCAGCGCCCTTGGTGATGACGATGAAATTGATCAGGACCAGGATGGCGAAGACGACGAGGCCGACCACGTAGTTGCCGCGCACGACGAAGCTGCCGAAGGCCTCGATGATGTGGCCCGCGTAGCCATCGAGCAGGATGAGCCGGGTGGAGGCGACGTTCAGCGCGAGGCGGAAGAGCGTGACGATGAGCAGCAGGGTCGGAAAGCCGGTGAAGTCGGCCGGCTCCTTCACATAAAGGATCACCAGGGCAATGAGCAGAGCCAGGGCGATGCTCAGGGCAAGGAGCAGATCCAGCAGGAAGGGCGAGACCGGCAGGATGAGCAACATGATGATGCCCAAGAAACTGCCGGTGAGCCAGAGGTCACCCTGCTTGAGGAGGCGGCTGATGCTGGAGGTGAGATTTGCCACGGTTAGAAGCGTTGTGAAAAATCCAAATTCCAAGCCCCAAGCTCCAAAGAAGCTCCAAATTCCAAGCTCCAAACTACGGCGATGCCGCGTTGGGGATATGAGCTCGGTGCAGCTTTGGAATTTGGAGTTTGGAGTTTGGAGCTTCGCCCAAAGGCTTGCGACACCCGGTTAAAGAGCGCTGACCGTCGTTTCCAGATCTGTTTCATGTTCACTTTACCAGCGAGCCTTCCATGTAGTAGCGGTAGCGGTTCACGCGATAGACCCATGCGAGCACTTCCGCGACTGCGGCGAAGAACTGAGCAGGAATCTCGCCACCCACCCGGCCATACTTGAAGAGCATGCGGGCGAGGGGCTTGTTTTCGAGGATCGGGATCTGGTGCTGGCCGGCAATTTCGCGGATGCGGAGGGCGTTCAGGCGGGAGCCTTTGGCCACGATCACCGGGGCTTTCATCGTCTTGCGGTCGTAACGCAAGGCGATGGCGATGTGGGTGGGATTTACGAGAATGACGTCGGCTTTGGGCACATCCCGGAACATTTTGCGCTTGGCGAGCTGCATCCGCTTGCGCTTTTGCTGGGCTTTGACCTCAGGATTGCCTTCGCTGGCCTTGCCTTCCTCCTTCACCTCTTCCTTGGTCATCATCATGTCCTTCTGCATGCGGAAGACCTGCCAGGCGTAATCGGCCAAAGCGATGAGCACGAGCACGCCGCCGACCCGCCAGAGGATGCGTCCGGCGGCCGTGGTCATGAATTCGGCAATTCTTGCCGGGCTGACGGCGGTGAAAAAGATCGGGTCGTTCAGCACGCGCATCACCTCGCCGTAGGACAGCCCGATGACCACCGCGAGCTTGATGGCGTTCACGGCGGCGGGCATGAGCGAGCGGACGGAGAAGAGGCGTTGCAGTCCGGCAATGGGGTTCACCCGTTCCCACTGGGCTTCCAGAGCCTCGGACGCGGTGCGGAACCGGCTTTGCATGCCGCCCGCCAGCAAGCCACCCGAAAGGCCCGCGACGGCCACCGGCCAGACACATTGGCCGAACGTGGACATGCCGCCGATGAAGTAAGCCTGCATGCCATCCAGCGTGACCGGCCACTGGTGCAGGTGTCCGAAGACGCCGGTCATCGTCAAGACCATGCGGCCCCAGATTTCCGCCCCGGTGAAGGAGAGGGCGGCGAGCCCGCCACCGAGCACGAAGACCGTCTGCACCTCCACGCTGCGGGGGAACTGGCCCCGTTTCAGCGCCTCTTCCAGGCGCTTGGGCGTGGCTTGCTCTGTTTTGTCGCTGCCGGATTCGCTCATGGGTGCATCAGCCAGCGAGGAGGGTCGCGATGTTCAGGACGTCGTTCGGCAGGCGGCGCAGCCAGTTCGAGATGTGCTGGGCCATGAGGTTCAGGGAAAGGCCGAAAACCATCAGGCCCGCGAGGGTGCGGATGGCGAAGCTCTCGGTGAACACGTTCATTTGCGGGACCGCGCGGCCCAGCACGGCGAAGACGAGCGAGATGACGAACGAAACCGAGATGAGCGGCGCGGACATCAGCAGCGCGACCAGGAACATCCGGCTGGTCTGGGCCAGCACGTTGCTGAACAGCGCTTCGTTCAAGCCCGCGCGTCCGGCCGGGAGCGCCTGATAGCTCTGCTGAAAGGCCACCAGCAGCCAGTGGTGGAGGTCGAGGGCCAGGAACAGAACCGCGGCGAGATAGTAGAGGATGGTGCCGGGTGCCTCGGAGCGGCTCTCGCTGAAGGGGTTCAAGGTCGAGGCCATGCCCAGGCCCATCTCCTGGGTGATGATGGCTCCAGCCACATCGAGCATATAGAACGCCATGCGGGTCACGAATCCGAACAGCAAGCCCACGCCGACCTCCTTGACCATCAGCAACACGAACTCGAAAAGGCTCACCTTGGCCAGCGACATGGGCGGCAGGCCGGGAGCGATGAGAAAGGCGATCAGCACGCTCAGTGCGAGCCGGATCTGGGTGGGGACGTTCCGCGCATTGAACACGGGAAACACCGCGAGCAGCGCGCTCACGCGGGCGAAGACCAGCATCCAGTTGGCGAACTCGAAGGGCATGGGGGACTGGTGCGTGGTGCGTGGTGCGTGATGATTTTCGGTTCAGACACCACGCGCCAGGCACCACGGTTCATTTCACCATTTCCGGAATCTTCTGGATCACGAGCGTGGTGAACTCGAGCAGGGTGCGCATCATCCACGGCAGCAGCACGACCAGCAGGGCGACGATGCCCAACGCCTTGGGGACGAAGGAGAGGGTCTGCTCCTGAATGGAGGTGACCGCCTGGAAGAGGCTCACGGCCAGGCCGATGCTCAGGGCGGTCAGCAGGATCGGGGAGGCCAGGGTGACCGCCTGAAACATCAGGCTCTTTAGCAGTTCTACGGCGAATTCGGGGCTCATTGGGTTTTAGGGGATGGGGTCTGGCGGATGGGGAGGGTGGACGGGGACAAACCGTTGAAACGGTTTGCTGCTGTGCGCGTGCTAGACACCCGGCTGAAGCCGGGTGCTAATGAGATGGATTGGCCAATCATTCAGTTCCAGCGCCAGGGGACAAAATTGCCGCCCACGAGCGCCTTGGAACTGAATAGCGATTCAGATGCCAAAGCTCTGAACCAGGCTCCGAACGATCAAACTCCAGCCATCCACGAGCACGAAGAGGAGGATTTTCAGGGGCAGGGAAATGGTCATGGGCGGCATCATCATCATGCCCAGGCTCATCAGCACGGTGGCCACCACGAGGTCGATCAGGATGAAGGGGATGAAGATCAGGAAACCCATCTGGAACGCGGTGCGCAGCTCGCTGATGATGAAGCCGGGGATGACGACCTTCATCGGCAACTGGTCTGGAGAGGTCGGGCCGAGGCCGGCCATGCTGGCAAACAGCTCCACATCCTTGGCGCGCGCCTGCTTGAGCATGAAGCTGCGAATGGGCTTGGCGGCGCGGTCAAGCGCTTCATCGGCGGAGATCTGCTTGGCGTTGTAGGGCTTGAGGGCGTCGCGATCCACGGCCTCCCAGACCGGGGCCATGATGAAGAAGGTCATGAACAGCGAGAGGCCGATGAGCACCTGATTCGCTGGCACGCCCTGGAGCGACAGCGCGCTGCGCACAAACGAGAGCACGATCACGATGCGGGTGAAGCAGGTCATCAGCAGGATGATGCTCGGGGCGAGCGTGAGCAGGGTGATGACGAATAGGATCTTGATGCCCGTGTCCACATCCTGCGGCTGGTTGCTGCCGGGATTGAGGCTGATGGTGAACGGGGGGAGGCCGCCGGGGGCGGCGGGGGGCTGCTGGGCGAGCGCGGCTGGTGCGAGGAAGGCGAATAGGACTAATGCGACCCAGGGGACGAACAATCCCCATATGCTACGATCGCGCCGCCATGTAACTGCGGGGCTCATGGTGCTTTTCGGGTCAGCACCTGTTGGAGGGCTTCAGCAAAGCTGGGGGCGACTGGCGTGGCCACTTCGCCTGGCTCGGCGTTCGGGAGATGGCTGACGAGCGTGACCCCAGTGGGGGAGGAGGACAGCAGGAGGCGCTGCTGTTCGTAGCCGATGACGTAGAGGGCGTTGCGATTGCCGAGGGATTTGACTTCCAGAACGTTGAGCTTGGGGGCCTGGCCGCGCTGCACGACCACGCGCTGCCAGTTGCGCAGCGCCCAGACGCCGCCAAGGAAGAGGGCGAGCACGAAGACCAGCCCGCCGAGCACGCGCAGGACGGATGCGCCGACTTCCGGCATCGGGGCTGGCGGGGCAGGGGGGACGGAGGCGGAAGGTTCAGCAGCCTGAACCGCAACCGCCAGAACGCACCAGCAGATGACAGCCAGCGACTTCACAGGGGCTTGCCCACCAGCTCAGTGAGTTTGATGCCGAACATGTCCTCGACCACGACCACCTGGCCGCGAGCGATGAGCTTCTGGTTCACGTAGATGTCCACGGGCGTGTCCGCGAGCTTGTCGAGCTGCACGACGGAGCCGGGGGCGAGCTGAAGGACCTCGCGCATTGGCATCAGGCAGGAGCCCAGCTCGACGGACAGCTTGACCGGCACGTCGAGAAGCACTTCGAGATTGGGGGAGGTGGCGGGGGCACTCATGGGAAAGACTATTTGGTGGTGGCCGGCCCGGTGAGTTCGACGGCCCATTGGCCACCGCACGTGCCGAGGCGGCCGGAAAATTTAACGCGACCGGCGAGGCGCACCTGCACCTGGGCGGCGATCTGCGGCGAGAGCTGGATGACATCACCCACGTTCAAGTTGGCGAGCTCCCGGGCGGTCATTTCCAGGCCGGTCCAGTGCGCGCTGACCGCGAGCTTCATGTCATCGAGGACATTGTTCCACGGCACTGGCGGGGCTGCGGCTGCGGCTGCCCGGCTCTTGGCCCCAGGCTCTTCGGGAGGTGCGATCTGACGCAGGAGCGGCTCCAGCGTGGGATACGGAAAGGCGAGCTGGACCGGGACCTTGCCGTCAGCGAAGGCCACCTCGAAGACCACTTCGATCATCATCGTGTCCGGCGGTGCGGACTGGAGGAAACGTGGGGCGCTCTCGTGGCCCAGGAGGTGCGGCTTGGGATTGGGTGGTTCCGGAAAGTGCACCTGCCACTCTTCCAGAAAGATCTGGGTCCACTGATCGAACAGGGCGATCTCGACCTCGGTCAGCTCCCGTGCCTCGCCGAGGCGTTCGCCGGGGCCGCCGAGCAGCCGTTCCACGACGGCGGTGGCCAGGGCAGGGGGCGTTTCCAGGAGACAGACACCGCGCAGCGGGTCGAGCTTGAAGAGCGTGATGTGCGTGGTGGCGGCCAGGCTCTCGATGAAGCTGGCGTAGCTGACAGCCTCGACGCGGGTGAGCCGCAAGCCAAAGTCACAGCGTAGCCAGAGGGTCAAACGATCGCCGAGCGCACGCGCCAGTTCCTCGTGCCGCTGACGCAGGGCGCGCGACTGGCGTTCCGAGAGAATGCCGCCCTGCCGGAAGTCAAAGGGCTGGGTCTCACTGGCCGTGTCGGCGTTGGCGTCCATGGTCGCGGTTACTGAATGGCAAACTCGGTGATGTAGATTTCCTTCACCACGTTGCCACCCAGGGCATTGTTCCAGGCGGACATCAGCTCGTTGCGGATGAGGTTGCGCGCCCCGGGCTTTTCGAGATCGGCAATGGACTTGGTGCCCATCACGCCGATGGCCACATCCAGCATCTGGTCCTTGCGCTCATCCAGCTTGGCTTTGAAATCAGCGGAACTGCCGACCAGCGTGTAGTTGGCGATGAGGTAGCGAGCCCCGGCGCTGCCCGCCACATTGACGAGCACCTTGTTGAGCTGGTAGGTGACGCGCGGACCGCCTTTGCCGCCAGCGGCTTCCTTCCCGGCAGGCTTGGCCTCCTTGCCGCCCCCATGGCCGCCTTCGGCCTTGGCGGGTTCGTGGCCTGCGGATTTCTCCGGCTTCGCCCCCTCCTCGTGTCCCCCGGACCCGCCGCCGAGTTCCGCCTTCAGCTTGGGCAGGAGCACGTAGTTCGTCATCACGAACGCCATGGCCGGCATGCCGACCAGCATGACGACGAGCGGCAGCCAGGCGGAGGCGCCGCCTTTGGCGGGTGCGGATTCTTTGGGAGCTTCGGCCATGGTCAGAGCTGGTTAGCGCTTGAGGTTCACCAGTTCCTGGAGCACCTCGTCGCTGGTGGTGATGATGCGGCTGTTTGCCTGAAAGGCACGCTGCGTGGTGATGAGCGAAGAGAATTCGTTGGCAAGATCAACATTGGACAATTCCAAGGCCCCCGCCTCGAGTTTGCCAAGTCCGCCCGCTCCAGGCGAACCGGGGGTCGCAAGCGGGCCGGCGGAACTCAGCCCAGAGAACAGGTTGTCGCCCTCTTTGGTAAGCACCTGCGGGTCACTGAAGTTCTGGAGCAGCACCTGGCCACGGGCGAATTCCGTGCCGTCGGAGAGGCGCACGTTCACTTTGCCCGTCTGGTCAATGGCGTAGGAGGCGACCGTGGCACCAGGTGCAGCCGTGGCGGGAGCGCCCGTGGTATCAATCCGGATGTCGCCCAGCGAGGTCAGCCCGGCGTTCGAATAGCCCTGCAGGCGCATGCCCTTGTCCGAAACGACGTAACCGTTGGAGTCGGTGTGAAACTCGCCGGCCCGCGTGGCGAACGTGCTGCCACTGATGACGTCGCGCACGGTAAAGAAACCCTGGCCGGAGATGGCGAGGTCGGTGGCGTTGCCGGTCCGGGAGATCGCGCCTTGCCCGAATAGATTCTGAATCGCCGAGGTGTTGACGCCGGTGCCGACCTGAAGCGCTGCTTGGCCGCTGCTGCTGGCACCACCCGCCGCGCTGGTGCGCAGGGTCTGGCTGAACGAGTCCGCGAAGTTCACACGGGCGGATTTATAGGCCGTCGTGTTGACGTTGGCGATGTTGTTGGCGATGACGTCCAGACGCTCCTGGAACTGCT
>CAZOCL010000194.1:0-12227 GCA_964578245.1 uncultured Klebsiella sp. | reverse complement strand
GGCAAGGGCGGCCGGCTCGCCGTGCGGCTCATCACCAGCGCGAACCGGAGCTGCGGCACGTTCATCACGCCCTACCTCCCCGGCAAGTTCCGCCCTACGCCCATCAAGAACGACGGCACGCGCTACCACTGGACGCTCGACTACGATCCGCAGGCTGCCGGAGGCCGGGGCAGCTTCACCTTCACGCTGCGGAGCGGCACGCACACGACCCAGGACTACGGCCCGCTCCCGGAGGCTTCGCAGCGGGAGGCTCAGTCGCGCTTCCCAAATACGACCAAGTTCACCGTGGACCTCCCCGAGGGTTTCCGGCAGGAGGGCGCCACCTTTGACCGCTTTGGGATGATCAACATGATGAAGGCGGGCGGCACGATGACCATGCACTTCGCCGACCTTCAGCATGACAGCAAGACGGAGAACTTCGCCCGCGACCCCGGCTGGCTCGGCTCCGGCAACCGCGCCACGTATCAAGATCGTGACCAGGTCGGCGCGCACAGCTTTGGCTACAGCACGAACACGAGCTTCGCAGGTGGCTCAGCCGGAGAAATCGGCGGCAATCTCTGGCGCAGCGGCGACTACGGTTACTACGCCGACCGCATCGGCCCGCTGACGTTCGAGGACCGGCTGGAGGCCAGCGGCAAGGTGGTGCTGCAAGTCGGCGCGCCGGACTCGGACGTGTTCCTTGGCTGGTTCAACAGTGCAGAGCGGGTGAAACCGCCGTTCGAAGCGGGACATTTCCTGGGTGTGCACGTCGGCGGGCCGACGCGCGTAGGCCACTACTTCCACCCCGCCTTCTCAACGGCGAAGGGCACGCATGGCCTGGCTGAGAGCGGGCCGCTGCTCGCTCCGGGAAAGACTCTCACCTGGTCGTTCATCTATGAGCCGACGGCCAACGGTGGCAAGGGCGAGGTGCGCGTGACCCTGGGCAAAGAGTCGGTCACGCTTGCGTTGAAAGACGGCATCAAGGCGCAAGGCGGTCGCTTCGACCGTTTCGGCCTGTTCACTTCCACGGCCGGTGGCCAGTTGGTGCGCATCTATCTCGACGACCTGAAATACACGGCGGGGCGCAGTGCGCCATAGGCCGCCAAGGTCGGCACGTGTTTGCCCTCACTCTCCATTGACCTGGTTCAAGGCAGTGGTGGTTCCGTTTGCTCCAGCGCAGGCACGATGATCACCGGAGGCGGAGGGGCAGGCACGATCACTCTCGTGCGTCCATGCCAGTGACGGTGGCCGTGCTCGTCAACGACGAGGCATCCGGTGGTTGTGAACAGGGTGGCAACACAGATTAGTGACAACAAAGCTTTCATGATCGGTTTCAATTCCTTTCTGTTTCTACGCTACCCCCTGAGCGAGGATTTTTCCACCGGGTGAAACGCTGTGCCCAGCGGCAAGGACCGGCATGAACCGACGCGGCCAATCCTCAGCCAGAGCGATGGAGCGGCAGCGAGGTTCCTCCCAACGCGGAGGCACCCAGAAGGCAGAGAACTTCCGATCTCAACTGCGTTTGGCAGTTGGCACGCCTCAGCCACTACGATGAATGGCAGTGTTTGCCTGGTTGCCAACTCCATCGGTCCAGCACCACGTGCAGTTCCGTAAGCTGCCGATGGCGCCAAGCCCATGGCGCTACCGCACTGGCACAATGATCACCGGCGCAACGCCGATCACCGGCCCGTGACCTTCATGCCGGTGCCCGTGCCCATGTCGCTCGTGGTCGGCTATCAGACAGCCGGTCGTTGTAAGAAGGGTGAGAACGCAGGCGAGCAGCAGCAGAGTCTTCATATCCAGTTTGGTTGCTTTCTTGAAGCAACGCTACGAAGCGCGCCAGCGCTTCACCATGGGGTGAAAGACTGTGCCCGTTTGGCGAGTCTGGGTTCCGGACTCAGAGACGGCCTCTCGTTCCGCCGAAATACTCGACACGTTCCGCCCTCCGTTAGAATCTCCTGATCATGCACCCGTTCTCTTTCCTGCTCCTCTGCTTGATAATGCTAAGCCAGCCTTTGCGAGCCGCGGAAGACTTGGTGCTGTTTGACTTCGAAGGTCCGGCCGACGCGCAGCGCTGGACCAGTCTGGAACTGCCTGACACCAAGCTCAAAGAACCGCCCGTCAAGCTCGAGCGCTCCAAAGAACACGCCACTTCGGGCGCGCACAGCCTCAAGCTCACCTTCGCCGGCGGGACGTGGCCGGCCGTCATCACCCGCGACGTGCCGCCCGACTGGATGCCGTGGCAGACCTTCAAGGCGGATGTCACCGTGAGCCGGGCCTGCGTGGTCGGCTTCTGCGTGATGCAGGAGGGCAGTTCGCGCGCCGGCGGCTGGGATGGCGGTGTGAGCCGCTGGGCCAAGACGGCCTTCCTCCAGCCCGGGAAAAATTCGATCTCAGCCGAACTTCATCCGAATGGATGGAGCGCCCTCCGGCCACAACTCGAAAACGGCAGATCCCTCGGCAAGGTTGTCAGTCTGGAAATCTTCTTCTACCGGCCGCACGAGGGCGAAGTGATCCATGTGGACAACCTCCGCCTCGTGGTTGCCAAGGAGCCTTCCCCGCCGTCGGCGAAGACACCGTTCCAAGTGCTGGGAACCGACCTCGTCGTCGGCAGCGTCTCGGAGCTGGGCAAGCTGCTCGCCGCGCAATGGACTCCGCCGGAAACTCAGACCGTCGCACAAGTTGAGGCGCGCTTCCGGGCCCGGCACGCGGAACTCCGGCGGCAGCATCCCGCGGCCGTGCTGGCCATCCTCCGCGACGGCGAGCAGGGCTTCGATCCGGCCCGGCCAGAGCGGGTTTACTCCGGCTGGCAGGACGCCTACTGGTCCAGCCATGGCCCCGACAGTTTGACCGTGGACCGCAGCACCACCTATGGCCAAAGCAGCACGCAGGAAATGTTCATGCGGCACCGCAGCCCGTTGATGCGTGTGGACCTGTCGAGCATTCCGCCCGGAGCGAACATCCTGGCCGCCACTCTGCTCATCGTGCGCGCGGCCGATTTCCCCAAGGACCACAGTCCGCTCAAGCCGAACATGTGGGTGGCCGAGGCCTGCAACCGTCCGTGGGTGGAGACCGAGGTCAATGCCTACCGCTATGCCGGTGACCAGCACTGGCAGGCCATCGGCGGCATGAACTGGGGCGACCACGGCGACTTCCTGCCCGTCTATCTCGCCCACGGCCCGAGCCAGCCCGGCTGCTGCACCTGGGATTTCACCCACGCTGTCCGCTTCTGGACCGACGGCCGCCACGCCAACCACGGCTTCATGCTCCACGGCGATTCCAAAGACTGGTTCAAAGCCTGGTTCCGGGAGGCCCCCAAAGTTCAGGACCGCCCTGCCCTGCTGGTCAGCTATGAGGTGCAATGAAAAGCCCCTTCGGGAGACGTGCTGCAAATTCACACCCATTGCGCGGCGATGACGGCGCGACACCGCTGGTAAATATGCACCCCAGCCCGCGCCCGCAGGGCGAGAAGTTCAATTGAGGTTGGCGGGCGGCTTGTTAGTGGCAGCGAAGCTTTCTAGCCACGCGGCAACGACGAGGGCGTTCGAGCCCCCAAAGCGATTTGTAGCGTAGCACCGGGCAGCATCCAACGGGGTGCTGCCACGGGAGTTGGGACAGAACAGGTCCGCCCCGTTCGTTGCCAGAAATTGCACCAGCGGCAACTGGTGGCTGTCTATCGCCACATGCAAGGGCGTAGTGCCGACGCGGCTCAGGGCATTCACAGCAAGGCCCCTTTCGATCAAGAAACTGAGCATTTCCGGCGTTCGTGCCAGGGCGGCATAGTGCATGACGGTTGCGCCGCTGCCCGGCTCCCTCTGCTCGATGCTCGCACCGTGTGAAATCAACAACGCCATAAGATTAGTATCCCCGAAGCGGGCAGCCAGCAGGATCAGCGGCGGCACTTCCGGTGGCACAACATTGACATTGGCGCCTGCGCTCACAAGGTAGTTCACGATGCTTGAGTGCCTGGACCTGAAGGCGAGCCAAAGCGGCGTCATCTCCCGCATCTGCCTGCGCTCGACCGGGTCAATTTTTGGATATGGTGGTTTCCTGCCCAGCAAACGTGCAGCCCGGTTACACCAGCTTTCAAAAAGCGATTCGCCTTCTCCAGGAGCGGGGACGGTGTCTATTAGTTCGGGGTGAGCTTGGACGATGCGTCGCACGTTGAACTCGTCTCCATCGCTGGCGGCGCGTCGAAGAGCCTTCCCAGTTTCGCCGCTAGGTTTCCGCAAGGCATCCCACGTCGTCAGCGCCAGCAGCGTGGCGAGGACCATCACGACCGGCCACAACTTGCGGCGGGAACGGGGTGGCGTCGTTTCATTCACGCGAGCGCCTCCTCGCCAGACCTACTTCTTCTCCGCCTTCCGCAAAATCTCCGCATGCACCCGGGCCACGTCGCCCATGTAGCCGTTCTGGTCGGCGCGCTCGGCGGCTTTGAAGATGTAGTCGCGCGCCTGCTTGGCATCCCCGATGGCTTCAAAGTAAATGCCCAGATATAGGTTCGCGTAGAAGACCGGCTCGCCTGCCCGCGTCTCGGCCGGCGCGGCCTTCGCCGCCGCCATCACATCCTCCGGCTTGGCCTTGCCGGCGAAGAGCTGGTGGACCTGCGCCATCGGCACCCGGCCGTCGCCCTCGATGGGGATCAGCCCTTTCTTCGCCGACGCGAGCCCGTCCGCGCGCGCGGCGCAGAGAAAGTGCCAGACCGCGTTCTCCACATCGTTTGAGTTCACCGTCTGGTGGATCTCGAACTGCTCCTTCCCGTCCTTGAACCGCGCCGCGTAGTAGAGGGAGATGCCGCGCTGCCAGTGATACGGCTTCTGCGCCGGGACCAGTTCCAGCAGCTTGTCGAAGTCGGCGATGGATTCGGCGATCTTGCCAAGCTTGAAGTTCGCCTCGCCTCGCGCCTGCCAGGCATTCGAAGCCTTGGGGTCCAGCTTGAGGATCTCAGTGTAGTCGGCGACGGCCTTCGCGTGCTGGCGCTGGGCGACGTAGAGCTGCGCCCGCAGAAACCAGCTCTGCGACTGCTTCGGCGCGGCCTCGGTCAACTGCGTGGCGAACTCGATGGCCTTCGGGATATCCCCGCTGCGATAAGCCGTGATCGCCTTCTGCGCGATCTCCGCCGTATCCGCTTCCTTCGGTCGCACCGGCTGGGCGGGGAGCTGATTGAGAGAAAGCAGGAGCGCCGCAACGCAGGCTACGACCAGCCTTCTCGGGGTTCCCAACCCACCGAACCCGCTCTCCCTCACCCCGGCCCTCTCCCGCTGGGAGAGGGAGCGACTCCGCCCGTGCTTCGTGAATCCGAGCAGCCCCTTACGCGCCAAAGCTGGCTGACGTTCCCCCGCTCCCAGCGGGAGAGGACCGGGGTGAGGGAGGGAGCGCACGGCATCAGACAACCGTGCATTCGCATGGAGAGCGTTGAGCTTCATTTGAATTGAGTTGAACCGCCATTTCACCGCCCCGCCGCCTTGCCAGCATCCGCCACCGTGTTGGTGGTCACGAACTTCAGCCGGCAATAATCCTCATACCGATGGAACGAACTGAACGCGAGCGGCGCACAGCTCGTCAGGTCGGGTTGCTCAAAATTCTTCGAGTAATCATAGCGGCACAACGCAAAGCGCCAGACATCGCCCAGCTTCGGAGCGCCGCCGGTGCGGTGAAAATCCTTCCACGGGATGCGCCCCTCCACGGACCAGCCCTTGTCGTCGTCGTGCCAGTTGTTCAAAGTCCCGTCCAGCACCACCGCCGTCTTCAAGTTGAACTTGCCGTCGTCAGGCTGGCTGAGCGCGCGCCGCATCCCGCCGTAGCCCCGCGAAGGCAGGAAGGTGTGAAACTGAGCGTTGAGCGGATTGATCTGGAATTCGTAGTAGGCGTTCTTCTGCTCGCTCGGCTTGAAGAACAGCTCGAAGACATCGTTCTCCCAGATGCGGCCGTTTGTCTGACGCTCGTCGGCATAGAGGTCGGCGTCCTCCATCTCGGCGTGGAAGTAGAGGTATTCGTCGTCCCAAAGCAGCCGCGCCTTGGTCTTGGTCTTGCCCGGGCGATTCTGCCAGAACGTGACGAAGGACTGGATGACCACCGCTTTGGCCCATGCCGGTTCATCCGCCTTGCCATCAACCTTGATGACCCCGGTGGCGCGCGGGCACTCGAAATAATCCGGGATGACGAGCGGCTGGCCCGGGGCAGCGGCGGACGCGGAAACGGCGAAACCGCACACGAGGGCCAAGAGCCAGTGGCGGCAGGAGCGAGTGGTGTTCACGCGCGCACGATAGGAACGAACTGCCCCGGCGTAAACCGTGAACTTGCCCCCCTCGGTCCGTATCCACCTGCTGGCTTTCCGCGTCTTTCTGGCCATGCCACTCTCCGCCATGCGCTCGCTCCGACTTCTGATTGCCGCCAGCCTGATCCTGTCCGGCCTCTGGGCCGCCCTCCCCTGCTCCGCCGCCGCTGCCCCGCGACCGAACATTGTCTTCTTCCTGATTGATGACCTTGGCTACACGGACGTGAGCTATCATGGCAGCGAGATCAAGACGCCGAACATTGACCGGCTCGCCGCCGCCGGTGCGAAGCTTGAGGCCTTCTACGTCCAGCCCGTCTGCTCGCCCACGCGCGCCGCGTTGATGACGGGTCGCTATCCGATGCGCCACGGCCTGCAGGTCGGCGTGGTGCGGCCGTGGGCGAACTACGGCCTGCCCCTCGACGAGCGCACGCTCGCGCAGGGCTTGCAGGCGGCGGGCTACGTCACGGCCATTGTGGGCAAGTGGCACCTCGGCCACTTTGCGCCCGAATATCTGCCCACGCGCCGCGGCTTCACCCATCAATACGGCCATTACAACGGCGCGCTGGATTACTTCACCCACGAGCGCGACGGCGGCTTTGACTGGCACCGCGACGACCAGGTGAACCGCGACCCGGGCTACACCACCGTGCTCAATGGCAACGAAGCCGTGCGCCTGATCGCCCAGCAGGACCAGCAGAAGCCGCTCTTTCTCTATATGCCCTTCAACGCCCCGCACGCGCCGCTTCAGGCGCTGCCCGAGCACCTGAAGCTCTACGAGCACATCGAGAACAAGCAGCGCCGCACCTACTGCGCGATGGTCCACTCGGTGGACGAGCAGATCGGTCGCGTGGTCGCCGCCATCGCGCAGCGCGGGCTGACCAGCAACACGCTCTTCATCTTCTCCAGCGACAACGGCGGCCCCCTCGGCCAGGGCGCGACCAACGGCAAGCTCCGCGCCGCCAAGGGCACGCTCTACGAAGGCGGCGTGCGCGTGTCCGCCTTCGCCACCTGGGCCGGCCAGATCAAGCCCGGCCTGGTCATTAACGAGCCGCTGCACATGGTGGATTGGTATCCCACCTTGCTGAAACTCGCCGGTGCCTCCACCGAGCAGCAGCTTGCCCCCGATGGTCTGGACCTCTGGCCCGTGCTCACCGCCGGCGCGAAGTCCCCGCATGACGCGATCCTCCTCAACACCACGCCACGCAACGGCGCGATCCGCATGGGCGACTGGAAGCTCGTGCTCGGCGGCAACATTGCCGACAGCGAGGAAGCCCCCGCCGCCACGCCCGACGCCCCCAAGAAAGGCAAGAAAGCCAAACAGCCCGACGCGAAAGGCGAGGCGCCCGGCGGACGCATCGAACTGTTCAACCTCGCCGAAGACATCTCAGAAAAGACCAACCTCGCCGAGCAGCATCCCGACAAGGTGAAGGAACTCCGCGCACGCCTCGAAGCCTACGCCAAGCAGGCCGTCCCGCCCAAATCCGCCCCGAAGGCCGCTGACTTCAAGACGCCGAACGTCTGGGGAGAGCCAGACAAGTGACAACTTAGCCTCGCCTTATGAAAAAGAACCTGACGTTGATGCTTGCGTTCGGAACCTTGGCCGCCGTGCTGCTCCTCGCAAATCCTGCGTTGGCCGCACCCGCCATCAATGCGCCCACCGGTGCCACGTCTGCCTCGACCTTTCCCGACGGCTCCGGCCAGGTCGTGGTCGAGGCGCGCGGCGTGAAGCTCGACGTCTTCACCTACAAACCAGCGGCCTACCAGGACGGCCCGCTCATCGTCGTCTTCCACGGCATCCAGCGCAACGCGGAGACCTACCGCGACCACGCCAAGGTGCTCGGCGACCGCTTCGGCGCGCTCATTGCCGCCCCGCGCTTCGAGACCAACCGCTTCCCCACCGAGGCCTATCAGCGGGGCGGCGTGGTCAAGGCCGGCGTGGTCCAGCCGCGCGACGAGTGGACCTTCAGCCTCGTGCCGCACGTCGTGGACGCGGTGCGCCGCGCCACGGGCCGGGCTGACCTGCCGTATTACCTCATCGGCCACTCGGCCGGCGGGCAGTTCCTCGTGCGGATGTCGGCGTTCACGGACACCGGCGCGCGCCGCATCGTGGCTGCCAATCCCGGCGCGCACATCTTCCCCACGCGCGACGCCGACTTCCCCTACGGCTTCGGCAAGCTGCCCGACGAACTGGGCGGCGACGCGGCGCTGAAGCGTTTCCTCGCGCAGCCGCTCACCCTCTTCCAAGGCACCGCCGACACCGGAGCCTCAAACCTCGACCAGTCCGCGCCCGCGATGCGGCAGGGCTCGACACGCATCGAGCGGGGGAGGGAGAACTTCCGCCGGGCGCAGGAACTGGCGCAGGCGAAAGGGTGGGAGTTCAACTGGACCCTGGTCGAGGCACCCGGCATCGCCCACGACGCGGCCAAGATGTTCAGCCACGCGAACGTGGAAAAGGCCCTGTTCCCCGGCAAACGTGTCACCCCGTCAGGAACCTCTCCGCCCCGGCCATGAACCGCCGCGCGTTTCTTGGGACCGCCGTTAGCGGGGCTGTGCTCGCAACGCTTCCGGTTGGCGGGGCTGACGTGACGAAACCGCTTTCCCTCGCGGGCGAGATCGGCATCACCACCGGTTCGTTCACCCGCCAGCTCTCGCCGACGGCGCGCACGGGCAAGGTCCGCCTGCTCGACCTGCCCAAGCTCCTGCGTGAGGAACTCGACATGCGCGTGATGGACCTGATGACGGCCACGCTGGTGTCGCTGGAGCCGGACTACTGCGAGCAGTTGCGCACCGCCGCCGACCGCGCGGGCTGCGTGCTCACCAACCTCAAAATGAACAATCCCGGCCTCGACCTGGCGAGCACCGACGAGGCCACGCGCCGGCACGCGCTCACCGAATACAAGCGCACCATGGACGCCGCCGCACGCCTCGGCGTGCGCTGGGTGCGGCCCCTGCCCACCGCCAAGCGGCCCGACCTCGCCCGCTGCGCCGATGGCTATCGCGAGCTGATGGACTACGGCGCTGCCCGCGGACTCGGCGTTCTGGTGGAGAACTACGGCTGGATGCAGGGCGATCCCGACGCCATTCCCGCGCTCATCAAAGCCGCCGGCCCCGGCCTGCGCGCCCAGCCCGACACCGGCAACTGGACCGACGCCGCGCGCTACGAGGGCCTGGCGAAGGCGTTCCCCCTGGCCGTGTCCTGCGATTTCAAGGCCAAGGAACTCGGCCCCGACGGTTCGCATCTCGCCTATGATCTCAAGCGCTGTTTCCAAATCGGCTGGGACGCCGGCTTCCGCGGCCCCTGGTGCTTCGAGCACCTGCACGGCGACCTCCCGCAACTTCTCCGCGAGATGAAGATGCTCAGTGACTTGTTGCGAGGGTGGATGCGCGCGTCGAAGTGAAAACGGGGTAACTGCTGGCAGGAGAAAAGCTGCTGCGCGCCGAGGCCGTTCTCCCTCACCCGGCCCTCTCCCGCTGGGAGAGGCCGGGTGAGGGAGAACGGCAGCTTCCGCCCGCGATAGCTTCTTCTTCTACAACGGCAAGGCTGAGATGGATCGTTTCGCGCAAGTGGCGACGATGCTGGGGACTTGTGACTTTCCTGTGCCTAAGCCACAAGCTTGATGATCCGAAGTTTGAAAATCCATTTCTGATTGAGTGGGTTGACGGCGGTCTCCTTTAGGCAAATGACTTTCACTGCTTGCTCCAACATCGCTTCGATAAATGCGACTGTGTTTTGGTCACCAATCACTTGAAAACGGTAATCCCCAGCAGGGACCTCTTGATGTTCGGGAACTTTCAATTTTCCGATGTTTTCAAACTTGTTGAAGTCGAAAATTTCACAAGCGATCGTCATCTGGTTTTCATCGACCTGAGAGTCAAAATCGAATAGTCCTTGCTCACTCATTCCTAATGAAACTTCAGGGCTTGTCTTCGTTCCGAATTCAATCTTTTTGACGCTATCCTCTTTCAAAAACCGTGTTAGGGATTGGTAGTGAGGTAGTGCTTGCTCTCCGATAACAAACACCGGGCCGTTAAAAGTTGTGGTTCGGTCGCCAATATGGACGTTCAGAACGGACCTGTCGCTGCCAGTGAATGAGTATTGAGGTGTGACCTTGTCCTCCTTGACCGCTTTGAAGACGGTTTTGAGGAACTCGAATGTTTGCTTCGTGAAATCCCAAATCCCCTTTGGGCCTAGCTGGGAATAAAATGGCATCAATGTCTGGGCTGTGGTCAGCACAATTCCAATGTCTGACTCCACAGAGCCTTTCAGGATGCCGTCAGTCTTCAGTTGGAACACCAGCCTATCAACCTTTGAAAACCGCCTCCGCTGTGAGAGGCCAAGATATGTCTTGTCGAGAATCGCCTGTAAGTCACCGAGTGCTGGCACAAGCAAATGAATCGGGATGCCGTCGTCGAATGCGGGGCCTTCCATCTTGAAGGTCACATTCGCGCTTTGGTGAGCGTCGGGTATTGGCTCCATGTCTTTATCCTAATTGGTCGGATTTCGTGTTAGAGCCTATCCGAATTCGCCATTTAGTTGCAAGGGCACTGCGCTCACCTCACTGTCACACTATTCACTGCGCTGTCCGAGTTGCCCTTGGGGTTGCTGGCGCGGTTGTCCTTGGGCTCCACGGTAGTGTCCACGGGCAGGCAGAAAACGGTCCTCCTGCAGGGCAGTGCTCTTCGTTGCCGCCCCCTTATCCTGAGCCCACTCCTTAAGCGACGGATTCAAACTTCACCGCAGTTGCTCCGGCCAGCGCGCCCAGCAGGCGAGCTGCGCCACGCGGTCCGCGACCTCGGCGTCGGTGGATTTGTGCAGAAGACTCAGGGGGTAGCCGGGTTCCAGGGCGAGAATGGTCACGACTTCGCCCGCGACGGAGAAGACGGCTTTCCACGCACCGCAGCCAAGGGTGAAGAGCGCCTTGCCCCGGCGGCGGATGCGGCGGGTGCGGTGCGGAGTCGGGTCCAGGGCGAGCAGTTCGATGAGGCGGGGGCGGAAGTCCACTTGCCAGTCGTTGAGGAGCCAGTCCGCCTGCGTCGCGGCCAGCGGCGCGAACTGCACGGTGAACTTCGGGGGCTCGGCCTGCGCGGCCTCGACCGCCTCCGTCCAGCCGCCGCCCGCGTCAGGGAAGGCGTCGTAGGCGGGGATGTAGGGCTTGATGTCGAGCACGGGCGTGCCGTCCACGAGGTCGCACGGGCCGAGGATGAGCTTGCGGCCCTCGATGCCGAGGAGCTGCACCGGAGTGAGGCCAAGGGGGTTGGGGCGGTGCGGGGAACGGGTGGCGAAGACGCCGCGGCGTTGCGCCGGTCCGCGCGGCGGGAGCACGAGGGGGCGCCAGGTGGTGTTGCGATGGAACCACCAGAGGAGCCAGACGCGGGAGAAGCCGGCGAGGTCCTGGAGCGCCTGCCGATAGCCCGGCTCGGGCAGCAGCTCGAGGACGTTGCGCTCTGGCTGCGCCTCGGCGGGCTGGTGCAGGGCCTGAAACTTCACCTGCTTGTGCGTGGTGATGTAACCGATGGGGCGGAGGGTGAGCGAGGGTTGCAAGCGCGGTTTGTTCTGGGTCAATCAGGACCACGCACACGGTCGGTTCCCTGTGCCGCCATGAAAACAAATATCCGCATGACCGGAACATTTTTTCCGGCTGGCTGGCAACTTCGCCCGAATCGCCCGGCCAGTCAGATCAAGGAGCGCACCGGAAAATCTGTCACCTGATTAGGCCCTTCCGTGTCACGCACCGGGTGGCGGTGGTGATTTGGATTCACCCCCACAGCCCCATCAGCTTGTCCTTCTCCGTCAGCCCCAGCGGGAACTTCTTGCTGAGCGCGTGGTCGGCGATGCCGGCGTATTGGCGAAGCGCTTCGTGGATGTGCTCGGGCCGGACCTTGATGCCTTTGTCCTTGTCGGTCGCGAGCGTGGCCGGGTTCAGGTTCACGCCGAACTGCTTGTCGTCCGTCGCGCCGATGACGCGGTTGC
>CAZOCL010000193.1:0-12599 GCA_964578245.1 uncultured Klebsiella sp. | reverse complement strand
AGAGGGAGGGGAAGCGTCGGGTGATTCGGAGATCGTCCACCGTTTGGGCATCGCCCGCTGGCGGTCCAGCTCGGCGGTGACTTCGCGGCGGAGGCGGTTCAGTTCGCTGACGGGGGCGATGACCGCGCCTTCGAGGTGGTTATGCAATTCGCCGAGCTTGAAGGGCGTGCCGCCGAGGCGGCCGAACTGTTCGGTCAGGCGTTCGGTGCTGAGCGGCTGTTTCTCGGCCGCAGCGAGCGGCGCGGTGGACTGCGCCTGGGCGACGTGGCCGAGTTCGTCACGGGCGATCAGCGTGAGCGGCGCACCGGCGTGGCCGTGGACCTCGAAGCTCACCGGACGCTGGTAGCGCGGGGCGTCGCCGGCAAACGTGGCACGGACGCGCTTCTCCAGCTCCGCATCACTGGTCTTCCACAGTTGGTCGCCGGGATGGACACGGGAGAAATTCACCGCGCCGGGCATGAACGTCAGGACGGCCTCGTCATTCCGCGCTCCGCGTTCCGCGTTCCGCATTTCAAACACCCGGCCGCCCTCCTCGTCGTCGCCGCCGTGGCCGGGGTCGAAGACGATGCCATCGCCGGCCTTGAGCGTGCCCCCGAGGCGGACGTGGACGCGGTCGCCCGACACGCGCGTGACCTCGCCGACGAACGCGCCGCGCTTCTTGCCGAAGCGGGCGTGGACAAGCTTTTGATTGTCCACGCCGCCGAACCAGCCGGTGAAGAGGCCGCGGGAGAAGGCCATTTCGAGTTCGTAGCGGGAAGAGGGGGAGGGCGGAGTGATGGAGTGATGGAGCGATGGAGTATTGGAGTTTTGGCCAGCACTCCTTGATTCCATCACTCCATCACTCCGCAGCTTGTCCAGGGCCTGCCGGTAGATGCGCGTGATGCTGGCGACGTATTCGGGCGACTTGAGGCGACCTTCGATTTTCAGTGAGGACACGCCCGCACGGGCGAGTTCGGGCAGGACGTCGAGGCCGGCGAGGTCTTGCGGGGAGAGGAGGTAGTTGCGCCCGCCCAGCTCGACCTTGCGGCCGTCGGAGATGAGTTCGTAGGGCATGCGGCAGGCCTGCGCGCACTCGCCGCGGTTGGCGCTGCGTCCGCCGAGGGCTTCACTGGTGAGGCACTGGCCGCTGTAGGCCACGCAGAGCGCGCCGTGGACGAAGACTTCCAAGGGAAGTGACGGGTGACAGGTGACAGGTGACAAGTGAAGCGGCGCTGCCTCGGACGCGCCACTCGCCACTTGCCACTTGTCACTTGCCACCTTCTGGGCTGCCTGAATCGCCTCGATCTCCTTGATGGAGCACTCACGCGCCAGGACCACGAGGTTGCAGCCCAGCTCGCGGGCGAAGGCCACGCCGGCGGCACTGGTGATGGTCATCTGGGTGCTGGCGGGGATGGGGAAGTCCGGCGAGAGACGGCGGATGAGGCGCGCAATGCCCACGTCCTGCACGATGGCCGCGTCCACCCCGGCGGCGATGATGCTGCGCAGGTAGTCGGCGGCATCGGCGAGTTCGTCGGTGAAGACGAGGGTGTTGAAAGTCACGTAGCCCTTTACCCCACGCCGGTGGAGGAACTCCATGAGCGCCGGAAGATCGGCCTCGGTGAAGTTCTTCGCGCGCATTCGGGCGTTGAAGCGGTCCAGGCCGAAGTAGATGGCGTCCGCGCCATTCTCGACGGCGGCCTTGGCGCACTCCCAGTCGCCCGCCGGGGCGAGGAGTTCGGGCAAAGCGGGTGGCGCACCCGTGGGAACGGGCGGGGCGGAACCGATTGCGGACTCAAGCACGGTGGACATGGAAGGTCGCCGACGCGAACAAGCTACTTCGGTGCAAGGGGAGCGTCGAGCCTCGTTCCGACCGGCGATGCAAGCGCGGACCTGTGGCTGCCACGTTGGGATTCAACCCGAACTCCGAAACCGGAATTTTACAACCACGGATGAACACCGATGCACACGGATAAAAACCTCGCGGGCCCGGCGGGAGTTTCCTTCCCACAGTGTTACTCTCGGGAGCACGGCGCGCCCCCCCGATCAGTCCTTCCCCGATCCGTGTCTATCTGTGTTCATCCGTGGTTCAACTTCGGAGTTCAGATTCACCGCCGCTCTGCCCCCTTTCCAAGCAGCCTCCGCGCTGGCACCTTCCTCCCATGGCAACTTTCCTGACGCTCACCGACGCCACCGGCGCACTCGCAGTCATCGCCCCTGAACTTGGCGGCTGGCTGCTGCGCTATGCCCGCCCCACGCGGCACGGCCTGACGGACGCGCTGCACTTCAGCCAGGCCGTCGTGGACCGCTACCCGAAGGAAATGTGGGCGGGAAACCCGCTGCTTTTCCCGATGGTCAGCTTCAACCATCTGCCCGGCCGCGAGCATCACTACGCATGGGGCGGACGCGAGTTCCTCCTCGGCCAGCACGGCTTCGGCCGGCGGTCCGTCTGGAGCGCGTTCGCCCAAAGCGATTCGGCGCTGACTCTGGAGCTGACGGACAGCGACGCGACCCGCGCGGTCTATCCCTTCGCCTTTTGTCATCGGGTGACCTACCGGCTCGGTGGGGGGCGGCTGCATTTCGAGCAGACGGTGGAGAATCGCGGCCCGGAGCCGATGCCCTTCAGCACGGGGATCCACCCCTACTTCCAGGTGCCGCTCACCCCGCAAGGCGGGCGGAACCGGTGCTTCGTGAAAATCCCCGCCTGCAACCGGCTCACCCCGGACGCGCGGCACGAGCACTTCACCGCCACGTCTCAGGCCGCCTCGGAACTCAGCCTGGAGGTCGACGTCTCCGGCACGATGTTCCTCGGCGGCTTCACCAAACCCGAACTCACCCTCGTGGACCCGGCCAGCGAACTCGAAATCGTCCTCAACTGGCAGGACGCCCCACAGCACCGCTACTGCGCCCTCTGGTCGCGCACGACGGATGCGCCGTTCTATTGCCTGGAGCCGTGGACGGCGCTGCCGAACTCCTTCACCCGCGCCCAGCCCGGCGAGGTCACCGTCCTGACCCCCGGCGAAACCTTCCGCGCCGCGATGTGGATGGAACTGCGCGAGGCGGTGTGAGCGATGGCGGAGCGTGGGTCGGTGACCCGCAGCAACGTCTGTCCACCGATGGCACCCGGCTCGGCTAAGGCCTGGTGATCCCACCCGGCTGCGGGTCACCGACCCGCGCGCCGTCGAACGCTTCATGCAACTGCGCCGTTGCCACGCCGCCAGCGGCTCGCTACAGTCCGCCGACATGAAGACCGTTCAGCAGGCCATTGCTCAACTTTCGCTCGTTCTTGCGCTCGCCTCCGGCGCGCTGTTCCTCGCCGGTTGCGAAACCCCCTCCAAGGGCGGCGGCGGCGCAGGCACGAACAACGTGGAAGCCCTCAAGACCGCAGCCAACGGCGGCGACGCCGATGCCGCGCTCAAGCTGGGGGACATCTACATGAACGGGCGCGGGGTGCCGAAGAACAACGTCGAGGCCGAGACCTGGTATAAGAAGGCCGCCGAGTTGTTCAACCAGAAGAAGTGACCCGCTGGTCGCTGGCTGGCCTGCCCGGCCACCGTCCTTCCGTCCCCCCGTCGGGGGAACGGTCCTCTGTTTCTTTCCTGACTCCGCTCCGTCCCGGTGCCTGCCTGGCGAACTGCGATCAAGTCCTGAGGTTCCAGCCGATCGGCCAGCTTACGCTGGCTGTGCGCTCACGCGGGCAGCCTGAGAGCGTGGTGCGGCGAAGACCGGTTCAGCCCGAACTCCGAGAGAATGCCGGAAATGCGCCGATCGCGCGCGGCGCGCGGCGTTCAAGCCGCAGGAGGCTACGGCTGGAAAAGTGCGTTCGAACCACCCGTGACATGCTCGCGTTTCTGCGGTCTGAAGGCCGCGCTCCTCCGCGTCGGCGTCCGTCCGCTTCGGAGTCTGGGTTCAGCCTTTGCGATTGGAACTTCGGCGTGATTGAGGGAACCTTCGCGGGATGAAACCAGTGACCGGTTACCATCTCATCAAGCCGGAAGACCTCGCCTGGCGTCCGTCCAACCTGATGCGCATCCCGAACGCGGATTACCTGGAGCGCACCGGGAGCGAGAATCTCAGTGCGCGGCTCTGGAGGTATCCGGCGAAGAGCGCCGGAACCCTGCATAAACACATCCGACAGGAGGAGTTCTATTTCGTGCTGGAAGGCACGGGCCGCCTGCGCGTGGGCGACGAGACGCTGACCGTGCCCAAATACGGCGGTGTGCTGGTCGGCCCGGACCAGTTGCGCCAGGTGTTCAACGACACCGACGCCGAGGTGCTCTGGCTCATCATCGGCGCGCCGGAGGAACTCGAGCTTCTGCCCGGCGCAACAACCAAGCCCGACATGTCGCTCATCTATCCAACCGACCCGACGCAATTGCCCAAGGAACTCGCCGGGGTGGAGTGGCCGCCGAAGGGTTGAACCTCGCGAGGAGAGAACCGACCATCCCAGGCCGATGAAACGCACCGTCTATCTCATCCTCTTCCGCGGCGTCGGCGGGAAGACGCAACTGCCGGTCCAGGCGCTCCGCGAGAAACTCACTGCGGCGGGCTTTGAAAATGTGGCCACCTACATCAGCAGTGGAAACGCCATCGTCCGCAGCGCGAAGAGCCGGAAGCAGGTCATCGCCACAATCGCGGAGCTTTGCCGCACGCAGTTCGGTTTCGACAAGGCGATTTTCGCACCGACACTGGCCGAGTGGGATGATTTGATCGCGCGCAATCCGTTCGCCGAGGCGGCGGCCACCGCACCGACCACGGTTCACGCCGCCTTGCTCGCGAGCGCTCCACGCGCAGAGGATGTCGATCGCATCCGCGCCTGTGCCGTGAAGGGCGAGGACCTCAAGGTCATTGAGGGCGTTGCCTATGTGCACACTCCAAACGGCTTCGGCACCTGCAAGATGGCCGAGAAGTTTGACCAATGGATCGGCGTGACCAACACCGCACGGAATTGGAACACCGTGCTCAAGCTCGCCGCGCTCGGGCGCGCGGCGGAGATGTGATGGCGATTTTTCTGACGAACTGTCACCAGCCGGCGCGCGAATGTCTCCGTCACTTTTCCAATTGTCTATCTGCTTGAACCCCAAATCGGCCCGAAGCAACCAGTCAGCATGAACACTGAACTCATTCAGAACGCAGCCCAAGCCACTCTGTCGGGCGCAAAACCCTTCCCTGAAATCGTCGGCCTGCTCCTCGAAGCGGGTGTGGAATATTACCATGTGGACTATGTCGCCCTGCGGACGACCTTCTACAGCGCGACCGGCATGGCCGTGGTGGCCCCCATCACCTACGAAGGATTGCCGCCCGTGGCTGCGGACTTCGATGTGGCCGGTGTGCGCGCGGACATTTTGGACAGCCAGCGCCACAACCAGAAATACCGCGACTTCACCCGGCGTGCCATGGCAGCAGGCGTGCAAGGCTACTTCGCCTTTCTGCGCGGAAGGAGGGTCACCTACTTCGGTCGCCAAGGTGACCAGCACACGGAATGGTTTCCAGGCACCAGCCCCACCTCAACTCAAGTCTAGTCATGGTCCTCACGACTGATCAGGAATCTCCGCCTCGACCAGTTTGGCCAGCAGCGTCAGGGACTCCTGCCAGCCCATGTAGCAGGCTTCGGTGGGGATCATCGCGGGAATGCCTTCCTGCGTGACGTTCATTTCCGTGCCGCAGAAGACCTGCCGCAGGCTGATGGTAGTCTGCATTTCACCGGGCAGGCCGGGGTTGTCGAACTGGTTGGTGTAGCGGATGCGCTCGTGCGGCGTGAGTTCGAGATAGGTTCCGCCGAAGGAGTGGCTGCCGCCAGTGGTGAAATTGGTGAACGACATCTTGTAGCCGCCGCCGACCTTGGCATCCATCTGGTGGACCTTGCCCGTGAATCCGTTCGGTGGCAGCCACTTGGCCATCGCCTCGGCATTCAGGAAGGCGCGGTAAACCCGCTCCGGCGGCGCGCGGAGCACACGGTGAAGGCGGACAGTATTGGTCTGGCTGTTGCTCATGTTGGTTTGATTGTCGCTCGCATCATTGCGACGCAGCGGAGTGATCGTTTCAGGACGTTCGTCTGAAAGTCGAATTCATTTGCACGCGGCTCTACTGGCAACGCTGCCGCACGTCGGCGACCCTGCTCCGCAAGCTTGCGTGCTGCGCCCCGTTTCCTTTCAATACCCGCAACACAACCATGAACTCCGCTTCCCAGGACTTCCCTCATCACCTCGGTGTGCTGCGTGAGCGGATGCTGCACCCCACCGACTACGAGAAAGCGATCAGTTACTTCCTTGAGGAGTTCGCGGGTGACCAGGCGTTTGTGACCGCGTCGGACCGGGAGCAGATGCCGCACCTCGTCTCCGTGCTGACCGGCGTGGTCTCGGGCGCGCTCGGGAGCCCGGTGAAGCTCGAAGGTGCGCTCGTGTCCTATTTGCGCGCGCATCGATTCGTCCACGGCAACGCCCAGGCGGCGCGCCGCATCGTGCTGTTCTTCTACTTCGAAGACGCGGACACCGGGATGATGATGCTGATTCCCGGCGTGCGCGGCGAGGCGGAGATCGCACGGTTCAAGCTGGCCGGCGGACTGATCAATCCGCTGCACAACTGAGATTGCCCATCCCGTCAGGGCTTGCGCGCGCGGCAAAATCTTGGACTATGCTGGGACAAAGCATGGCCAAAAACCCCCTCATCCACGGACTCTTTTTGGGAACCTTGCTGCTCCTCCGCCCGGCGCAGGGCGCGCCCGTCCCGTGGCCGCCGGAGCACATGCGGCAGTTGCCGCCCGATTATCTGGACCGCCTGCGGGAGTGCCTGGTGGCGGGCACCGGCCGGCTGGGCCGGCTGCAAGCCGGCAAAAGCGCCGAGTCCATCGGCTGGGTGCGTTATGGGCAGCCGGCGCTGCTGCTAGGCCAGCGGGTGGAGGACATCAACCGGTTCTTCGAGTCGGACACCTTCGAGTGGACCGCCAATCCCAAATTCGGGTTCAGCCTCTTCACGGTCAGCTACATGCGGCTGTATGGGGTGATGAACCATCGCACCGGCCCGCTGAAAGGGCCGCTGTCGCCAGCGGCCATTGCAAACTTCGAACGGGGCATGTGGAAGGTGGCCAAGGCGAACAGCCAACTCACCGAGGCGAAGCACGGGGTCTGGGACATGGAGGGCTCCGAAAACCATCACCTCGCGAGCAAGACGTGCGATTTCCTCGCGGCACAGTTTCTCCGGAAGCTTCCAGCGTATGCGGAGCAGAAGTATGACGACGGCTCCACGCCCGCGCAGCAGTATGAGGTCCGCCTCGCCTACTGGCTGAAGTGGTTCGATGAACGGGCCAGGCGCGGCCAGTTTGTGGAGGCCGGCTCGCCGAGCTATCAGGGGGACAGCATGAACGCGCTGTTCAACGTGCGGGATTTCGCGGAGGACGAGGTGCTGCGGCGCAAGGCCGGGATGTATCTCGATCTCGCCTACGCGGTCATGGCCGAGGAGACGCTGCTTACCACGCGTGGCGGGCCGAAGAGCCGCGTGAAGGTGGGCCACGAATACGACGGTGGCATGGCCAACGACCGCAGCTACAACACGCTCTTCAACGCGCCCGGGCGCAGCTTCAACCCGCTGGGCGAAAACACACTTTCCACGAGCAGCTACTTTCCGCCGCCGGCCATCGTGAGCCTGGCGAAGGACACCACGGGGCGCGGCAATTATTCCTTCACGACCCGCTGGCCGGGGCCGGTGGCGGAAGGCAAGGGCAAGCGGTCGGGCGATCCCGATGGTGTGCTGTGGCGGACGCTTGATCCCGAGCGGAGCGTGCTGCGCTGTGGCTTTGCCACCCCGAGTTATGTCCTCGGCTCGGCTGGGCTGGATCCCACATGGCTCGACGACACGAGCATGGGCCACCGCTGGCAGGGCGTGGTGTTCGACGGTGACCCATTGGCGCGAATTGGGTTCGAGGTTGAACCGGCCAAGGCGAAGGACTGGCATGGGTTCAATCCGTTCTTCAGCGTGCAGGACCGCAACCTGCTGATCACGCAGAAGTGGGCTCCCGTGCCACCGAACCCGGCCTCGGCCAGCCCCGCGCACCTGCGGGTCTATTTCAGCCCGACGCTCGACGCAGTGCAGGAAGCGGACGGCTGGATCTTCGTCCGGGATGGCGGTGCCTTCGCCGGGGTCAAAGTGGTGGCGGGTGGTTATGCGTGGACGCCTGCGTGGAAGCACGCCGAGGATGCGCGGCCGGACAAGCAGGCGTTCATCACGCTGAAGGCGGAGAACTCCCCGGTGATCCTCATCGCGAATCAGGCCGCTGACTACCATGGCGACTTCGAGGCGTTCAAGGCCGCGCTGAAGGCCCGGCCCGTTCAGTATGCCGATGGCGTCCTGCGGTTTGAAACGATCACTTTCTACGGTCCCGCAAAGGTGGGCGAGGTGAACGGGAAACCGGTCAATCTCGCGCCCGCGCGCGGCTACGATTCGCCCTTCATCCGCTCGGAGTGGGGTAGTGGATTAATTTACATCCGCAAGGGAAGCGAGACCGTGACGCTCGATTTCCGCGATCCGCTGAACCCGAAGAAGACGCTCGGTGCTCCTGCCACGGATGAGTTTCCGCCCGGCACCGGGACCGCGCAGGCGATCCTCTTTGGCAAAGCTGCTCGTTAGCCACGGCAGTGTCCGTCAGGCGGCCCGGTCCAGTTCCTCCCCGCTTGCGCATCACAGCCTGACCTGCTTTCTTGAGGCATGGTTCAGTCATTTCCGACCCTCATTCCCGGGCTTCGCAGCCCCTCCGATCAGGTTAACGGACTCGTTTATTTCGGTCGCATGCTGGACAAGATCCGGCTCGCAGCGGCGGGGAAACTTCCAGCCGGGTGGCAGCCCATGCGCGGCGCGGTGAAGGGCAGCTTCGACTGGCGGTGCTGCCGGTTCCTTAGGATTGACTATGCGGTCCTGGAAGCGGAGACCCTCAAAGGAGACAAGAGCGATGTGGAATTGCTCGCGTGGGCGTTCCAGCACGGTCACCAGCCGGACGACCAGGAGATCGAGGTCTGGAATGCCTTCATGACCAAGCGCGGCTGGCGCGATGCCGGCACGCAGCGGCTAAATGAACGACTGGCGGAGATCGGGCTGCCGCCGGGCACGGTGCAGACGATGTTTGAGTTCATTGACCTGGATGAAGGGCGGTTGCGGCCGGGCCAGAAGTGATCTGCCTGAAGACGGGTGGGCCGGGACATCGGCAGATTTGGCCTTTTGTTTCGCGCCCAGTTGTGCCATATCATTCCTTCGCTGTATCTGGCGAAGGCCAGCCAAGCAATGCCGGTTGGGTGTCGATTCGCGTTATGTCCGTCCTGTCCGTCCTCATTTGCGGTTTGATCGGGTTCCTGGTGACCTGGGGGTTGATCCCCGTGATTCTGAACGCCTGCCGCCGGGCGGGCGGCGCGCGGCGCGACAAGTGTTTTCACCAGACTGACAAGCAGCCCATCCCGCGCTTCGGAGGAATTGCGCTCGCGTCGGGCTTTCTGGCAGTGGTGCTGGCAGCGGCGATGTTCAACGAAGACATGGTGCCGCGGGAACTGCTGATTGTGGTGCTGGGCTCGCTGGCCATGTTCGGGCTGGGCCTGCTCGATGACCTGCACCCGATTGGCGCGCGGCTGAAGCTGGTCGGCCAGATCGTGGTGGCCACGGCAGTCGCGTCAGGCGGGGCCACGGTGGAGGCCATCACCGATCCGTTCACGGGAACGAGCCATGAACTGGGCGTGTGGAGCCTGGTGACCACCGTGTTTTGGCTCGTGGCCCTGACGAACCTGATCAACATTATTGACGGGATTGACGGGCTCGCCGGGGGCATCAGCCTGATGCTCATGGTGCTGCTGGTTCATGCCAGCATGGGCATGTCCCCGTTCTTGACGCTGCTGGCGGTGGGCATGATCGGCACGCTGATCGGTTTCCTCTATTTCAATTTCCCGCCCGCCCGGATTTACATGGGTGATGGCGGGGCCTACTTCCTTGGCTTCCTCATCGGCGGGCTGACGCTGGTCACCTCGCAGAAAGGCACCGTGGCCGCCGCGCTGGTCGCGCCGGTGTTTGCGCTGGCGCTGCCGATCATTGACGTGTCCCTGGCCATTGTTCGGCGTGGGTTGAAGGGACTCCCCGTCTTCCGGCCCGACCGCCGGCATATCCACCACCGCCTGGTTGAGTTCGGCTTCTCACACCGGCGCACGGTGCTGACGTTGTATGTGCTGTCCACGCTGTTCCTTCTGATGGCCTTCGGCGTGTTCTGGTCGCAGGGCCGGCTGGTCCCGCTGTTCCTCGGCCTGTCGTTTCTGGTGGTGATCTATATCGTCCATTCCTTCGGCCTGGTCTCCTCCAAGTATTCCGTCCGCACCTTCTGGCGGGATCTGCAGGACATGCGGCGGGAGTCGCGCTACACCATGCTGCTGGCCCAGTGGCTCGAGATGGAGGCCGAGCGTTGCGAATCCCCAGAGGAGCTATGGGGTAACTTCGTCTTTCTTGCCAGCAAGCTGGAACTGGCGGAGGTGAAGCTGCTCCTGAACGACGGCCAGCTCGTCTGGCGCTCCAAGGCTGAACTCGCGCCCGAGGACCTGGAGGTCAAGCGTCATGACTTCCATGGCTCGGCCATCAACGCCATCGAGGTGGCGGTTAAACGGGACGCCATGAGCCCTAAGCTGTTCGAGATGAAGTCCGAACTGGTGGCGGAAGCCTGGTTCAAGGCCGCCACCCGCTGGCGCACCACCAACCACGCCGAGATCATGCTGGCCCCGGACAGCAAACGCTTGGTGGCGATCCGCCAGGCTGTCTCTGGCGTGCCCGCCTGAGGAGTTTCAGGCAGAGCGCTTTCGAGGCTCTGGCTCCTTTGGAGAACAGGGTTGCCAGCACGACCCGGTAACCTATGGTGCGACCATGAAGCCCGCCGATTTGCCCCGCACCGCCCTGAGCCGTGCCCGCCTGGCCGTCCCGCTTGCCGCCATGGCATGCCTGGCGGCGTCCGTTTCCGCACAGGAAGCGCGCCTCAAGCTGGTCAGTTCCGGTGCCATGGCAAAGATGGGGGGCTATTATCCCCAGCGGCTGACCCTCTCGGCCACGCAGCCCGAGGCTCCGTTGAAACTGCCCTCCGGCCTCGCTGCCCCGCTCTTCGGCACGCTCAAGTTCGGACCTGCGGACGCACCCCTGACCATCGCCGTGGTGCTGGACGAGCCCGAGGGGAAGCCTTCGCAATTGTTCGTGGATGCCAACGGCAACGGTGATCTTACGGATGATCCGGCACCGATGTGGTCAGCCCGCCCGGTGAAGGGCAAGGACGGAGCGGATTACCAAATGTTTTCCGGCAGCGCCCGGGTGGCGATCCGGCTGGGCAACGAGCCCGGCGAGTTGAACCTGCCGCTGTATCGCTTCGACAAGCGCGACCCGGCGCGGGCGGCCTTGAAGAGCGTCCTCTTCTACTACGCGGACTATGCCCGTGACGGCGAAATCGCGCTCGGCGGCAAGACCTACAAGGCACTGCTGGCGGACCGGCTGGCGACAGGCGACTTTCGGGGCAAGGATGCTGCCAGCGGCTCGGGCGTTCAGTTGTTCATTGATGCGGACGGGGATGGCAAGTTCGACGCCCGCAGCGAGGCCTTCGATGTGCGCCAGCCCTTCAATCTCGACGGCAAGAGCTACGAAATCGCCGGGCTGACTGCGGGGGGAGATGTTTTTCGCATCCAGCCGGCGGCCAAACCCGTCGCGGAGAAGAAAGCCCCCGCGGCAGGCCCCGCTCCCGCCCTCGCTGCCGGCAGGCCGGCGACACCGTTCAAAGCGAAAACCACGGACGGAAACCCGGTGGATTTCCCCGCCGGTTACCAGGGGAAGATCGTGCTGCTCGATTTTTGGGCCACCTGGTGCGGTCCCTGCATTGCGGAACTGCCTCATCTCACCGCCGCCCATCAGAAATTCCATGACCAGGGTTTCGAAGTGCTGGGCATCAGCCTGGACCGTGCGGGGGACGAGAAGAAGCTGGCTGACTTCACCAAGCAGAGGGGCATGACGTGGCCGCAGGTCTTCGACGGCAAGTTCTGGCAGGCTGAGGTTGCCCAGCTTTACAGTGTCCACTCCATCCCCACTGCCTATCTGGTGGATGGTGACACCGGCCTGGTCATCGCGGCTTCCGGTCTGCGCGGCGCGGCGCTGGAGAACACGATTGCCGACGCGCTGGCAAAGAAGGCTGGCAAGAAATAGCGGTCGGGGGCGCCCAGCGCGCGTTCTCCGCTTGCGCGAGGGCGAAAAAACAGTGTTCATCCGCAGGCGGCTGTGGTTTAACTGCCGCCTCTGAGTTGACCAGACCATGAAACCGTTGCTTCGCCGCTACTGTGTCCTCCTCGCGCTGCTCGTTTACTGGGTGCCGCAAACGCACGCCCAGGTCGCGCCCCAGCGTGTCCAGCAGATTGAGGTCCGTCACGTAGGCCCGGCGGCCGCGAGCGACGAACTCATCCGCGCCAACATCCGCGTGAAGGTGGGTGACTCGCTGGTGAAAACCAGCGTGGATGACGACGTCCGGAATCTCTACAACACCGGCTATTTCTATAACATCCGCGTGGCCGAGGAGCGCGTGGATGGCGGCGTGAAGCTCATCTACGTGGTGCAGGGCAAGCCGCTGCTCACGGACATCA
>CAZOCL010000192.1:0-12630 GCA_964578245.1 uncultured Klebsiella sp. | reverse complement strand
GCCGCCCATCTGGCCGGCGGTGGTCTGGCCGGTGTCCTGATAGCGTCGCCAGTAGTGCTCAACGGTGCGTTTGGAACTGTTTGGCTACGTCCTGGGCGCGGTGGCCCTGGTTGCGCGCACGCAGCACCCGCTCCCGCAAATCCAACGCATAGGCTTTCATGCCCGGCAACCTTACCTTCGACCGGGCCTTGCGACAACTGCAATAGAAAGTGCTCTAGTGCGCAATTACTTGCGGCTGCAAGATCAACCAATACGACTCATCAATTCCAAATGAACTTCCAGTTTTTACGAGATTATCATAGTTCGCTTTTGATATTTTGGCGCTTGTTTCATGCAACTCAGTGCATATTGCCTCAAAAGCAACACCCCACTCATCCGCCTCCACCAATTCTTCAACGTTATTAAAAACAACCTCTCTAATTAAAGGCTTTAGCTCTATGTTAAGAGCCAAGACTTCTTTTTTGTAAGAATTCATAGTTATTTTGGATGAGCAGTTATAATGCCTTCACCGAACGGTTCCAGCACAACTTTTATTCTAACACCATTTCTTATGCCCTCCACAGCAAATCGCGCGGGCTTTCCGCTCTTATAAAACCATCCTTTTCCACCATCCTGTCTCACCCAAGTTAAAGTTGGATCTGCGGCGATATCTGACACCGCTCGCATGATTTCTTCAGAAGACCATTTCATAGGGAATTTCGTCTTTCCATTAAAAAGACGTCCTAGCCCAAATTTGTGCCCGCCTCCAGTTCTGTCTCCGAAGAGTATGTGCTGAGTTCGCTGCTTGCTCGCCAAGTTTAACCATCCATTTTCTGCACTTGTATACGCTCTGCCAACCATTCCGATCTTTACACATCCTCCTATAAATGCAGCTTCGAGTGCCAAAGTAGTCAGCACCTGCTCAACAGCATCGCCACCATTCAATCCGACGAAAAGTCCATTCTTATCAGATGCCATAAGAACAGGAAAATCAAAAGCTGAGATATATCCTCTCGAATAGGCCATTTCGATTTCAGACAACGTCAAATCCCCAAAAGGATACATTTCAGTCGATCTAAGCATTTCTTTTAGAAAACGGTAGTCAAATGAATCGTAGACCAACGGTTCATTGAGCAGGTCAAATTTTAGAAGAGAAAACTCATCATTTAATGGATTTCCTGGCAATGCGGGCCTCATGTCGGATTCCCAACCAGGAGGGAATAGGCTAAACTTAAATAGTCCGTCGTCACCGATTGTCCAGAAAACGTCCAATCCTCTCTTGTCCACGCCGTTGACCGCAGAATTTTTTACAAAATTGAATATGTTTAAGCCTCCTTGCTCCTCAATTGAATCCCTTCCAATCCATCTACCTATGCCTGAATCATAATAACGATGTCCGTAATACAAAAATCCTGTCTCATCGTCTTGATACTTGGTTGAATATCGGAATGGATTGTTCGCGGCCATTGCGCCGCCCATCCGCAACAACTCTCCGAACGGCCCATACTCATACACCGCCGCCTTCGTCCCGGTCGCGGCATCCACCAGTCCCACCACATTTCCGTTGCCGTCATACTCCGGCAGATACGTACCGTTGTTGGTGTGCCACACCGCCAGCAGTCCGCTCACTCCCCCGGCACCCTGAAACGTCCCGCTCAAGTCAGCGCCCCAGGCATACCGCTGGAGCACGGTGTTGCTACCGCTGAGTGTTGCAGCCAGATTCCAGCCGTCGTAGAGGAAGTGCGACTCGGCCGCCAACGTATATGCACCGCTGTTCCATGCATAACTGCGCTTCAGAATCCGCCGGCCCAAGTGATCGTAGGCAAGCTCCAGCGCTCGCCGTGCTCCGGTTGGAACCTCCGGCAATGCCTCTACCGCCACCAACCGATTTTCACCATTCCAAGTGTAACTGTAACGCCCGTCCGCGAGTAAGTTCCCATCCGCATCATGGATATACACCTCCGGCGTCGGTGCCACGAAGACATGGCCTACCTGCGTCTTGCCCAGATCCCCGCCGCCGGGCGCAGCGCCGAGCAGCACCGCCAAGTTGGTCACATCCTGCCAGACCGGCCCGATAAAATTCAAAACTGGCACTTCCGCCCGATAATAGGTTCCGTATCGTTCCGTCGGCTGGGCGTTGACTGTCAGCGCCACGTTGGTATTGACTTCGCCAAGCACGTTTACATAGCCCGGGACCGTGCGCTGAACATATTGGTTCAGCGAGTCGCTGGTGTAGCTGGCCGTGCGCCAGCCGCTGACCGCATCCCTCGCTGCCTGCTTCCGGTTACCGATGTCGTCGTAGGAAAAGCCGAACAACATGCCCGGCACCCCGTTGGTCGTGCCCGCCCAGAGCGCGCCGGCCCCGACAACCTGGCCGAGGCTGTCGTAGGCATACTCCCAAGTGCGCCCTTGGGGAGTGGTCATCTGATACCGCTGGTTGAGCTGGTTGTAGGCGTAACCGTATTTGTCTGCGAGCGAGGCATTCAGGTTGGAAACAGCCACGAGACGGTTCAGGTGGTCGTAGTTGAACTGATGGGTCAGCCGAAGGGTGCCGGACATGGCCAGTGCCTGATCGGCGGGCAGGGCGGAGTTGCTGACGTAGCTGCGGGACATCACCAGCGAGCCGTTGGTCAGGGCGGTTAGCCGCGAGGACGCATCGTAACCGTAGTAGTTGGTGGCCCCGGCGGCGATCATGCTGGTGAGCCGCCCCAGCGAATCTTCCGTGCGGACCACGGTGAGGCCCGCGAGCACGCCGGCGGTGTTTGTCTCCAGGAGCGCGCGGCCGCTCAGGCTCCAAGTCATGCTCACGCTGTTGGTGCCGTGGGCCACCGTGGCAGGCAGCCCCATGCGGTCGTAGGTGTAAACAACGTCGGGGGTCGTATCTGAGTAGTCCACGGTCTCCAGATCCCCGGCGAGGTTGTAGCCGTAGGCGGTAATGACCCCGCGCCCCCATGTGCGCCGCGCCGGCCGGCCGGCGGCGGTGTAGGCATACTGCGGGCCGACGTTGTTGGCGTAAAGCTTCTGCCGGAGATGGCCGCGGTTCGCATCGTAGTTCCAGGTGGTCACGGCGGAACCCGTCTGGTTCACATAGTCCTGCCAAGTGGTCATGGTCTTCATGCGGCCCTGCCCGTCATACGTGTAGGCGACGGGGTAGGCTAGCGCCCCGTAGGTCCTTTGCACCAGACCATTGACAAAGTAGTCGGTGAAATTGGTCCGGCTGTAGGGCCGGATGGTCTGCACCAGCCGGCCCATAACGTCGTAAACGTAGGTATTGGTCTGTGCATCGCTGCCGCCGGGCACCGGCACGGGCGTGATGGTTGTGACGACCCGGTCCTCATCGTCGTAAACGTAAGAGTTTGTGCCATTGCGTGCGTCCACCAATTCAGTGAGGCGGCCATGCGGATCATAGCTGAAGGTGCTGCCAGCCAGTTGCTGGCCAACACTGGAGTAGCTGAAAACCGACTGCACCTGCTCCATGAGCCGGTCAGTCACCGTGTAAGAGCCGTCATGGGCGGTATTCGTAATCCAAGTGTGTGAATTGGTCGTAATAAATGTGACGGAACTTGCAGTTTGCCCGTTCCGCGTGTTCCAGGTGCGCAGGCCGTCCACAGAACTGTCCATCGTTGACACCAATTCCGGCGAACTGCCCCGATACACGTAATTCTCCTGGCGGCGGACCACTGTCGAACCACTGCCGACGGTGACAGAGCGCGCAATCTGGGTGACACGGTCAGGGCCAGACGTGTCAATCGTGCCGTTCTGATTGACATCCACCGCCGTCGTCTCCAGTTCGCCAATCTCGTTGTAGGCATAAAGTGTCACCACGCCGTCGGCATCCACCCGCCGCCCTAACTGGCCTAGCGCGTTGTAGTAGGAACGCTCTTCACCTCCGCCAGCATAACGAACCACGAACGGACGGCCCAAGTAGTCTAGGCAGGTTTTCACCCATTCGGTGATTCCACCTGTGCTGGTGAGACGAATTTCCTTGGTAGCAGGATACGTTTGGCCGTCCACCAGTTCCAGACAAGTCACACGCCGCAGGGGGAAGGCGGCTGACCCACTCACTTCGTAGAGCGAACCGCCCCGGCCAATGGTTTCTGTCCGAGTGCCGGTGTCAGGATACGTAACGGTTCGCGTCCGGTTACCGTTGCTGTCGAAACTTTCGTCAAAGGTCGTCACCGCTCCAACGGCGTTGGTTTCGGCGACCAGCCGCCGGGCCTGATCGTAGCCGGCGGTGCGCTGGAGTATTTGGCTGCCGTCAGTGCCAATACGGGTCACGGCGATCACGTTGTCGGCGGCGTCATACACATTGGAGTAGGTCAGCCCGTTGCGAATGGTCAGGAGCACACGCTGCCAGACATCATAGGTATAGGTGGTGGTGGAGCCGTCCCGCCCGGATTCCGAATCCACCCCGCAGCAGCCATAGGATACCGAGCTCCGTGTTCCATCCATAAACAAGGTCATGGTGGGCCGGGCAAATTCATCGAAATTGGTGTAAACTAGCCAGTTCACCAGATTGGTCGAGGCCACGTCGTAGGTGTGAACAGAAATCGTTTCACCGGAAGGGCCGTTGGTGGTGACCGTGCGCAGGCCCGCATTCACGTTGGTGCCCGTTGAATCCGGCGCGCCTGCCCATACCGTCACCACCCGTCCGCCGCCGCCCAAGCTGCTGTAGGCATGGCGACGAATGGTTCCGTCAGGATTCCAGACCATGTCCAATTCCCCGAGGAATGTGCCGCTGTCCACGGTCCGGGTGATGGTCACCAAGTTACCCGTTGCATTCCAATCAGACGAGGGGGTGAGGCAGCGAATGTCCCACACTTCATTTGTGCGATACAGGGTGTAGCGCTTGGAAACGGGCTGGTTGAAGAGCCGTTCCGTGATGCAACGGGGCATCCCTGGATTAATCTCACCGGTGTCCCCTGCACTAACAGGCGGAGAATATTCATACTCCACTGTCCGGCACAGTGTCGGATCGGTCGTCGGTCCCTGATTGTCCACTCCAGTGAACACCCGTGCCAGCCACCCGTCGTCGTTATATTCTTGGCGTTGCCACGAACCATCGCCTCGATCCACCCCCGTTCGCTGTCCCGTATCGGAATAGGTGAAGGTCGTGGTGAGCGGGTTGCTGTCGGGAGAGTGAGTTTCCTCAACCAAGGCCTCTCCCCAAGAAAATCGCTGGTATGTCCTTGCGGACTTGCTGACTTCCGCGCCACCGGTCAGCTTCCTGATGCGGGTCTCCACCCGGCATATGATCGTGCCATTGGTGGTAAAGGTGGTAACCAACCCTTCTTCCCGGCCAGCCTGTTCAATCCGCCAGTTGCTGTCGTTCGTGCTCCAGCGATAGTCCCGTTGGATGTCGTTGCCGCCGCGAGATTCCGTCACCCGCAGCCAGTCACGGGCTGCGCCACCCATGTTCTCGAAACGGAAGACGCTGAACGGCGTGCCGCTGGTTGAATACAGACTGCCGCCCCCCCCGCCGCTGATCAGATTGTCGTTGTAGAAATTGACCCGAAACTCGTTGGTTGAGATCGTCACCACATCCGCCAGCACCATCGGGGTCTTGAGCTGGCGCAGGTCAGAACCCGACCGGCGGATGTCCACCTCACTCCACGTGTGATGGTATTGCAACAATGCTGGGCGACCAATGAGGTCGCTCGGTTCCTTCTCCCAGATGCGAAGCCCGCCGAGCGCGTGACCGTCCAGTCCCTGCCCCAGCCCGAGGGAGACATCAATGCTGCCCAACCAGAACTCCGAGGAGCTTGCCACGCATTTACAACCGCATGTGTTGGTGGAGACCACCGACAGGGTCGCGCAAAGCTGGTTTGTGCCCAACTGGGCACGAATTTCCGCTGGCTTTGGCAGTTCCTTCAAAATCTGCACCCAGAGATTGGTGCCTTTGAGGACCGCTTTGAGGCGTTCTGTATCCGTCGAAGAGATTGTCACGCCCGCATTGGTTGGGTTGATTGTGACGCCATACATGACGTTGGTGCCCACGGCCTGCTTGATGTCATTGGTGGAAAAGGTCACCGAAATGGTCGTCATCGTTTTCGAGGCCAGTTGATTGGTCCCACTCATGAGTCGCACGACGGTCGTGCCCGCAGCCGCACCCACGAAGTTGGTGCCAGACACTGACACGATCCCGCTATTGGCGCTGACAACGGTATAAGACGCAGGAGCGCTGTTTGTAGGGTTAAATGTAACTGCGAATGGAATCTGTCCGCTCACACACAGCGCTGAACCAGAGACGATCATCGCTCCGGGCAAACCTGGATCCACAACCACGGGAATGTTCAGGCAAAGATCGGTTGCGCCCAGTTTCACATTGATTGAAGTAGTCCCGTTGGTGATGCCGCAAACCGTGAAGTTGGTGCCAATGGAACTCACCGAGGCCAAGGTGGGATCAACGATCTCGAAGTTCAATGAGAGGCCGACCGGGGGCTGAATGCTCACGTTGCCGCTGATCATTCCGCTGCAGCCCACGGAGACGTTGCTTCCGCTACCCAAACCCACCTGAATGGCAGTGAAGGCCTTCGTCCCTACCAGGTTTGTTCCGGCCCAGGCGCGCACCTGGTTGGTTCCCGGGGAAACCGCCGTCACATACAGGTCGGGCCATGTTCCAGAGAGGGTGGCGCTGGCGTCGGCAAGGTCAAAGGTAATGTTCGTCACCATGCTCGCCGGAGCGATGGTCGCCGTGATGGGAACGGTGTTGGGGACACAAATATAGTCCGGCCCGCTGATCACGACATTGGTGCTGCTCACGACACCGCCGGAGATCATCGGCTGGCACAGGTCGGTGCCGTTCAGCCGCACCTGCACGCTGAACGTGCCATTGGAAACCCCGGTCGCAGTGAAGCCAGAGGAGTCGCCCGTGACCAGCGCAATGTTGGTGTCGCTGGACTGGAAATCGAAGCCGCCCGAAATCGAGGGCAAGGTCACCGGGAAGTAAGCCGAGTAACCCGGCGACACGGTCACATTCGTGAGGCTGCTCACGTCCAGTTTTACGACGTTTACCAGCGCCGTGGCGACCACGTTGGTGCCAACGAGCGCCTGGATGGTGGTTGATCCGTTGGTGTTGAGGCCGGTGACGACGAGGTTGGTCAATCCGCCCGATACGGCAGCCATGTCGGGGTCTTCTACTTGAAAACTCACCGAGTTGGACCTGCCGGGAGGAAATACGACCGCGCCGACCGCCGTCGAGCCTCCGGCACAGACGTATAAGATGTTTGGCGAAAAAATTACGCAGGCAACGGACGAGTCCAGAACCTGGACCTGGCCGACACTGACCTGTTGTCCAATCGGGTTGGCCGCAAGCTCATACTCGGCGCTGTAGGCATTTGAACCGGTCCCGCTGATGAGGTTGGTGTCCACCATGAGCGTCGTGGTGTTGGTGTAGCCCGTGGCCGTCTGCACCTGCTTGACCAGGTCCCAGACGACGATGTAGCTCTTGTTGGTTTCGGAGGTGAAGCCGAAGCGATACTTGAGCCGGTTGCCGCTGATGTCCGTATCCACAAAGTTGGGAGGCGAGGAGGAAGTCAGGTCGGTGGCGGCCAGCGCCGTTCCTGCGCTCCAGTCGGCCGCGTAGGTGGCATTGGAAAGGGCGGCAAAGAAGTTGGATTTCAGCATCCCAGCCGTGTAGGGAACTGAGAACTCTTCATCCTGATTGGAGGTCAGCGTATGGTTGGCGTCGCTCTCCGAATACTCGTAATACCGATGGGTGACGGTCGAAACAAAATTGGAGACCGTCCAGTGATTCGGAAAATCTGGCGCATAGCCTGCAGGATCGGAGAACCAGAACGGATAGTCGAACGGATCCGCTGGATAAAACGTGACGGAAAGCATGGGCATGGTCTTGATGTCCACAAACGAGCCGTTGGTCATGTAATCTATGTTCCCGGTGAATGGATCCGTGATATACTCCCAACCCCAGCCAGAGAGGGTTTTGTTGACGTCCCAGGCTACCGACTGGTAGCTGCCGTTGTGGGAGATCTTGTAGTTGAGGTAGAATTCACGGGGCGTGTTGTTCGTGAACTCGGGCGGGCTCTTCAGGGGCGTGAATTCCGGATAGCCCCACCATCTGGACAGGTTGGTGCTGGCATCCTTGATCTCCACCCATGCGGTGATGCCACAGGAAAGCTGTCCCTGAGCCCGCTCCCCACCGGCCCAAAGCACCAAGATCACCCCCAGACTCCAAATCAGCCCCCACCCCCCATGGTTCCTTTTCATGTCAATCTACCTCCTCTTTGATGGTCGTTTACTGCAGCGGCGTATACACATCCAACGTGATGATGCCCATCGTGTCCGTGGTGAACACGGCCACAAGCGGGTTGCGGCCCAGCGCAACTTCGTCAAAATCCGACACCCCGTCTCCGTCGGTGTCCACGGAATAGGGATTGGTGCCGCGCTGCAATTCGTCCAAGTCCGTCAGCCCGTCGCCATCGCTGTCCTGGGCGGGTGGGATGGCTTTGCTGATCAATTGCAACCCGTTGATCACCGCCAACCCTCCGACGCCGGCGTCCACGGCAACTTGCAGGTCGTGCCCAGCCGGCAGCATCACGTCCCGAAACACGACGTATTGAGCGCCTTCGATCCAGTTCGTGGTGTTCCAATCGCTGCTGTTGGTGGTGGATTGCCAGCTGTAAGCATTCCAGGCCGTCGTCAAAGCCACGGCGGAGTTCAGCTCGTTGGAAGCTCCGTGGCCATACACGTAGACGTCATAGAGGCCGTAGGGCAGGTTGGTAAAGGTGACATAAAGGTTGGTCCCGGACGCCGCCAGCCAGGAATCAAACATGACGTCCCCGACGTTGTTGGTGCCGGCCAGGGCGACATTGCTGACCACCATTCCAACGGTAGTGTTGGTGCCAGCGACCGCAGTCAGCGGCACCAGCACACCGGGATCAATGAAACCGCCGATGCCGTTGGTGGGGTAGTAGCTGTTCCAGAAATCGTTGGTGCGGATCCCAATCGCGGCCCGGCCCGTCTTGAGACCGTCGCCGAAATTGACGTTGATGAAGGTCTGCGAGGAGGCGGTCAGCGGGTCGAAGCCATAGAAGATCTCCCACGCATCCGGCAACCCGTCCCCATCCGTGTCAACCAGCAGCGGGTTGGTGCCATAGACATTGACCTCGTCGCCGTCCGAAATCCCATCGCCGTCCGTGTCGGCGGCGAAGGGGTTGGTGCCATGCTCAAGTTCGTAAGCATCCGTCAGGCCATCCCCATCGCTGTCCTGCATGGGATCCAGGGGCTTGCTTACCAATTGGATGCCATTGAGGATCGCCAGGCCGGAACTGTTGGTGCCCACCGTGATCTGCACGTTCTGCCCGCTGGGAATCAGCACGTCCCGGAACACCACATACTGAGCCCCTTCGGCCCATGTGCTCGTGTTCCAGTCACCGGTGTTCGTGGTGACCTGCGTGCCATAATCGCTCCAGGCCGCCTGCAGGTTGATGGTGCTGTCCAGTTCGTTGGAATCGCCGTGCCCATACACGTAGATGTCGAAGCGGCCATAGGGCAGATTGGTGAAGGTGACATAAAGGTTGGTCCCATTCGCCGCCAGCCAGGAATCAAACATGACGTCCCCGACGGTGTTGGTGCCGGTCAAGGAGACGTTGAACACCAGCATCCCGGCGACCGTATTGGTGCCATTGGCAGCGATCAGGGGCACCAGCACACCGGGATCAATGAAACCACCGATGCCGTTGGTGGGGTAATAGCCGTTCCAGAAGTCATTCGTGCCCATTCCGAGCGCGGCTTGCCCCGCTTTGACGCCTTTGCCCAAGTTAACATTGATGAAGGTTTGCGTGGAGGCGGTCAGCGGGTCGAAGCCAAAAAGAACTTCCCACCCGTCCGGCAGCCCGTCTCCATCCGTGTCGGCCTGCAGCGGGTTGGTGCCATGCTCCAGTTCGTAAGCATCTGTCAGGCCATCGCCGTCGGTGTCCTGCATGGGGTCCACGGTCCGGCTCACGAGCTGGAAGCCGTTGAGGATGGCCAGCCCCCCGCTGTTGGTGCCCACCGTGATCTGCACGTTCTGCCCGCTGGGAATCATGACGTCCCGGAACACGACATACTGCGCCCCCTCGCTCCAGGTGTTCGTGTTCCAATCCACCGAGTTGGTGGTGGACTTCGTGCCATAGTTGCTCCACGCGGCCTGCAGGTTGATGGTGCTGTTGAGGTCGTTGGAATCCCCGTGGCCATACACGTAGATGTCATAGGAGCCGTAGGGGATGTTGGTAAGAGTGACATAGAGGTTGGTTCCATTCGCCGCCAGCCAGGAATCGAACATGACGTCCCCGACGTTATTGGTGCCGGCCAGAGAGACGTTGAACATCAGCATTCCCGCGCTCGTATAAGTGCCGTTTGCAGCGAGAAGCGGCACCAAGAAGCTGGGGTCAAAGAAGCCACCCATGCCATCGGTGGGATAGTAACTGTTCCAGAAGTCGTTGGTGTCCGAGCCGGTCGCCGCCAGCCCAATCTTGGTGCCATCACCAAGATTGACGTTGATGTAGTTGGTCTGCGCGGAAGCGCTGCCGATCAAGCCGAGCACAACGGCACAGACCGCCAGCCAGCCACGAAGAAGGGAGGGGTTCATAAAAAAGGGTGGAAGGAGAAAGTCGGTATCCGACGTATCGCGCTCATTGAACTTGGCCTCGACAAAAGCCGCCCGTTCCCTTGGAACGGCTTTTATTGGATTGGTGCCATTCCAGCAAATTCGCTGTATCTGTCAAGCCTCTGTTGAAAAAGTTTCAGATCGAGGCATCTCCTTGCAAGAACAGAAAACCCAACACTGAGTCCACTGTTGGGCTGCTTCCGGCCCTTTCATCCATGCAGCGCGCTTCCTCCAAATCACGTTGTCCCCACGGCCTTTACGTCTCCCCGCCGCTTCACTTTCTCCGTCCGTTTGATGTGGATTTGCCGTTGCTCAAAAGCCAACAGTGACATCCCGCTGGGAGAGGGAGAATCTTCGCGCCGTTCTGTGTAAAAGTGGAGTTCCCTTGCCAACAAATACAGACTGCGTCGCCCCCTCTCCCAGCGAGAGAGGGCGGGGTGAGGGAGAGCGGCCGCGAAGTGCACAGATCTGCCATCGTATCTCGGCGCTCATGCCTTGATTTGCACCTCGGAAAGTCCGCCGCCGGAATTTTGGCGTGACAAGGGGGTATCCCAACCGCCTAAATGTCCGCTGTCCGAGGCCGACCCTATCGTCCAGCGGTTAGGACACTGCCCTTTCACGGCGGTAACCGGGGTTCGAATCCCCGTAGGGTCGCCACTTCTCAGCACTACCTTAGAAAATTGGTTTTAAGGTATTCCCCTGTCTCGCGCCATGGCAGCAAGGTGCTTGTTGAAGCTTGGCCGAAGCGGTCAAAGTCCCGACAAATCGTTGAAGAAGATCAACGAGGAGGCGAGACAGGCGGTGCGAAGCTGATTGGCGGAGCCCGCGTTATGAGTGCCGTTTCGCGGAGACGGTCCGGTCGCTCCGGTAGGTCGGCTTCACAAACGCATCGGCCCGGAAGCCGCGCGGGCCATCCCAGAGCTGAAACCCATGGTGCGCATCCATGACGAAGTCACCGAGGCACACGACTTCGTTCCAGCGCAAGCGCCGGAAGCCTTCGGGCACGCCGGCCTCCACCTGGAGTTCGGGGTGGTCGGTGCCGCCAACGGGTCCTGGCGCAGCCTGGGCGGTGCGCTCACGGTGGCTGGTGGATTCGAGCGCTGGTTGCATGGGAGGAGTTGGCATGGATGCGGTTGAGAGGCGGTGATGCAGCAAGCAAGCGAAAGGTTATCCTCCCGCGCGGAAAGGGAACTGGCCGGGCCGTTTTACGGCTGCCGGCCAGGTGGCGGTCAAGCCCGCTTGGGGTTCACCAGCAGCAGCACGATGCCACCGATGAGCGCGAAGGCACCCACGGCGGGCGGGATGAAGTGGCTGTCAGTGGTGGCGATGTGCAGGCCAAGAAACTCGACTGGCTTTCCGGGGGTTGAGAAGGCAATGCCCGAATAGGCGAGCACCACGATTCCGAGGGCGATGAGGACGACTGCGACGATGGTTTTTGTGTTCATAGAGACAGGTTGGTTTGAGTGATTGGGCGGTGCTTACGCGGAGCCCTTGCGGCCGGAGATGAGGTTGACGAGGACCATGACGATGGCCACGACCAGCAGGATGTGAATGAACCCGCCAATGGTGTAACTGCTCACGAGCCCCAGGACCCACAGGACGAGGAGGATGACTGCAATGGTGTATAACATAAGGGTGCTTGGAAGTGGCGGGGCTGCGAACCGGCGCGTTTGCGCCAGCTCGCAGCGGTCCGCCGGATTAGTTGGAGGAGACCGCAGGAGCGATGGTCATGTTGTTGATCACGCTGCTGACGCCGTTGATGTCAGAGACGAGCTTGGTGACGAGGCTCTTTTCGGCGGCGTTCTTGGCGACGCCGCTGACCGTGACCACGCCGTCGTTGGTCGTGACCTTGGTCTTCAGGGCGCTGGTCGAGCGGTGCGTCATCAGGGAGGATTTGACCTGCGCCGTGATGGAGGCGTCGTCAATCTTGTCACCGACGCTCGGGGCCGCAGGCGGCGCGCTGGCGACGGTCATCTCGTTCCGGACCGCTTTGACGCCTTCGACGTCCTTGGCGTATTCGGTGGTCAGTTCCTTCTGGGCCATGC
>CAZOCL010000191.1:0-12723 GCA_964578245.1 uncultured Klebsiella sp. | reverse complement strand
GCGTGCCGCTCTACAAGCTCGCGCGCAAGGGCATCGAGGTCGTCCGCGAGCCGCGGCTCGTCCACATCTTCAACTACCGCTTCACCACCTATGCCGAGCCGATGGCGAAGTTCCGCGTCGCCTGCACCAAGGGCACCTATGTGCGCTCGCTCGCGCACGAACTCGGCCAGAAGCTGGGCTGCGGCGCGCACCTGGCCACCCTCCGCCGCGTCACCTCCGGCAAATGGGACGTGGCGGACGCCCTCACGCTCGATGCCATCCTGGCGCTGCCGGTGGGCGAGCTGGAGAAGCGCGTGATCCCCTTCCTGCAACTGGCGAGGTGAGTGGAAGGGTTGAAGGGTTGAAAAGTTAAAGAGTTGAAGAGTGACAGAGTGACAAAGCAGAAGTGCGTCCGACACGAAAGCCTCTGCAACCCTTTAACCCTTAATCCCTTCAACTGCCCCCGCCATGCGCGTCATCCACCAAGCCGCCGAACTGCTGGCCGCAGGCCGCAAGGTTTGTGTGGCCATCGGCGTGTTCGACGGGGTCCATCTGGGCCACCAGCAGGTCATCCGGCAGACGCTTGCGGACGCCCGGCAGCACGAGGGCATTCCAGTTGTCATCACCTTCGACCGTCATCCGAACGCCGTGGTCGCGCCCGACCGGGTGCCGTCCATGCTCTATTCGCTGCCGCAGAAGCTCCGCGCCATCGAGTCGCTCGGGGTGGCGAACACGCTGCTGATCCACTTCGACCGGGCGTTCAGCGAACAGACGGGCGAGCAGTTCATCCGCAGTCTCGCGCGTGACTTTGGCCACTTGCACAGCGTCTGCGTCGGCAGCGAATTTACCTTCGGTCACAAGCGCAGCGGGAATGTCCCGCTGCTCAAGCAGCTGGGCGCGGAACTCAAGTTCACCGTCCACGGCCTGGCCGCCGTCTCGCTTGATGGCGAGCCCGTCAGCAGCACACGCATCCGCGAGGCCGTCCGCACCGGTGATCTCGACGCCGCCAGCCAGATGCTCGGGCGCGAGTATGCCATCGCGGGCAGCGTGATTCGTGGCGATCAGGTCGGCCGCCAGCTCGGTTTCCCCACCGCGAACCTGGACGTGACCGGTCTCGTGCTGCCGCCCAACGGCGTCTATGCCGTGCATGTCCGTGTGGCCGGTCACGAGCATCGCGGCGCGCTGAACCTCGGTCTCCGTCCCACGCTCGCCAGCCCCACGCCGCGCCTGCAATGCGAGGTGCATCTCCTCGACTTCGCCGCCGACATCTACGGGGCTGAACTCGAACTCAGCTTCGTCGCCAAACTTCGCGACGAGCAGAAGTTCCCCTCGCTCGACGCCCTCAAGGCGCAGATCGCCCGGGATGTGGTAGCGGCGCTCTCTCTCTTCTCCACGTAGGAGACGACGTAAGGAGTCTCAAACTGATCAGGAGCGCGGCGTTCACGCCGCAGAGTTGTCCGGCAGGACAAGTGCATTCGCGTAATCAGGTGTATGCGCACGTTTCTGCGGCCTGAAGGCCGCGCTCCTGGCCGTCGATTTTCTTCCGCACGGAGTCCAGGTTAAAGAGCGTCATTGAATAATCTCGCTGCTACGCGAATCTCCCCTTCGCTCATTCCTCACATGAAACCACGCTCTCCCCGCCTCGGCCGCCGTGAATTCCTCCAGGCCTCGGCCGCCGGTGCCGCGGCTCTCGCGGTCAGCGATGGCCAAGCCCAGCCAACGGCGAAGACCCCCGCTTCACGCAACCGTTCACTCATCGCGACGGAGAACGCCAAGCCCGGTGCGATTGACTGGCAGCTCACCCGCGTGCGGCTGGAGAAGAACCTCGCCTTCCGCGCGCCCGCCATCGAGGGCTATTGCTCGAAGCAGAGCGTGAAGGCCGGCGAAACCGTGGACTTCATGGTGAGCGTGAACCCCGACGCGAAGTTCCTCTTCGAGGTCTTCCGCACGGGCTACTACGGTGGTCGCGGTGCCCGGCTGATGATGACGGAAGGCCCGATCCCTTGCACGAAGCAGCCCGACCCGACCATGGGTGAGAACCGGCTGCATGAGTGCAAATGGGCGCCGGTGGTCTCCTTCAAGATCCCGGCTGACTGGACCAGCGGCGTCTATCTCGCCCGGCTCACGACCGTGCCGGACAAGGCCACCGAGCCTTACTGGCAGACCTACGTCGTCTTCATCGTCCGCGATGACCGGCCGGCGGATTTCCTCTTCCAGTGCAGTGACAACACCTGGCAGGCCTACAATCGCTGGCCCAACGACTTCTCGCTCTACACCGACCCGCGCGGTGCACACGCCCTTGGCACACGGGTCAGCTTCGACCGGCCGTATGGCAAATACGCGCAGATCTACGAGCACCCGCTCTCCATCGGCTCCGGCGAGTATCTGCTGTGGGAGTTCCCGCTGGCCTACTGGATGGAACAACAGGGCTACGACGTCACCTATTGCTCGAACAGCGACTGCCTCGATGCCGCGCAGATCACACGCTGCAAGACCTTCCTCAGCGTGGGCCATGACGAGTATTGGGACACGCGGCAATACGACGCGGTGAAGTCCGCCATCGCTTCGGGCACGCACGCGCTGTGGCTCTCGGGCAATTCGGTCTTCGGAGTCACGCCCTTTCAACCGTCGTCCACTGGCCAGCCGAAGCGCATCCTCCAGCGCACGGGCATTTACGCGGGCCTCACCGACCAGGAGGTCGAGGCGTCCATCAACGTCTTCACCAAGGACTGGAAACGCGACACGCGCAATGAGTCCGACATCATCGGCGCGCGCAGCATCGTGCCCTTCAACGGCGGCGGGGACTGGGTGTGCACCAGGCCGGACCATTGGATCTTTGCGGGCACGGGCATGAAAAAGGGCGACTCCGTGCGCGGCCTGGTCGGCTGGGAGCATCATGGTTCGCCCGCGAACATCCCCGGCCTGGAAGTCGTGGCTGAGGGCACCGTCTGGCGCGGTGGCACCACGCCGGCGCACTGGACCGCGACGATCTTCCCCGGTCCGAAGCAGAACATCGTCTTCAACGCCGCAACGATCTGGTGGCCGCAGGGTCTCAGCACACCGCCCGGCCACATCCTCCCGTGGAGCCACTGGAGCCGTCCGCATGGGCCGGACGCGCGCGTGCAGCGCATCACGGAGAACCTGCTGAAGCGCTGCGCGGCGTGAGGGGGACACTCCTGTCCCCCTTCAGGTTTCCCACGGTCCGACAGCCCGACGAACCGGTAGGGTGAGACTCCGTCGAACCCCATATGCCGACGCAGTCGGCGCGAGCGCAGCGAGCATCTCGGTGCTGAAGCTCGCTTCGCTCGCCTCGCTACCGCTCGGAATGGGGTTCGACGGAGTCTCACCCTACCGGTTGAAGACGCGCCTCGCGGCTCGACTTCCACCCCGGTTTCTCCCGACAATCCCCCCATGGCAGTTCGCACCCAACGCCCTTTGATTCGTCCGCTGGTCCAGCGGTTGCACGCCTATGTCCCCGGCGAGCAACCCAAGATTCCCGGCCTCATCAAGCTCAACACCAACGAGAATCCTTACCCGCCCTCGCCCAAAGTCCTCGCAGCGGTGAAGGCGGCGGTGGATGGCCGGCTCCGGCTCTACCCGAACCCCACCGCCTCCGCACTGCGCGAAAAGCTGGCCAAGCTCCACGGCTGTGCGCCGGAGAACATCATCGTTGGCAACGGCTCAGATGAACTGCTGGCGCTGTCCACGCGCACGTTCGTCGAACCCGTAGCCGACGACGTGAGGAGGCGGCCACCTGGCGCAAGCTCGGTCCAGTATTTCAGCCCCAGCTACTCGCTTTACCCTGTGCTTGCCGAGATCGCGGGCGCCGTGGTGAATGCCGTCCCGCTTAACGCTGACTTCACCCTGCCATCGCTCGCCTCCTTGCCAAAGAAGGGCTGGGACTTCCAAGCCGCGCTCTCGCTCATCACCACGCCGAACGCCCCGAGCGGTCGCGGCTTCAGCACGGCCGAACTGGACGCGCTCTGCGCCCAATCCAAGGGCGTCGTGGTGCTGGACGAGGCCTACGTGGACTTCGCCGCCGAGAACGCGATGACCCTCGCGCTCAAGCACCCGCATGTGCTCGTCTCGCGCACCTTCTCGAAGGCCTACTCGCTCTGCTTCCAGCGCGTCGGCTACTTCGTCGGCCACGCGGACCTCATCGCCGCGCTGGACAAGGTGCGCGACAGCTACAACGTCAACGGCCTTGGCCAGATCGCCGCGCTCGCGACGCTCGACGACCTGCCTTACTACCGTCGCAACTTCCGCCGCATCATCGCCACGCGTCAGCACGTCACGGCGGAACTGACCGGCCTGGGCTGGGGCGTCCTGCCGAGCCAGACAAACTTCCTGCTCGCGAAGCCCCCGCGCTTTCCCGCCGAGGAATGGCTGGCCAAGCTGCGGGCGAAGAAGCTGCTCGTCCGGTGGTTCAAGTATCCCGAAGTGCGCGACTACCTGCGCATCACCATTGGCACGGAGGCGGAGATGGAGACCTTTGTGCGAACGGCGCACGCTTTGACCGTGGGGAAGTAGGTCGCAACCAGATGAACAGGCACCATCGGCCGCGCGCCAGCGTCTTGGAGTGCGGTGGCCCTCCACCGCTTTTCGCGACGTGCGGATAGACCGCCACGTTTGCGCCCTCCCACGTCTCCCAAAGCGCCGGAGGGCCGGCGCACTCCAAGACGCTTCGCGACTCCGAATGCCAGCAGGCCGCGCTCCGCTGCCGCTTTCAGATTGCGCGGTGAGCGGAAGCTTTCCAAAGTCGGCAGCATGAAAGCCAATCTTCTCCCCCGTCATGTCCTGGCAGTCCTCGTAGCCGCTGGCGTCGGCCTGGTGTGCGCCCAGGATGAGAAAACCGCGACCACTGTGGCCGTCGAAGTTCCCGCCGCTGTGAAAGCCGCGCTCCAGCGCGAGGCAGAGGGCGGACGCATCGTCGAGTTGGGCCGTGTTAACGAGGACGGTCGCCAGCAATACGAGGCCACCGTCAGCCACGAGGGCCTCGAATACAGCGTCCGCATCAACCTGCGCGGCATCGTCGTGCGAGTGGAGTTGAAGGACTACAACGACGCCGAGGATCAGAGCCTGGCCCAGCTTCCCGTCGCGGTGCGCGACTCCTTCAAGAAGCTCGCGCGCGGCGGCAACGTGGAGAACTCCCGCCGGCAACGCCTCTCCTACTCCTTCGAGACACGCCTGGACGGGAAACGCTATGCCATCTCGACCGACGAGCAAGGCCGCCTGCTCAAGAAGGAGTTGCAGCAGGACGAGAATGAGAACAAGTAGCTGACGGGTTTGAGCGGGGCCCTCCATTCGCCCCTCCACCGAGAAATTCCTTGCCCCCGCTCCGTCCGCCGGAATGATTCCGCCGCCGACCGATGCTGACCACCCTGCGCATCAAGAACCTCGCCCTCGTGGCCGACCTGACGCTCGAACTGCGCCCAGGCTGCAACGTCATCACCGGCGAAACCGGCGCGGGCAAGTCCATCATCATCGGCGCGCTCAACCTCGTCCTCGGCGAGCGCGCGGACCGCACGCTCATCCGTGCGGGCGCGGACAGTTGCGCGGTTGAGGCGGTCTTCGACGTGGCCAAGCTGCGTGGACCGCTGGCCGCGCTGCTCGAGGAGAACGGCCTCGAACCGTGCGAGGAAAACCAGCTCGTCCTCAAACGCATCTTCACCGCCGCCGGGGCCAACCGGCAGTTCGTCAACGGCTCGCCCACCACCCTCGCCACCCTCGCTGCCATCGGCGAGGGCCTCGTGGACATGCACGGTCCGCATGACCACCAGTCGCTGCTGCACCCGGCGAAGCAACTCTCGATCCTCGATGCCTTCGGTGGCCTGCAACCGCAGGTCGCCGCCTTCGCCGAACTCGTCCGCCGCCGCAACGTGCTGGAGGAGGAGAAGGCCGCGCTCATCGTGGACGAGCACACCTACGCCCAGCAGCTCGACCTGCTCCGCCACCAAGTGCAGGAGATCACCGCCGCCCGGCTCAAGTCCGACGAGGAGGCGGAAGTCGAAGCCGAGCACCACCGCACCAGCAACGCCGCGCGCCTGCTCCAGCTTTCCCAAGCAGCCCTCGGTGCCCTGGATGGCGAGGAAGCTTCGCTCTTCAACCAGCTCGGCGCGCTGGGCCGCACCTTGCAGGACCTCCAGCGCGTGGACGCCGTCACCAAGCCCTTCGCCGATACCCACGAACAGGCCATGGGTTCCCTGCGCGATCTCCAGGCCGACCTGTCCCGCTACGCCGACCGTGTGGAACTCGACCCCGCCCGCCTCGCGCACCTGGAGGAGCGGCTGAACCTCATTCATTCGCTCAAGCGCAAGTATGGCGGTTCGCTTGCCGACGTCATCGCCTTCGGCACCGAGGCGAAGGCCAGGCTGCACAGCCTCGAACAACGTGACGCCGAACTGGCGCGCTTGAACGACGCCCTCGCCAAGTTCGACGCCGAACTGGCCCGCACCGGCCGCGACCTGTCCGCCGCCCGGCGCAAGGTGATTCCCAAGCTCACCAAGGCCGCCACCCGCCAGTTGCAGGACCTGGGCTTTCAACAAAGCGAATTCGGTGTCGCGCTTACCAGCGCCGAACTCACCGACAATCGGCAATCGGCAATCGGCAATCGGCAATCTGCTGGCCTCGACACCGTGGAATACCAGTTCGCCCCCAACCCCGGCGAGCCCGCACGCCCGCTCCGCGCCATCGCCTCCAGCGGGGAGATGGCGCGTGTGATGCTCGCGCTCAAAACCGTGCTCGCGGCGGAAGACGAGATTCCCGTCCTGGTCTTCGACGAGGTGGATGCAAACGTCGGCGGCGAAACGGCCAACGCCGTCGGCGACAAGATGCGCCAGATCGCGCGTGCCCGGCAGGTGCTGTGCATCACCCACCTCGCGCCCGTCGCGGCGGCGGCGGACACGCACTTCGTCGTCACCAAGCAGGTCCGCGACGGCCGCACGCTCTCGGACATCCAGCCCTTGATCCGCAAGCAGCGGGTGGACGAACTGGCCCGCATGCTCGGCGGCCAGGGCGAGGCCGCCCGCAAGCACGCGGAAGCGCTGCTGACCGACATCCGGTAGGGCGAGACTCCGTCGAGCCCCATCTCGAGCGGAGCGAGGCGAGCACCGCGAGCATCCCATTCGAGTCACAGCACACAGACTCACTTCCAGACTGGGCGCGAAGTTTAGTCTCAATCTTTGCCTCCCCTGAATGCTTGAGGGATTCATCCGCACGCCGCGAAGTGCTACCGGCTCCCCACTCGCCGTGTTATCCTTTGCACGATGAACGAGCCCGGCGAACCCGCCACCCCGCCACCGCGCCCGCGTGAGAACTGGCGCGCGTTGCTGGGCCTCGTGCTGTCGAGCGCCGTCGTGGCCAGTCTGTGCTGTCTGCCCAGCGTGGTGCTCGTGCTCTTCGGCCTCGCCTCGGTGAGCACCGCCGCCGCCCTCTCGGACCGCCTCTACTGGGGACCGACCCGTTACGTGCTCTACGCCGTGAGCCTCGGCCTCGCCATTGCCGGGCTGGTGGTTTACTTCCGCCGCCGGGGCATCTGCACCCTCGACGCCGCGAAACGCGAGCGCAACCGCATCATCAACACCACGTTGGTCGTGCTGGTCGGCGGCGTGCTCACCTACCTGGTCTGGAACTACCTCATCCTCGACCTCATCGGCATCGCCGCCGGCCTGCCGTGGAAGATGCCGTTTTCCAATCCGTGAGATTTAGAGCAGCGCCGTTCTCATGCGTCGTCAGCCACCTGCTGCAAACGGAGTCGCTCCCAGCAAGCAGCCAGGACTTTCCGCTCAGGTCGCCAGTGCCCCGGACCTAGAAACTGCGCCACTACTTTTCCAAGACAGGTGCCCATGCAATCGAATGCTGCTGTCTGCCCGGCATCCTCCCAGTGGGAGCGCCTGAGAAACTCTTGGAAGGGTGGCCGTCGGTCTGCCAGCAGGTTCACCAATATCTCCGCAAGGCTGTAGCTCAGGTCGCGGGCCTGCTGGGATGCACCGAAGGATTCCCCCGCCCAAAAGGACTGAATCAGATCTGCATCCCAAAATGCCCGATGCTCATCGGCGCGTCCCTTTTCCAACACCGGCTGACCATAAGTGGCAAACCTGCGCTCCATGGTCTGGGCCAGACCTTCGTTTAGCCAGACCGGCAACGGCCAATGGGCGACACAATAGTGGGTCAGTTCGTGGGCTATGATCCCTCGGTCTAGACGGGCAAACGCGGCTTGCACTCCAATATGAACATAGCCCCGGTTGATGCAGACACCGGCCGTGCGCGGGATGGATTCCTGCCCGTAGAAATGACTGACATAGGCAAAATAGTCATCCTCATCCTCGAAGACGATCAGCGGACATTTTCCACCGCCTTGCCGCCAGCATCCGTCCCCAAGAAGTTCGATCATCTGCGTATGAATGTTATCTGTAAACCGGAGCAATCGGCCCGCGTCGCCAGGGGACATTTCCGAGAGCAGGAAAAAGCGACCGTCCTCACGCACCGAATATCTCCCTCCAAGATTATCTCGCAAACATCGCAGCCACTGGCGGCCGAGGTCACACCACACTTCCTCCCGCTCATAAGCCAGAGTGTTCGACTCGACGTAGCGCTGGATTACTCCCCAATCAGGCTGGGAAAATCCATGCACCTCGCTGTAACCCCCCGGCAGCACGTCCAAGTCGACTAGCTGGCGGTGTGGTTTAGTCAGGAGGGGGTCGTGTGCATCGCTTTCTGCAGGCGGCGCAGGCTTTGGCGCGTCGCAAACGCCGTCAAATTCCGCCATGCAATTGGGACAAAGGAATCCCTCGGTTTCCACCGACGCGGCACAGCAGGGGCACTTGGCGTCCACGAAGCCAGATTGAAGCAGCCTCATATTTGCTGCAACCAATTCGTCACAACCCATCGCGAACGAGTTGAACATGATTTGTCGCCGGACCTCTCTTCGCCTAATCTCAATTCCATGAAAGCCGCTTTCATCACCGCCCCCTGCCCCGCCGAAGGCATCCAGTTCGGCGACCTCCCCCAGCCCGAGCCCCGCGCCGGTGAGGCGCTCATCCGCGTCCGCGCCGTCGCGGTCAATCCTATCGACACCTACGTCCGGGCCGGCATGGTGAAGATGCAACTCCCCCTGCCCTTCGTCATCGGCTGCGACCTCGCGGGCGTCGTCGAAACCGTGGACCCGAACTGCACCCGCTTCAAACCCGGCGACCGCGTCTGGTGCTCGAACCAGGGCCTCTTCGGCCGCCAGGGCACCTTCACCGAGTTCGCCTGTGTCGAAGAACGCTGGCTCAACGCGCTGCCCGAAGGCGTGCGCGATGAAGACGCCGCCGCCATCGCGCTCGTGGGCATCACCGCGCATCTGGGCCTCTTCGCGAAGGCCCGTTTGCAGGCCGGCGAAACCGTCTTCGTCAACGGCGGCGCAGGCGGCGTCGGCTCCATGGTGGTGCAGCTTGCCAAGGCCGCCGGGGCGCGCGTCATCGCCACCGCCGGCAGCGACGACCGCGTGGCCAAGGCCCGCGCCTTCGGCGCAGACCTCGCGCTGAACCATCGCACGCAGGACGTGGCCGCCGCCGTGAAGGGGTTCGCCCCCGCCGGTGTGAACGTCTTCTGGGAGACGCAGCGCGAGCCGGACTTCGACCGCGCCGTGCCGCTGCTCGCCCCGCGCGGACGTTTCGTGCTCATGGCGGGTCGCGAGGCGCGGCCGGTCTTCCCGGTCGGCCCCTTCTATGTGAAGGACTGTTCGCTGCATGGCTTCGCGATGTTCAACGCCACCCCCGAGGAGCAGCGGCCCTGCGCTGACGACCTGAACCGCTGGCTGGCCGAGGGCCGGGTGCGCGCCAACATTGACCGCATCCTCCCCCTCGCCGAGGCCGCCGCCGCGCACCGCCTCCAGGAGGAGAGCACCCTCCAGCGGTCCGGTGCCCTCGCCGGCAAGATCGTCCTCCGCCCGTGAGGGGGACACTCCTGTCCCCCATTGCCTGTCCAAGATTCCTGATATGATAGGGGACAAGAGTGTCGCCTTCACTCTGCACTTGGGCATGACCCCGTCATGCCTTAGCTTCCGCGCGTCATGGTCGCCGTAATCAACCCCGCGCTCGCCGCGTTCTGCGCCTTGCCCGCCCCCGAGCTGGTGCTCGCGCAAGTGCTGGTGCGTCGGACCGCAAGCGGCTTTGAACTCCGCCATCTCAGCGACCGCGAGACTCCGCCCAACCGCCTGCAACCCACCGCCTGCGCCGGACTCCGCGCGCTGGCCAACGCCACAGTCGCCGGCGCGTTCCGCCCCATCAAAGCCGCCCCGAACCTGCGCTCCGGCTGGCTCTGCCACGTCGCCTCCGACACCGAGCTGGAGACCGCCCTCAACCAGCTCTACCCCGGAGCCATCGCCGACTGGTTCGCCGCACAGCAGCCCGTGCCCCCCGTCACGCACTACCGCGCCTTCACTGCCCGCCAGACCGGCATGTATCGCATCACCACGATGCTCACAGACGCGCCCGCCGCCCAGGTCATCCGCGCCTGCTGCGACGCCCGCTTCTGTCTGAAGCGCCGCCTCTGGACCGTGGATGGCCTCGCCCCGGACACGCCAGAGGCCAAGAGCCTCATCCCCTGCCTTGAACCCTGCGCCGTGATGCTGGAGTTCGCCCGCAAGGCCGTGCGCCTCGAACAGGAGGAGAACAAACCAGTCCTCACCCTTGCGCCCTCCGAAGTCGCATCCCTGCTCACCGCCCTCGACTATTCCCTCGCCCACCCGCCCGCAGACCAGCGCGAAGCCGACCTTTCCGCCGCCGACAACCCCCGCCGTCTGCAACTGCTCCGCGAGCGGCTTCAGGGTTTTGCCCCAGTTGCCAGTCCGGCCATTGCGGAATAACTATTACCGTAGCACGTCCAACCCCCATGAAACGAACCGTCCTCCGCGCCTGCGCCACTGCGCTCCTGCTCGCCGCCTTCGCCAGCGGCCCCGCGCTCGCCCAGGCTCCCGCCGATGCCGACACCCTCCTCGAGCGGTTGCAGAAGGCCGCCGAACCGCCCACGCCTCCCGCCGAGTGGCAGGGCCGCATCCCAACCCCCGAGGAACTCGCCGCCTTCCGCACCAAGCAGGCCGAGGCCGCCATCCGCGCGGCGGACATCGCCGCCGAGTTCACCACCCGTTTCCCCACCCACGCGAAGGCTGCCGAGGCGCGCGAGCAGCGGCACCAGCTCCTCTCCAGCGCCGTCCGCCGCGGCGACACCTCGCGCCTGGCCCAGCTCGACAAGGTCGAGGCGGAACTCCTCGCCGACCCCGCCAAGACGTCCGAGGAAAAGTTCCGCCTGCGGATGCAGGGCGTGGACCGCAAGGCCGGCCTGAAACAGGCCGAGGGCATGCCCGCAATGCTCGAGGAATTCGAGAAAGGCACGCGCGCCTTGCAGAAGGAATTCCCCGAACGGAAGGAAGTCTTCGAGATGCTGTATGCCGTCGCCATGCGCTCCGAAGGCCCCAAAGCCGTCGCCATCGCCAAGGAAATTGCCACCAGCAGCGCCGACCCGCAGGTGAAGGAAGCCGCCGCCGCCCTGCTCAAGAAATCCGAGCGCATGGGCCGCTCGCTGGACATCAAGTTTACCGCGCTCGACGGCCGCAAGGTGGAACTCGCCAAGCTCAAGGGCAAGGTCGTGCTCGTGGACTTCTGGGCCACCTGGTGCGGGCCGTGCGTCGCCGAGATTCCGAACGTGAAGGCCACCTTCGAGAAGCTGAACCCCAAAGGCTTTGAAGTCATCGCCATCAGCCTCGACGAGGACAAGGCCGCCCTCCAGGCGATGGTGAAGCAAAAGCAGCTCCCCTGGCCGCAGTTCTTCGAGTCCGAGCAGGCCGAGAACCGCTTCGCGAAGCAGTTCGACATCACCTCCATCCCGGCCATGTGGCTCGTGGACAAAAAAGGCAACCTCGTGGACATGAACGCGCGGGATGGGCTGGAGAAAAAGGTGGAGAAGCTCCTCGCGGAGAAGTGAGCCGGCTGGACGGGCGTCAAGTGGTTGAAGCCTGAGGCGCACCGGCCTTCGACCCGGCGCGCCCCCCATCTTTGTCTTCCCTGAATCTTTGGGTCCGCTCTCCTGCACTGGCCTCCTCTTCCCGCCCCTGCTCCAGCGTCCGACCCTGCTCAGTTTGAAATCTGAAATCTCCAATCTGAGATTCCTCACCGCTTCCTAAATTGGCTTCGTTCCGCAATTCACCATTCGTCCCCTCCGTCCCATTCGCCCCATCGCATTTTTCCGCATCCCTTCCCTCCGCACCCCTCTTCTCCCTCATCGGGGGAGAGGGCCGGAGTGAGGGGGCGTCGGCGGCCATCAACCCCGCGTCCGCTCGTTGCTCACCCCTTCCCCATTTTTCTGACCCCATCTTGCTGACCTCCTCCGATTCCTGATTCAGCGCCGCCCTGCCCACCGGAGCGCCGGTCCCCGACCCGGCGTGTCCCTCATCTTTGTCTTCCCTGAATCTTTGGGGCCTCTCCTCTTTTCCGCCTCCGCCGTCCCGCTCGCTCTGAGATTCGAAATCTGAAATTTGAAATTCCTCCCCGCTTCCCTTGGCTTCGTTTCGCAGATCTCCATCCGTCCCATCAGTCCTCTCCCTCCCATTCGTCCCCTCCCTCCTTTGGATTTTGAGCTTTGGATCTTGGACCTTCCTCCGCTTCTCCAGCATCCCCAGTCCCCGCTCAATCTGCCGCTCCAGCATCCGTTCATACCGCACGATCTTCTCCAGCACCGCCTCCGCCGGCAGCCGCGCCGCCGCCA
>CAZOCL010000190.1:0-12744 GCA_964578245.1 uncultured Klebsiella sp. | reverse complement strand
GGCCGTCGTAGCCGAAGTCCACGTCGGTCGCGAGGGTGTTCCAGATGAACTGCTCCTTCTCGACCAGCTCGAAGCTCGCGCCCTTGGCCTGCATCTTGAAGCTCCACACGCCGCTGGCCGTGCTGGCTCCCTTGAAGTCGCACAGCAGGAAGTGCTGGTCGTATTTCGCCGGCAGGCCCGTGCCGGGATAGTAGGCTAGGCCGCTCGGGCCGTTGGCGATGTTTGCTATGGGCGGCAGGATGTGCGCGGCGCGATCCTCCGGATAGCACATGCGCTCGCCCAGCCACGGACCGCGGCGTTGCGTCCACGGTGCCGTCTCGATGAACTGCCAGCCCACGCGCCAGCCGGTGTCGCCACCTTCGACCGCATAGACCCAGCGGGCGGGGTCGCCACCGTCGGAGTTGTTGTCTCCGGTGAAGAGATTACCGAACTCGTCAAACGCCAGTTCCTGTGGGTTGCGGAGGCCGTGGTGGAAGATTTCCAGGTCGCTGCCGTCCTGATTGCAACGGAAGATCGCACCCATCTCGGGGGTGGCGACGGTTTTGCCTTCGAGCGATTTCACGTTCGCGCCGCGGTCACCGATGCTGAAGTAAAGCTTCCCATCCGGCCCGATGCGCAGGCCATGGAGGTCGTGGCCGAGGAATCCGACGCGCACGCCGAAGCCAGTGAAAACAGGCTTGCGCAGATCTTTCGCACCGTCGGTCTGGCCGTCGCCGTCGTTGTCTCGCAGCAGCCAGAGGTTGGGAATGTTGGCGAACCAGACGTTGCCGCGCCGTGCGAGAAGGCCGGCCCCGATGCCATCCACCGAGGAGTTGAAAATTCCGTCGGCAAACGCGGTGTAATGTGTGGCGATCCCACTGCCGGTGCGGTCTTCGATCATCGTGACGCGTTCAGAGATGTTCGTCTTGCCGTCGTAGTTGTAGCGGGCGAAGAGCGCGCGCATGTCGTCCGTGGTCTTGGCGGCCAGTTCCTCGTCGAGCCAGTTCATGTGGCCGCGGATATCCGTGACGCCCTGGTGCAGGCGGTGGGTTTCGGCGACGTAGATGCGCCCCTTCTCGTCGATGCAGAAAGCCACGGGGTTGGCGAGCAGCGGCTCGGCGGCCCAGAGGTCCACCTTGAGCCCGGGGGCCAGCTTGAACTTCTTCGCGGCCAGTTCGGCCTCGCGCGTAGCCTCGCCGGGATTGATCGCGTTGCGGGCCGCACCGGAGGTTTTGTTCTTGGGGATCTCCGCGCCGAAGCTGGCGGCGACCAGGCTGCCCAGCACCAGCAGGCAACGAATGAACGTCAAATTCTTCATAAGGGGCGGAAACTTAGACTCTCGCCGTCGGGAAAGGCAAGCGGTCGGTGGTGGCTCCGCGGAGCGCCGGTCCACGACCCGGCGTGAAACATCCGGGCCTGGAACACGCCGCTTCGGGGACTGGCAATCCGGGGAAGCTGAATCCGCCAGCGTGGAAAGCCGTCCTTCTGACACGCCCGGGGATTGACCAACGGGCATGACTCGTCTAACAACGCCGCACACTATGCAATTCACTCCGCCTTGTTCGTTCCGTCTGCTGGTTGTCACCGCCTTCGCCTCGCTTGCCTTGGGCACGGCGGCGCAGGCCGCGCAGCCCCCCGCCGGTTTCACCGCGCTCTTCAATGGCAAGGACCTCTCCGGCTGGCGGGGCGGCACGACCGCCGACCACCGGAAGCTGCTGGCCATGACGCCGGAGCAGCGTGCCGAGCAGATCAAGAAGTGGACCGCGCCTGACCAGAAGGGCTCCATGATGGAAATCGGCAAGACCGGGAAGGCCCACTGGTATGTCGAGGGTGACGATCTGGTGAATGACGGCTTCGGTGCCTACGCAACGACCGAGAAGGACTACGGCGACTTCGAACTGCTCCTCGAATACAAGACGGTCCCCAAGGCCGACAGCGGCATCTATCTGCGCGGAGTTCCCCAGGTGCAGATCTGGGACTACACCGAAGAGGCCAAGTTCAAGCTCGGCGCAAACAAGGGCTCCGGCGGCCTCTGGAACAACAGCCCCGGCGCGCCCGGCAAGGACCCGCTGGTCCTTGCGGACAAGCCGTTCGGCGAGTGGAACAAGTTCCGCGTCATCATGAAGGGCGAGAACGTCACCGTCTGGCTCAACGACAAGCTCGTGGTGGACAACGCGAAGCTCGAGAATTACTATGACCGCAAGACGAGTGTCCCAGAGAAAGGCCCGATCCAGCTTCAGACCCACGGCGGCGAAATCCGCTGGCGTAACATCTTCATCAAGGAGCTCGGCAAGTAAGCGACACTTCACTGCACAGCTTGATCACCAACATGAAGGCACTTCTCAAATCCGCCGCCGTGCTCGTCGCACTGGTTGGCGCGCTCACGCTCCCCGCTGCTGACAAGGACAAGGACGGCTTCGTCTCCGTCTTCAACGGCAAGGACTTCGAAGGCTGGGCCGGCCCGGTGGACAATTACCAGGTCAAGGACGGCGCGATTGTCTGCAAGCCCGGCAAGGGCGGCACGATCTACACCAAGGAGGAATACAGCGACTTCGTGGTGCGACTGGAGTTCACTGTCCCTCCCGGTGGCAACAACGGGCTGGCCATCCGCTATCCCGGCCAGGGCGACACCGCCTACGTCGGCATGTGCGAGCTACAGGTGCTCGACGACACCGCCGCCAAATACGCGAAGCTCGACACGCGCCAGTATCACGGCTCGGCCTATGGCATGGTCGCCGCCAAGCGCGGCGCCCAAAAGCCAGTGGGCGAATGGAACTTCCAGGAAGTCACCGTCAAAGGCTCCACCATCAAGGTGGTTCTGAATGGCGAGGTCATCCTCGACACCGACCTGAGCAAGGTGGACCCTGAAACCTACATGGCGAAGTCCAAGCACCCCGGTGTCACCCGCACGAAAGGCCACTTCGGCTTTGCCGGTCACAGCGATCCCGTGGCCTTCCGCAACATCAGCATCAAACGACTGGATTAGTCCGGCTCTGTCGGCCCAACCAACCCCAACCCAACCACTATGGAAAGCTCCAACCCCGTATTAAAGAGCAGCGTCTTCGAAGGCCTCCGCGAGGATGCCAGCCGGATGACCATCAATGGCACCATCACGCGCACGTTGATTCTGCTCGTGCTGGTCGTCAGTTCCGCGCTCTTCACCTGGAGCAAGGTGATGGCGGGCGACGTGGCTGGAGCGGTGCCGTGGATGATTGGTGGTGGCATTGGCGGCCTGGTGTTCTGTCTGATCACCTGCTTCGCACAGCGGGCCGCCCCCATCACCGCGCCCATCTATGCGGTGTGTGAAGGGCTGCTGCTCGGCGCGCTCTCCGCCTTCATGCAGGCCCGCTACAAAGGCATCGTGCTGGAGGCCGTGCTGCTCACCATCGGCACGCTCTTCGGCCTGCTGCTGGCCTATCGCACCGGTCTGGTCCGCGCCACGGAGAAGTTCAAGATGGGGGTGATTGCCGCCACCATCGGCATCGCCGTTGTCTATCTGATCAGCATGGTCATGCGGATGTTCGGGACGAACATCCCCTACATCCATGACTCGGGCACCATTGGCATTTGCTTCAGCCTGTTCGTCGTCGTGATCGCGGCGCTCAACCTGGTGCTGGATTTCGACTTCATCGAGCAGGGCGAGGCGGCTGGCGCTCCGAAATACATGGAGTGGTATGCCGCCTTCGGCCTGATGGTGACGCTCATCTGGCTCTACATCGAGTTCCTCCGCCTGCTCTCCAAACTGCGGCGCTAGGCCGTGTTGTGAACCGTATCGCCACGACCGGAGCGCAGTTCTGGCGCTGGCTGCAATTGCAACGACCGCTCAAGCGGGCCGGCCTCAAGCTGGCTCTCTTGACGGTCGTTGTGCTGTTCGCCCTGTTTCCGAATCCGGTCCTCCTCGTCCAGCAGATTCATCACCTGCTCAACGTCGAAGAACTCATCCAGGCTGACCTGCCTGCGATGCCCGAGATCAACCGGGAAATTGACGGCCTCCTCGCCTCGAATGCGCCGGCCATGACCGAGTTCAAGGCCATAGAGCGGTTTGTCTATCGTCGCATCGCCTATCAATACGACTGGCACGGATGGTGGAACCTCGATTACTGGCCCACGGCCGCCGAGGTCTGGGAGCGCAAGCGCGAGGACTGCGATGGCCGGGCCGTGCTGGCCGTGAGCATTCTGCGCTCGCGTGGCTACGCGGAGGCGCGGCTCGTGGCGAACCTCCAGCACGTCTGGGTCGCCGTCGGCACCAACGAACTCATGGGTCCGATGGCGGACAAGAACTTCCGTCGTGAAGGCGGCAAAGTGGTGGACGGCAAACTTGTCGGCGCAAAGACCGTCATCACCCTGCCTGCCCTGAAGACCCTGCTCGATTCCCTCGCGATGACCTGCAAGTTTCCGGCGTGGCGAGTGGTGTTGATGCTCGTGACCCTGCTCGCACTGTTCTTCCATCCGGCGGTGGACGCGGGCCGCTTCGCGATGCTTAGCACCATGATGCTGGTGGGCTACGCCATCTTCCTCGACTGGTGCGTCCGCCGCGTGGACCGCGATGCGCCGGACTTCGATTGGAACTTCCCAGTGGCAGTAGCGCTGATCCTCGGGTCGTTGCTTCTGGCCTGGCGCAGCGTGAAGGGGACACTCCTGTCCCCCGATCCCGCGCAAACGCCGCCAAGCGAATAGTCACAGGGACAAGAGTGTCCGCTTCACGCGGGTTATTACCTTGCCTTCACCTGCGTCCACGCCTCGTCATACAGCTTCGTCTTCCCGCCCAGGTCCTCCAAGAACTCCAGCTTTGCCATCACTTCCGGCGAGGGATAAATCGCCGGATTCTTGAGATCCTCCGGCTTGATGAAGGCCTTCGCGGCGGCATTCGGGGTGGCAAATTGCAGGAAGTTCGACAGCCGCGCTCCGACCTTTGCCTCCAGCACGAAGTTGATGAACTTCTCCGCGAGGTCCCGGTGCGGGGCCTTCGCCGGGATGCACAGGTTGTCCACCCAGATCTGGCTGCCCTCGCGCGGGATGATGTAGCGCAGCGAGGCATCGTCTGTCATCGCCCTGGCCGCCTCGCCGCTATAGACAATTGCCGCCGCCACGCTCTTGGCCACCACCTTGTTCTTCGCCCCCACGCTGCCATCGAAGCCCGCCGCCCGCTGCTTTGCCTCGATGATGAGATCGCGCGCCTCCTTCAAGTGCGGGATCTCCGTCGAGTTCAGGCCGTGGCCTTTGAACTTAAGCGCTGCCCCCAGGCAGTCGCGCACCGAGTCAATCAGGACGAACCTCCCCGCCTGTTGCTTCGCGTCGAACACCAGTCCCCAGGTCTCCGGCACTGGCTTGCCGGCCACCGGCCGCACCAGAATGCCCACCGTGCCCCACTGGTAGGCGACGCTGAATTTGTTCCCCCGGTCATAGGGCGGGCTGGCGAACTTCGCGTCGAGATTCTTGAGGTTCGGGAGGTTCGCCGGCCGCATGGGCGCGAGGAGGTTGAGCTTCACCATCGTGGACACCAGATGGTCCGGCGGCACCACGAGGTCATAGAGCGATGTGCCGCCGCCTTGCAGCTTGGCGAGCATGGACTCCGCATCCTCATACACATCCACCGTCACCTTGCAGGCGAACTGCTGCTCGAAGTCCTTCACCACCTGCGGGTCCAGATACTCGCTCCAGATGAACACATTGAGCTTCGCCTCGGCGGCAGACACGGGACCGGAACACGCCAGGACCAGCGCGAAGAGGGCAAGGAAAACACGCATGAGTTCAGTAGGAAGTGCAGGGCAGGGGAGTCAACGGGAAAAGCATCCCGCAGGCGCACGGCTGGCGATCAAAGACGGCCTTGATTCAGAGCAACTTCTTCAATGCCTCGGCCAGTTTCTCGTATTGCGGCAGTGAGTTGTAAACTTGCGCCGAGACGCGCAACACGCGCTTCGGGGGTGCCGGCCAAGGGATCACGGGGACTTCGATGTGGAACTTGGCCAGCAACTCATCCTGCAAGACGTCGAGGTAAAGCGGTGATTTGGACGGCATCGTTGTTTTCCCGTCCGGGATCGGCACCGCAGCCAGCGAGCCGATGAGATCGTCGGGACAGGGCAGGGGAATCTCCAGCGCCTCGCACAAGACACGACGGGCAGCGAGAGCAAGGTCACGATTGTGATTCATCACTTCGTCCCAGCCACCGGGACGCAGAGACCGCCCAAACTCAATGGCTTTGGGCACCGACAAGATGGCACTCGGGTCACTCGTCCCCATCCAGCCGAACTCGATCTGGAAGCGCGAGCGATCGGTCCGCGAAGAATTGGCACCGTGACTGATGACTAGGGGGCGGATCCCCTTCTGCCGGTCGTTCCGCACATGGAGAAAGGCCGCGCCTTTTGGGGCGCAGAGCCACTTGTGACAGTTGCCGGTGTAGTAGGCCGCGTTGAGGGTGTGGAGGTCGAGTCCCAGCATGCCAGGGGCGTGGGCCCCATCCACCAGCGTGTCCACGCCCCGAGCCAGCAGCTCGCGCACGAGGAACTCGATGGGCATCACCAGGCCGGTCTGGCTGGTCACATGATCCAGCAGGGCGAGCTTGGTGCGCCACGTCACGGCCGCCATCACGATCTCGACGATCTCCTCCCCGCTATTCACGGGGAACGGAATCTTCGCCACCACCACTTTGGCTCCCGTTCGTTCGGCCACGTAGTCGAGGGCGTTACGGCAGGCGTTGTATTCGTGATCTGTGACGAGCAGTTCGTCGCCGGGCTCGAAGGTGAGTGAGCGCAGCACGGCATTCACCCCCGAGGTTGCGTTGGGCACAAAGACCAGATCTTCCGCCTTCCCTCCGACGAACTTGGCGAGCCGGATGCGCGCCCAGTCGAGCAGTTCCTCCAGGTCGCGCACGAAGAACTTCACCGGTTGGCGCTCCATGCGGTCGCGCAGCTCGCGCTGAAATTCCAGCACCGGCAGCGGACAACTGCCAAAGGAGCCGTGGTTCAGGAACGTGACCGCCGGGTCCAGCATCCATGGCCCCGCCTGATGGGACGCCCCGCGAGTCTGCGCGCCATGGTGAGGCACTGGAGGCAGGCTCTTCTTGCGAAACAGGTTCATGGCGGAAAGCACGCTTGTGATGAAAAGTTAGACGGCGATGGGTGCCTTGATGGCCGGATGGGGGTCGTATCCTTCGAGGGTGAAGTCCTCGAACTCGAAGTCGTGAATGTTTGTCACCGCGGGGTTGAGCTTCATCACGGGAAGCGGGCGGGGTTGGCGGGAGAGCTGTTCCCTGGTCTGGTCGAGATGGTTTTTGTAGAGATGCAAATCGCCGAACGTGTGGACGAATTCGCCCGGTTTGAGGCCGGTGACTTGCGCCACCATCAAGGTGAGCAGGGCGTAGCTGGCGATGTTAAACGGCACCCCGAGGAACAGGTCCGCGCTCCGCTGGTAGAGCTGGCAGGACAGTTCGCCGTCGGCGACGTAGAACTGAAAGAGCGCGTGGCAGGGCGGCAGCTTCATCTGGTCCACTTCGCCGACATTCCAGGCGCTGACGATGTGACGGCGGGAGTCGGGGTGCTTGCGGATCTGCGCGATGACCTGGTCGATCTGGTTGATGCTGCGTCCGTCAGTCGTGCGCCAGTCGCACCATTGAGCGCCATAGACACGGCCGAGGTTGCCCTGGGCATCTGCCCATTCGTTCCAGATGGTCACTCCACGTTCTTGCAGCCACTTCACATTCGTTTCCCCGCGCAGGAACCAGAGCAACTCGTAGATGATGGACTTGAGATGAAGTTTCTTCGTGGTGAGGACGGGGAAACTGGAGCGGAGATCAAACCGCGTCTGCGCACCAAACACGGACAAAGTGCCAGTGCCAGTCCGGTCGGACTTGGACTTGCCCTTGTCGAGAACGTGCTGGAGCAGTTCGAGGTATTGCTGCATGTCGTGGGCGGACTATGGAGAGGAGATGCGGGGCGGGCAATCCCGCTCTGAGGGGAGCCTGGCCAGTTCCCGGGCCGCGCCGCCGAAGGTTGTGGGGCAGGCTTCCAGCCTGCCTCACCGGGCGTCTCGCCCGCGAATCATTCCCCAATTCGCAACGCGGGCGAGACGCCTGCTATGGCAGGCGGGACGCCTGCCCCACTACCAGGTCGCGGGCCAGCCTGGCCAGTTCCAGATCGCGGGTGAGGTCGGCAAACTTGAATTGCTGTGCGCCACTCTGGGCCTGGCCCAGCAGCTCGCCCGGGCCGCGCAGGCGCAGGTCCGCCTCAGCAATGGCGAAGCCATCGGTCGTTTCCTCCAGCACTTTCAGCCGTTCGCGGGCATCGTCGGTCAGCTTGGCGGCGACAAGGATGCACCACGAATCATGCACCCCACGTCCAATACGCCCGCGCAACTGGTGAAGCTGCGCCAGGCCAAATTGCTCGGCATTCTCAATGACCATCACGGTTGCATTCGCCACGTCCACGCCGACCTCGATGACCGAAGTGGCCAGCAGTGCCTGCACCCGGTTCGCCCGGAAGTCCGCCATGGCCTGCTCCTTCTCCTCGGCAGACAACCGGCCGTGGAGCAGCGCAATGCGGTGGGGCTTGAGTTCTTTCGCCAGATTCTCGAACTCTGCCATGACGGCCTTCGTGCCGGTCTTGAGATCGGAATCCTCCACGCGCGGATACACGATGTAAGCCTGTCGTCCCTCGGCCAGCCGCTCGCGCACAAACGCCCAGACCTTGGGCAGCTTGTCCGGGCCGCGCACGAACGTCTTGATCACCCCGCGACCCGGTGGCAGATGCTGAATCACGGACACATCCAGATCGCCGTAAACTGTCAGTCCCAAGGTGCGCGGGATGGGCGTGGCGGTCATCACCAGCAAGTGCGGGTAATGACCCTTGCGCACCAGTCGTTCGCGCTGCGCCACGCCAAACTTGTGCTGCTCATCAATGATCACCAGACCGAGGCGTTCAACGGTGAAAGTGTCCTCGACTAGGGCGTGCGTGCCGATGACGAGTTGAGAGTTAAGAGTTGAGGGTTGAGGGTTGGGTGCGGCTTTTCGGGAGCCGGTTCGCAGCTCTACCGTGATCCCGAGCGGCTCCAGCCACTTTGTGAAGTTCCTGAAGTGCTGCTCGGCCAGGATCTCCGTCGGGGCCATGAGCGCGACGCTGTGACCGCTTTCGAGGGCCATCAAGGCAGTGCAGGCGGCCACCACGGTTTTGCCGGCGCCCACATCGCCTTGCAGGAGACGGCGCATGGGGGTGCCACGGGCTAGGTCGGCACGAATCTCACGCAGGACGACGGTTTGTGACTCGGTAAGCGGAAAGCCGAGTTGGGCGAGAAACGGACGGATCAGGCGGTTGTCCCCTTTGCACGGCTGGCTGCGAGCGTTGGCCAGCAGCTTCTCGCGCCGGGCACGAACCGCGAGTTGGAGATCGAGGAATTCGTCGAGGGCGAGGCGTTGGCGGGCAAGTTCCGTCTCTGGAACTTCGGCAGGGAAGTGGAGCAGCCGGATGGCTTTGGCACGGGAGAGGGAGAGGGCAGGATGAGGAGCCGCCGCACCGATAGGGCGAGACTCTGTCGAGCCCAGTTTGCCAACGGAATCGCCCCGAGTGGAGCGAGCATCTTGGTCCACCTTTGGTAGAGGGATGCTCGCTGCGCTCGACTCGCTGCGCTCGGAATGGGGCTCGACGGAGTCTCGCCCTACCAGTGACGGGTGGCGCTCCGGAATTTGCCCGCCATATTCCTCCAGCGTCCGCCACAGCAGCCCACGCAGCCAGCGTTGTGACAATCCTTCCGTCAACGAATACACCGGCACGATACGATGCAAATGCGTGGATGCTTCGTCGCCTGTTTCGACGATCTCAGTCTCAGGATGATCAATCGTGCGAGGTTTGAGGGAAAGCAGCCGTCCATGGACGAACACCTCGTCGCCGACATGAAACTTGTCTTCCAGCCACGGCAGATTCCACCAGCGGCAGTGCAGCCGGGCGGTGCCGTCATCAAGGATGAACTCGAAGACCGACTTGGTCCGTTTCGCAAAGTAGTTCACCCCTTGGGCGACGATCCGGCCGAGGACCGTGGCAGATTGGTGCAATTTGAGTTGGGCAATAGTGCAGCCCGTTCGGCGGTCTTCGTAACGGCGGGGCTGATAGAGGAGAAGATCCTCAACCGTCGCGATGCCGAGCTTGGCGAAGAACTCCACATGCCGCGGGCCGACCCCGCGAAGGGCGGTGACAGGGCGGGCAAGTGGCGGTGGCGCGGGGGCGTCAGGCACACGCGGAGTGTAGGGCAGGGGAATTGCGTGTAGAAGGCGGAAGCGTCGTGAGCGGGACACTCCTGTCCCGCATTCAGGAGGCAAACGCTCAGAAGGCCAGAGCGGACGGGAGTGCCCGCCGCACTCATTTAGTATTGCCGCTTCCCTCCAAGCCCGCCACGTTTCCGCCCGAATTGACCATGCAAAAGACTCTTTTGAAACCGCTCGTTTTCACCGCCGCCCTGGCCCTTGCCATCCTGCCACTCGTTGGGGCGGACGCGAAGAAGGAGGCAAAGCCCGCGCCCAAACCGAAAGCCAGTGGCACGCAGTGGGACGCCATGGACCTCGGCCCCTTCTTCAGCGGTGGGCTGCAAGTCCCCGGCGACAAAGGCGAAGTCTTCCGCCCCGCGCTCAAGGGCGTGACGATCAATCTCGGCAATGACGCTGCCGTCTGCTTCGACACCGAGCGTCTGCGGCTCGCCATCGGCTGGCGCGGCGGTTTCTTGAAACTGCCCACGGGCCGTGAAGGCTTGGAGGGCGTCGCCTCGCCGGTGGGAGAAGTCGCCTTCAAGTCCGCCGTGCTTCCCGGCTGGGCGGATGCCAGTGGCAGCTTCAAGGAGCCGAAACCTCCGGAGAAAGATGGACGCGAACTCGTCTCCTTCGGCCCGCTGCCCAAAGACTGGGCGAAGTGGCGTGGTCTCTACGTGAACGGCAAGCAGGTCATCCTCAGTTACACTGTCGGGAAGGTCGGCGTGCTGGAACTGCCCGGTTACGAGGCCGCGAGCGGGGCCTTCACGCGGACGTTCCACTTCGAGGGACCTTCACCCGCGCTCACGCTCCTCCTGTGCCAGCCCCCGGCCGGACTGTTCAGCATGAACGGCTACGCCATCGAAGGTGCGAAACTGGAGAAGTCCCCGGACGGCTTCATCGTCATGAAGCTTCCGCCGCAGAAGCAAGCCACGACCTTCCAGGTGGCCATGTGGTTCGGCGAAAAGGCCACGCCCGCCACGGTCGCCGCTTACAAGGCAACGATGCCGAATCTCCCCGCGCTTGCCAAAGGTGGCGCGGCGCAGTGGAACCCGGTCATCGAGACGGCCGGTGTGCTCGGCAAGAACGACGCGGCCTACACCGTGGATACGCTCACCCTCCCCGACGGCAAGGCGAACCCGTGGAATTCCTGGATTCGCACCAGCGGCATGGACTTCTTCAAGGACGCCTCGAAAGCCGCAATTTGCAGCGTAAGCGGTGATGTCTGGCTGGTAAGCGGCATCGATGATTCGCTGGCCAAGCTCAAGTGGAAGCGCTTTGCCACCGGCCTCTTCCAGCCGCTCGGCCTCAAGATCGTGGATGACGCGGTGTATGTGCTCGGCCGCGACCAGATCACCCGCCTGCATGACCTGAACGGCGATGGCGAGGCGGATTTCTACGAGAACTTCAACAACGACGTGGCCATCAGCTCGCATTACCACGAGTTCTGCCTCGGCCTCGAAACCGACCGTGCCGGGAACTTCTACTTCAACAAGGGCGGCAACCTCGGTCCTGCCAAGCACCAGCACCACGGCGTGCTGGCGCGCGTCTCTAAAGACGGCTCGAAGTTGGAAGTGGTCGCCACCGGGTATCGTGCGCCGAACGGCTTGAGCGTCGGTCCGAACGATGAGCTGACCTCATCGGACAACGAAGGCAACTGGGTGCCCAGCTCGCGCGTGAACCTCATGAAGGCCGGCGGCTTCTACGGGCATGTCCACACCGCGCACATGAGCACGCCGCCGACCGATTACGACAAGCCGCTGCTCTGGCTCCCGCACCAGGTGGACAACTCCAGCGGCGGCCAGGTCTGGGTGACGAGCGACAAGTGGGGACCGTTCAAGGGCGACCTGCTGCACATGAGCTACGGCAGTTGCTCGCTCTTCAAGGTCATGCCGGAGGAAGTCGGCGGACAAGTGCAGGCCGGAGCGGTGCGTTTCCCGTTGAACTTCGAGTCGGGCATCATGCGCGGCCACTTCAGCCCGCGCGATGGCCAGCTCTACGTCACCGGCCTGCGCGTCTGGCAGAGCAGCGGAGCGAAGACGGGTGCGCTCCACCGCGTGCGCTACACGGGCAAGTCCGTCGCGATGCCCAAGGAAATGCATGTGAAGCCCAACGGCATCGAAATCACCTTCACCACTGCGCTGGACGCAAAAACCGCCAGCGACGACGGCAACTGGGCCGTGGACCAATGGAATTACAACTGGACCTCCAACTACGGCTCCAAGATGTATTCCGTCAGCGAGCCGGGCAAGATCATCGGCGACAACAAGATCGCGAACTCGAAATTCGGCGGCGAAGACTTGAACGTGAAGTCGGCCAAACTCTCGGCGGACAAGAAGACCGTGTTCCTCGAGATCGAAGGCGGCGTGAAGCCCGTGATGCAGATGCGCATCCGCATGAACATCAACGCCGCTGATGGCGCGCCCATCAACCAGACCATCTACAACACGATCAACAAGGTTGCGGGGAAGTGAACGGGCGGGGGACGCGCTATCGCGCATCCTTCTCCCTCTCCCCCATCGGGGGAGAGGGCCGGGGTG
>CAZOCL010000189.1:0-12813 GCA_964578245.1 uncultured Klebsiella sp. | reverse complement strand
TCAGCTACAAGGACGGGCAGGACTTCGTCTTCACCAACCCGGAGAACTACGAGACGGTCACGCTCGCGCCGGAACTGGTCGGCGACTGCAAGAACTACCTCGTGGAAAACGGCGGCGTCACGATGGTCTTCGTCGAGGACAAGGCCGTGTCCGTGGAACTGCCCTCCAGCGTGATCCTGACGGTGGCCGAAGCGCCCGAAGGCATCCGCGGCGACAGCGCGAACAACATGCAGAAGCCCGCCACGCTCGAGACGGGTGTGGCCATCCAGGTGCCGCTCTTCATCAAGCCCGGCGAGAAGATCAAGGTGGACACGCGCACCGGCAAATACATGGAGCGCGCCTGAGCCCCGGCCCTCCCGGCCAATGGATTTGAAACGCCCGCCTTCCGGCGGGCGTTTCGCTTTTGGGGCGGGTAGCTCGACATTCCAATGTCGAGTGCTCAACCGCGATGCAGCATTCGCTTCAGCGCAGAGTCGCAACCAAAGCGGTCGGAGGGCTCGCTGTAACGCATGGGGCGCAGAGACCGCAGAGAGACGCGGAAAATGTTGGTTCTCCGCTGTTTTCAGTGGAACCGGGAGGCGGGCAGGGAAATTCCAAGCTCCAAGTCCCAAGCTCCAAAGAAACTCCAATGCCCAACTTCCAATGGCTTGGCGTGGCACCCCGCCAGCGCTTCCGCCCTGCTTTGGACCTTGGCCTAAGGGCTCGTTCGGTCCGGCTGCCCAGTGCCGTGCGACGCCTCCCTTTGGAATTTGGAGTTTGGACCTTCTTTGGAATTTGGAACTTGGGATTTGGAGCTTCTCCCACACCCATTCCACCGAAAACATCGGAGAACAAAAATGTTTTACTCAATCTCTGCGCAACCTCTGCGTTCTCTGCGTCCTTTGCGTTGGAAAAATCTTCTCACCCAGTGACGAAGTTGGAAGATAGCACGGTAGAGAAATGCGGCGAACTGCACTTCCGAGTGGTTCATATTGGCTGGGCACGACCGCGCCGTTCCGGGAGCTGAGGTGGCCGTTCCGTGCGTCTGCCCAAAAAGCGGTGGAGGGCCACCGCACTCCAAGACGCTGGCGCGTAGCCGACGCCCCCCGTGGTTGCGAAGGGTCCTGGAGTGCGCGGCCCTGTCCGAGGCGACATTCGTCATCCGTGATTGTCTTTCTCACGTTGACAGGCTTGGCTTTCCCCGATGTCCGACCAGCGATTACGACGCAGCCTGCGCGCGACCTTCCTTGGGATGGTCGTGAACACGCTGCTGGCCGTGGGCAAGATGGCCGCGGGCGTCCTCGGACAGTCGCATGCGCTCATCGCGGACGGGGTCGAGTCGCTCGCTGACATCTTCAGTTCCATCATTGTCTGGCGCGGCATGGTGATCGCGGCGGCGCCGGCGGACGCGGACCATCCCTACGGGCACGGCAAGGCGGAGCCGCTCGCCTCGGCGATGGTGGCGATCATGCTCCTGCTCGCCGCGCTGTGGATCGCGGTGAACTCCGTGCGCGAGGTGTTTCACCCGCACGGCACGCCGGCACCCTGGACGCTGCTGGTGCTGCTCGCGGTCTTTCTGATCAAGGAATCCCTCTTCCGCCATGTGCTGCGCGAAGGCGCTTCCGTCGAGAGCGAGGCGGTGAAGGGCGACGCCTGGCACCACCGCAGTGATGCGATCACGTCCTTGTTCGCGGGGCTCGGCATCGTGATCGCGCTCGTGGGTGGCAAGGGCTACGAGGCGGCGGATGACATTGCGGCACTGCTCGCCTCGTTCGTGATCGCGTTCAACGGCTGGCGGCTGCTCGTGCCGGCGTTTGGCGAGTTGATGGATGCGGCCCCCAACCTCGCCGAGGTGGAGGAAATCCGGGTCATCGCCGCCGGCGTGCCGGACGTGCGGCTGGTCGAGAAATGCCTCACGCGCAAGATGGGCTGGCATCTCTACGTGGACATGCATGTGCACGTGGACCCGCAGATGACCGTCGAGCGTGCCCACGCCATCGCGCATGAGGTAAAGGACCGGGTGCGGAAGAAACTGCCGAAGGTCCGCGATGTGCTGGTGCATCTGGAACCGGCGAGGCAGTGAGGCGCGCGGTGGCGGCGGCCAACTCTCTCTCCATGGAATGGAGGAGAGAGCCGGAGAGAAGAAGTGCGTCAGGTCAATTCACATCGGGAGATGGTCGAAGCACCCCTCTCCCCAGCCCTCTCCCCGCTCCTGTGTCGCGGGGCGAGGGGGTTCGCTTTCAGTCATGCGAATGCAACAGTGAGTTCGCGCGTGAAGGCCACGGTGGTCGCGGCTTGAATTCGCCAAGTTGGATGAGCACTCTTCCCCCCGCACCCATGAACACTGTGTTCCGCCTCCCATTCATCGCCGTTGCGCTCGCCTTGAGTCTCACGTCGCTCGCCGCCCAGCAGGCGAAGACCACCTCGGAGAAGGCTGCCACCGAATCCAAATACCCACAGGTCAATCTCGCCCCATGGTATGAGGTGGACCCGACCTGGCCGCAGCGACCGGCGGGTGTCCACTTCGGCCATGTGCCCGGCATCGCCGTGGACAAGCAGGACAATGTCTGGATCTTCACCCGCACGAACAATCCCGTGCAGGTCTATTCCGCCGATGGCAAGTTCATCCGCGCGTGGGGCGACGGCGTGGTGAGCAACGCGCATCACCTGAAGATTGACCGCACCGGCAACATCTGGCTCTCCGATGTGGGCTTCCATGTCGTGCGCAAGTTCACACCCGAAGGGAAGCTGCTCCAGACCTTCGGTGTGCCGGGTGAGAAGGGCGCGGACACGCAGCGGCTCGATATGCCCACCGACGTGGCCCTGGCCCCGAATGGCGACGTGTTCATCTCCGACGGCTACGGGAACAACCGCGTCGTGCACTTCGACAAGACCGGCAAGTTCATCCGCCAGTGGGGCACGCTCGGCACGGGCACGGGGAACTTCTCCATCCCCCATGCGATTGACATGGATTCGAAAGGCCGCCTCTACGTCGCTGACCGCAATAATGTCCGCATCCAGATCTACAGCCAGGCGGGCAAGCTCCTCGACTCGTGGGCGAACGTCATCGTGCCCTGGGGCTTCTGGGTGAGCGCGAAGGACGAGATCTGGGTGTGCGGCTCCTCACCCATGCCGTGGCGCAACGACCCCAAGTATCCCGGTGCGCCCTTGAGCTGCCCGCCGAAGGACCAGGTCTTCATGAAGTTCGAGCCCGGCGGCAAGGTCACCCAGGTCTGGACCGTGCCGAAGGGCGAGGATGGCAAGGAGCAGCCCGGCGACCTGAACTGGCTCCACTGCATGGCCTTCGACTCGAAGGGCAACCTGTATGCCGGCGACATCATCGGCAAGCGTGCCCAGAAGTTTGTGAGGAAGAATTAAGCCATCTCCCTCAATACTCTGTTAGCCCACTAGACGCGCATGGCAGTTCCGGCCCATCTCACCATCAAGACTGACGGATTGCCGTTCGACACACTGCTTTCCGATTGGCGCTGGCTCGTGTCGCCGGACTTCACGCCAGTCCTGATGACCGCATTCGGTGAGTTGTTCCTCTGTGACCAGTCAGGTCACATTCACTTCCTCGATTTGATGTCTGGCGAGTTCAAGCCGGTCGCAGAATCGCAGGAGGAGTTCGACCGCTTGTGCGAGGACCGAGAGCGTCGGCGCAGTTGGTTCGTCGGCTTTCTGCTCACCGAGGTTCGCAAGTTGCGCGGCGAGTTGGCGGCTGGCGAGTGCTACAGTTGCAAGACGCCGCTATCGCTGGGCGGACAGTTGGAGACCGACAATTTCGAGCGCGCAGATTTGCAGGTGCATTACTCGATACTCGGACAGCTTCACCAGCAGACGAAGCACTTGCCGCCCGGCACGAAGTTAGGCAGCATTAAAATTGAGTCACCCCATGAGAGCACGAATCCGAAGAGTTGGTGGCAGAGACTTGTGGGCTAACATGCGCTGCCAGCTAACCCGGCGGGAGCGTCGCGGTTGCAATCGTTGCGTCCCATGCGCCAGGTCGCTGAGCTGGGATCGTTAGGCCGCTTCACGCCATGCCAGTATTCCACGTCTATCTAAACGGAAAGAAGGTGAGCCGCGCCGGTGTCGGCGATACTGGCGTAGTCGGCGCGCATGTCACCTGGGTGCGCCGCAGGGGAGAGCACACGCGCGCCAAGAAGCCCGGCTCAGTGGAGGAGGAGTTACGTTTGGAAGTTGGTGGCCTCATCACTCCTGCAAACGAGCGTGTCCGCTGGGTTGGCCGGAAGCTCAAGATTGGCGACGAGATCCACGTCGTCATTGTTGAGGATGCGCCGGTGGACCGACCACGCACTCACAAGCGGCCAGACCCCGCAGAAGATTTACGCCAACAGAAGCGATACGTCAGACAGATGGCCAAGAAATTTGGATGGAGGATACTGACATGACAGCGCGGCAGGCGCTGAACTTCGTTGGGCGGGCATACAAACCAGCCCTCTCATTAGCACCCGGCTTTAGCCGGGTGTCCCGCGAAAGGCGAAGCTGGCCAGCCGTTTCAACGGCTTTCCCGCGTGCTCGGCAAGCCGCCGAAGCGGCTGAGGTGGTCGGGGTCCGCTTCTACACCGGGCTGAAGCCCGGTGCTAATGAGAGAGATTTCAGTGGATCGTAAATTCAAAAGCGTTCCTTCGTTGCATTCCCAATATGACTTCGCTTCGCACCAGCGCACTGCTTGCCCTGCTCTCGCTTCACGCAGCCCTTGCCGCCGAGCCCGAGTGGCCGCGCTTTCGTGGTCCCAACGGCTCGGGCATCGCGACAGGCGCGCAGCCGCCGATCACTTGGAGCGAGGCGCAGAACCTGAAGTGGAAGGCGGAACTGCCCGGTCCCGGCACTTCCAGCCCGATCCTCGTCGGTGAGCGGATCTTCGTGACGTGCTGGAACGGGCCCGGCGTGTCCAAGGGCAAGAGCACCTTGAACCGTGAACTGCTCTGCCTGGACCGGTCCACGGGCAAGGTGCGATGGACGCGCACCGTGGCCGGCGAATCTCCGGCGGACCAATACGAGGGCTACCTGCCTGAGCACGGTTACGCGAGCCACACGCCCACGAGCGATGGCGAGCGGGTGTATGCCTATTTCGGTCGCGGCGGTGCGGTCGCCTTCGATCTCGATGGCAAGCAACTGTGGCAGGTGAAGCTTGGCTCCAGCGCGAATGGGAAGAACTGGGGCTCCGCCGCCAGCCCGGTGATTTACAAGGACACGGTCATCATCACCGCATCCGAGGAGGCGCACGCCATTGTCGCGCTCGATAAATTGACCGGCAAGGAAGTCTGGCGCGCGCCCGGTTCGGCGCTTGAATATGTGTTCAGCACCCCGGTCCTCGCAGGGAGCACGGCGGCCCCCGAACTGGTCTTCTCCCTGCCCGATGAGTTGTGGGCCATCAACCCCGACACCGGCAAGCTGCGCTGGTTCGCCACGTCGGGATTGCCTGGCAACATCGCCCCCAGCGCCGTGGCAGGGGATGGTGTGGTCTTCGCGTTCGGCGGCTTTCCGCAACTCGGCGCCGTGGCGATCAAGACCGGCGGCAAGGGCGATGTGACCGGCACCCATCGGCTGTGGTCCAGCCGCACGAGCACCTACGTCCCCACGCCCGTCCTGCACGAAGGCCGGCTCTACGTGGTGACCGATCAGGGCTTCGCGCTCTGCCTCGACGCAAAGACAGGCGAGCAGGTCTTCAAGGAGCGGCTGCCGGGCGCGAGTTCCATCGGCCGCGGTGGCAAGCCGTTCTATGCCTCGGCCGTGCTGGCCAATGGGAACATCTACGCGGTGAGCCGGCTCAACGGCACGTTTGTGATCGAGGCCAAGCCGCAGTTCAAACTGGTGGCGCAAAATGCCTTTGTTTCCGACACCACCCAGTTCAACGCCACGCCCGCCATCAGTGGCAAGGAGCTGTTCCTGCGGTCGGACAAGTATCTATACTGCGTGGCGGCGCAGTAGTGGCGAAAATGGAAGGCAGCACGGCTCAACTGCGCAGCAATGCTGATGCCGTCTACTAAAGCGCAAGCATCCCTGCGCATCCGTGGTTCAGCTTCGGAGTTCGGGTTCGAAGCACGACCGAGTCCGTCATTCCGCCTGCTTGCCCATGGGAATCTCCGCCTTGAAACGACCGAGCAGCTTCAACTCGATCACTCCAGATTCCTCGCCGGTCTTGCGTGCGGACATCACGACGGGCGCGGCACCCTTGCTCTTCTCGATCACGAGCGGAACCCGCAGCACCGGCTGGCTGCCCTTGCCATAGATCACCAGTTGGAACTCCTTCTTCGCGGCCCGCTCGATGCCCAGGATAAGCAGCGCCAGCTCGAGCTCCTTGTCCTTTCCGGCCACCTTCACGAGGCGGAGTTTGTCATTCGCCAGCACGGCATCCTTGTCCTTGGGCGAAAGTTTCAGCGTCCACAACTGGCCAACAGCCATCATCTCGCCCTTGGTCTTCTTCTTGTCGGCGGGGTCCGGCCGTTCGGCCTTCAGCCGCTTGTCCGGAATCAGCAGCGCCCCCACCTCGCCGGCCTTGAAGCCGGTGGCCTGGTCCGGAGCGAGTTCCAGCTTGAGCGGCAGGTCGGTGAGCTGCGCGCTTGCCTCGGTGAGCAATTGCGTGGCCTTGGCCAGTTCCTCGGCGGGGATGGGCTGGAGGTCCTGTGCCCGGGCGGCCAGGGTGAGGGCGAAGAGGACGGCGATCAGTGAAGCGGTTTTCATGGGTTGTCGGGACATGAGATTACCCGGGGGCGACGGATGTTCAAATACTCCCGTTACAATCAATCGCCAACACTACGGCCCCCAAAGGCCGCCGTCGTTCTTTAGCCATTGATCCCGCGTGACGACCCGCGCCGAGCCGTCGGCCAGACAGGCATTGCCCTGATCCGTCAGCTTGACACCCACATTCGGGAGCAGGGAGTTGTTCTTGCGATTGTGGTGGAAACCGAAGTTGCCAAACACCACGCCCGCCAGCGACGCCGGCGTGCTCGTTTCCATAATCCCGTCGCCATCCAGATCCTGGTTGATGACCCATACGGTGGGTGTGTAAATGACCTGATTGGTGGATTCAGCAACCAGAAAAGTGGTGGGCGGCACCTGCGTCAGCCGCATCGAACCCCCGGAGCCGCTGGAGACAATGTGGTAGTTGATCACCCTGCCGTAGTTGGGGGCGGTCGAGAGAAACGTAACCCCGGGTGCCACCAAGGCTGGACACCCGAGCTTCTTCTCGAAATTTCCGGTGCCCACTCCGAGATAGGGCTCGATCACCGAATCCCACTGCGGTGCCTGCGTCGGCGTGCCCGGCGGCGGATAGGCCCCGCCGTAGTTGTAGGCATACGGGGGCAGCTTGTCGTCCTGCTCGCTGACGTAGAGATGGAACCCCAGGGCGACCTGCTTCCGGTTGCTCATGCACTTCGTCATCTTGGCCTTCTCCTTGGCCTTGGCCAGCGCCGGCAGGAGCATGCCGGCCAGAATCGCAATGATCGCGATGACGACCAGCAGTTCGATCAGAGTAAAGCCTGCCAGCGAGAATCGTTTTCGCATGTTATGGGCCCCACATTCCCCCATCGTTTTTCAACCACTGCTCCCGGGTCACCAGCCGCGCCGAACCATCCACCAAGCACACATTGCCCCGGTCCGTCTGTTTCATGTTCGAGTTAAAGGCCAGGCTGCCGCTCGGGCGGTCGTGGTGGAAGATGAAGTTGTTGCAGGTGATGAAGGGCTGCGTCGGCGAGGTGTAGAGCGAACTGTTGCTGTCTAGAATTCCATCCCCGTCGGTGTCCAGATTGATGGGCCAGGTGGTGGGGGTGTAGATGACGATGTTCGTGGATTCACCGACCAGAAAAGAACTGACGGGCACGTTTCCCAATCGCATGGAACCGCCCGTGCCGGACAAAACTCCGAAGTAATCAATCACGCGGTTGTAATTGGGGGCGCTGGTGCAATTGCCTAACGCAGGAAAGAACAAAGCCGGGCAGCCCAGCTTGGCCTCGAACTCCGAGGCGATCGCACGGTTTATGTTCAGGTAAGGCGAGAGCACGAACTTCCAGTCCGGTGCTTGCGTGGTCCCGGCCAGAGGAGTGCCGGCAAAGTTGTAAGCGTAAGGCGGTAGGGCATCATCGTGGTCCCCGGCATAGATCGTAAATCCCAGTGCGATTTGCTTCCGGTTGCTCATGCACTTGGTCATCTTCGCCTTGGACTTCGCCTTGCCCAGCGCGGGCAGCAGCATCCCGGCCAGGATCGCGATGATCGCGATGACGACGAGCAGTTCGATGAGCGTAAAGGCCGATGAGGTTCGTCTTTTCACGAGCTGCCTTTGGATAGAATTCGCTGGCACCATTTGCCCCCGTTTTCAGCTTGTCAATGCCCAAACTACGGGGGCGAGGACCGAACACCCTGGCATGCAGCCAGTCGGATGCCATCAGCGTCATCTGGTTGCAATCAGCCGATGAATTCGCGTCCGCTTGAGCAGTATCGGCGTTTGTGTGTGCGGATTCTATTAGTGCTGCTGGCCGGGCCAGTCAGCGAGTCCCGCCCTAGACACCATCGGCAGGCCATGCCAACCAGCGTTTTGAGGCGGTTGAGAAAGGCTGTGGATGGCTGTTTTCCGTTCAGAACGGTCAGAAGGCGACAGGCCCTCAACTGCCTAGAACTATCCTTCCCCGCAGACGCAGAGGACACCACCACCGCACTCACTTCTGGAATAACTTTTCCACCCAAGGGCTGACATCAAAAGCCCGAGAAAACCGTTCGGAAATAGCCAACGAAAAGTCCACTGGCAGAGACGATGAACGGACAACCTTGGATGACTTTGACTGACGAATGGGGACTGACGAATAGAGACTCGGGAAGTCGAACTGCTGCCCGCGCCGCCTTTTCATTCGTCAGTCCCCATTCGTCAGTCCTCCCTTTTGATGAGTCAGCCCCGCCTTTCCACCCAGTCTTGCTTTTCGCCCCCCGTTTCCTAGCCTCGCACGACGCATGAGAATCAGCATCTTCGGCTTGGGATACGTCGGAGCGGTGACGGCAGGGTGCCTCTCCAGCCACGGCCACTACATCGTCGGCGTGGACGTGCATCCGCAGAAGGTCGAGGACTTCAACCAGGGCATCCCGCCGATCGTCGAGCCTGGCCTGGACCAGCTCCTCAAAGACGCCAAGGCCAAGGGCCTGCTCCGTGCCACGCAAAACTGCGCTGATGCGCTGGCTGACACCGAGCTTTCCATCATCTGCGTCGGCACCCCGTCCAACGCCGCCGGCGGCCTGGACCTCAACTTCGTGCGCGGCGTCGCCCGTGAGATTGGCGACGCACTCCGCCAATCGCCCAAGCCGCACACGCTCGTCTTCCGCAGCACCATGCTCCCCGGCAGCACCGCGAAGCTCGTCGGCGAACTCCTCGCGGACCTCGAAGCTGCCGGCACGCTGAAAATTTACTACTACCCAGAGTTCCTGCGCGAGAGCACCGCCGTGGCGGACTTCGAGACGCCTTCGCTCGCAGTCGTCGGCTCTCGCGATGGCTCCGCGCCGGCCGCCGACCTGATGAAGAACCTCTTCGGCGAGAAGGCCTCCGTGGTCAACTGGCCCACCGCTGAGATGGTGAAGTATTCGTGCAACGCCTTTCACGCCGCGAAGATCACCTTCGCCAACGAGATCGGCCGGGTGGGCAAGGCTGTGGAGGTGGACGCCCGCGCGGTGATGTCCCTGCTCTGCCAGGACACGCGCCTGAACATCTCCAGCTACTACATGAAGCCGGGCAACCCCTTCGGCGGCTCCTGCCTGCCCAAGGACGTGCGCGCCCTCACGAACCTCGCCCGCAGCAACGGCCTCAGCCTGCCGATGCTGGAAAACCTCCTCACCAGCAACGAGCGCCACCTCTCCAGCCTGCTCCACCTCATCACCGAGACCGAGCATCGCGAAGTGGTCATCCTCGGTCTCTCCTTCAAGTCCAACACCGACGACCTGCGCGAAAGCCCGATGGTGGACGTCGCCCAGGCCCTGCTCGGCCGCGGCTACAAGCTCCGCATCTACGACCCCGCCCTGAACCTCGCCGCCCTCGTCGGCGCGAACAAACGCGTGATCGACACCAAGATGCCGCACCTCGCCAGCCTCCTCCACACCGACCTCGCCACCGCCGTCGGTGCGCGCGGCCTGATCGTGGCCGCGCAGAAGTGCGCTCCGCTCGTCGAGTTGAAGAAGCTCGTCACCCCCGCCCACCATGTGCTCGACGTGAACGGCTGGGCCGACCTGAAGGAACTCCCCGCGAAATACGAAGGCTTCTGCTGGTAGGCGGAGCGCGGCGTTTACGCCGCAGAACCAGCCGCTGGTCAAGAGCGTTCGGACCACCAATGGCTAGCTCCCGTCTCTGCGGCCTGAAGGCCGCGCGCCTCTCAATGCGGCGGCGGAAGTATCTCGATCCCGTAAATGGGGGCGACCGCGAGGAGCTTCTGAATATCCGCTGGCGTGACCGGGGTGGGCGGAGAGTCAAACGTCGGCACCGGCGTCGCGAAGTCGGCCAGGAAGTTCTCAAACCCCGATGGCATCACATGGATCAGCATCCGCGCCGGGACGCTGCCCTCATTCTTGAAGGCATGCGGAATCCCGCGTGGTCCTTGGATGAACGAACCCGCCTTGGCCACCACCTTCTCCCCCGCGAGCCGAAACGTGATCTCCCCCTCCAGCACAAAGAACGCCTCTTCCTCGCGATGGTGGATATGCGGCGGCGGCCCGCCTCCCGGCAGCACCCGCGCCTCGCACAAGGTGTAAGCCCCGCCGGTCTGCTCACCCGTGGCGAGGATGCGGTAAACATCCCCGACGGCGGAATAGGCGCGGCCTTCGCCGGGCTGGGCGTGGATGAGGTGGGCAGGCATGGACACGAAAGTTGGGTTGAAGTTCAAGCTCAGCGGCACTGGTTCAGGCGAACTCAGCCTGCTGCTTAGGGCTTGGCGAGGCGGATGAAGAGATTCGAAGCGGTCAACGAAGTCTGATACGCGTTGGTCTGGCCTGGCATCAGGTTGAAGACAACCACCCCGCGCTGGAAAGCTGAGCCCAGGCCGAAACTGGTCTCGATGGCATAGCCGGTGGTCGTTGGCGGCCAAGCAACAACCACCGCCTGGCCGGAAACGCTTACGCTCAGCGTGGGGCTGGGCGGCGCTCCGAGCTTGGCCACATAAACCCCTCCCGAGAACGTGCCAGTGCCGAATACATTGTTCCCAGCTTCTCCGATTAGAAAAACGCTGCCATCGCTGGTGCGCGCGATGGCCCGGGCGAGATCATTGTTTGAAGTTCCGGCCGGCACGAGCCAGTCCAGATTCCCGTTGGAGTCCAGTTGGGCGGCGAAGATGTCGAGGCTGCCTTGGTTGGTGACCGCTGCGGTGGCAATGTTCGTCGCCGTGCCGCTGGAGAAACCGGTGACATAAACCACGCCGGCGCCCGTCACGGAGACATCGAACGCCCGGGCACCGGTCAGCGTCGCCCATTGTGGACTGCCAGCGGCATCATATTTGGCCACGAAGCCGCGCGGAACATTGCCGGCATTGTTTAGCACGATGGAACCGAAAGTGATGGTTGCGGCACCGAAGCGGCCCGCAAGATAAACATTCCCGGCCCCGTCCACCGCCGCGCTCGACGCCTCGTCAAAGAATGCGTTGCCCGTGGTGCCGACCCGCAACCATTGCTGGGTGCCGGCGGAATCGTATTTCGCCACAAACGGACCGTTGCTGGTGGTGCTGAGGCCGGTGATGTAACCATTGCCATTCGTGTCTGCCGCGACGCCGGTGGTAGAGGGCGAATCTGTTTCGCCGACGTCACGCGCCCACAGGATCTGTCCGTTGGCGTCATACTTGGCCAGGGCACAGCGTGTCTGGCCTGCTGCGCCGATGCTGACACCGCCGCCGAAACTTGCGACGCCAGTGATCCGTCCGCTGACGAAATAGTTGCCCGCTCCGTCTTCTGCCACATCGAACGCCTGGTCATCGGTGGTGCTGCCGGCCAACCGCACCCACAGCAGCGTCCCGGCCGGTGAGTATTTCGCCAGGAACCAGTCCTTGCCGCCAAATCCGGCTACATTCGTGATCCCGTGGAAATCGTTCGTCCCCTGAATGACCCCAGCCACCACGACGTTGCCGTCCCGATCCACGATCACATCCGATCCGAAATCTGCCCCGCTCGTCCCGGCCCGCACGGCCCACACGATCTGGCCCATGGCCGTATGCTTGGCGAGGAAGTAGTCGAACGAGCCGCCGTTGGTGAGCACGATACCGCCAAAGTTCGCCGTGTTGCCATACTGGCCGGTCGTGTAGATGCTGCCATCCGACGAAACCGCGATGCCCTGGCCCTCGGACGCATTTGTGCCGACTAGAAAGTTCAGCGAAACCGAGGGCGCAGCCGCGCCGAAGCCCCTGGCCGCCAGTGTCAACATCACCAATGCCAGTCCGGCTTTCATCCATTTCAAGTTCATAACACTGTGCAGTTGTGGGCGTCACCGTAGCGATCACGCTTGTGTGCGCTATTGAAGTGTGCAGGGACCGTGCCGCAAGTTAAAAGCGCCGGATTCAGGAGCGCGCTTGCCAGCCGTAGCGTCCTCACTATGTCGGTGCTACGCCCGCCGCTCTTTGATGCTCTGCACGATCTCCGCCACCACCTGCGCCGTCGGCTTCGCGCCCTGCGGGCCGCCGGTGTGCAGGCGCACGGAGACGTTCCCGGCTTCGAGGTCGCGGGGGCCGAGGACGAGCATGGTGTGGACGCGCGCGTGCTCGGCGTTGGCGATTTTCGCCTTGATGGGTTCGTTGGTGAAGTCCCCGGTCACGCGGACGAAGTTCTGGCGCAGCTCGTGGACGAGCGCCTTGCCGGCGG
>CAZOCL010000188.1:11350-12875 GCA_964578245.1 uncultured Klebsiella sp. | reverse complement strand
CCCGTTTCGGCGGTCGCCCGCGCAAAGCGGGCGAGGACGCCCGCGCTCCACGCCTTCGCGGACGCGGCATCCGATTGTTCCGCCCGTGGAGGCGTGCTCAGGCGAGGAGTTCACGGATCACGTTGCCGCCGACGTCGGTGAGGCGGTAGTCGCGGCCGTTGTGGCGGTAGGTGAGCTTCTCGTGGTCCATGCCGAGCAGGTGGAGGATGGTCGCGTGGAGGTCGTTGCCATGGACCTTGTCCTCGACGGCCTTGTAGCCGAACTCGTCGGTCGCACCATAGTGAACGCCGCCCTTCACGCCGCCGCCGGCCATCCAGATGGTGAAGCCCTTGGGGTTGTGGTCGCGGCCCAAGGTGCCCTGCGAATCGCTGGTGCGGCCAAACTCGCCGCCCCAGACGACCAGCGTGTCCTGCAACATCCCGCGCGCCTTGAGGTCGGTGAGCAGGGCGGCGGCAGGCTGGTCGGTCGCGGCCCCGCAGGAGCGGTGGTTCTTTTCGATGTCGTTGTGACCGTCCCATGGCACGTCGTTCACGCTGCCGTCGCCGCTGGTGCCTTTGCCGGCGAAGATCTGCACGAAGCGCACGCCGCGCTCCAGCAGGCGGCGGGCGATGAGGCATTGGCGGCCGAAGGTCTGCGTCTCCTTGCGGTCGAGGCCGTAAAGCTGGCGCGTGGCGGCGGATTCGTTCTCCACCTCCATGGCCTCCGGCGCGGCCATCTGCATGCGATAGGCCAGTTCGAAGGAGTTGATGCGCGAGAGCAGGTCGGCCTGCGTGGGGCGGGTCAGGGCGTGATCGCGGTTCAGCGACTGCAGGAGATCGAGTGACGCGCGCTGCTGGGTCTCGGACTCATCCTTGGCACGGGCGAGGTTGTCAATGACCTCCTTCCGCCGGGCGTCGAGCGTGAGCGCCTGATAGGTCTTGGGCAGGAAGCCCGCGCTCCAGATCTGGTCGTCACCGCGCGGGCGTGTCTCGTGCAGCACGACGAAGGCGGGGAGATTTTGGTTGTCCGCGCCGAGACCGTAGGTGACCCACGCCCCGGCGCTGGGCAGACCGGGGCGGTCCACGCCGCACATGAGTTCCATGGAGGCGGGAGCGTGGTTGTTCGCGCGCAGGTGCATGGAGTGGATGAACGCCATGTCATCCACATGCTCGGAGAGAAACGGCAGGATGTCGGAGACCCACGCGCCGGAGCGGCCGTGCTGGTTCCAGCCGAAAGGCGACTTGAGGATCTTGCCGCTGGTGGTGAAGAAGCCGGTTTTGGGATCGCTGCCCGGCAGGACTTCGCCGCTGCGCTTCTGCAGCTCCGGCTTGTAATCCCAGGTGTCCACCTGCGAGGGCGCACCAGTCATGAAGAGCCAGACGATGCGCTTGGCACGGGCGGGGAAGAGGGGCGGACGGGCGGCGAGCGGATTGACGGGGGCGCCCAAGCCGCGCGACTGCTCGCTGAGCAAGGTGCCGAGGGCGACGGAGCCGAGGCCGAGGCCGGCGCGCTGGAGAAAGCTGCGGCGCGAGGGCAGGGCGAGTTC
>CAZOCL010000188.1:0-11250 GCA_964578245.1 uncultured Klebsiella sp. | reverse complement strand
CGAGGCCGAGGCCGGCGCGCTGGAGAAAGCTGCGGCGCGAGGGCAGGGCGAGTTCACTGGGAGCGTATTGGCCGAACATAAATCAGAAAGTTTTCAACCACGGATGGACACGGATGAACACGGATGGGATGGACACCGACGCAACGCTCGGAGCGATGGGATGGGCGTCGTGTTCGTGTGTGCGCTTTCCCCTCACCCTGGCCCTCTCCCCGGGGGAGAGGGAGAGACGTCGCCCGCGTTGCTTAAATCTGCGGCCCAGTTTCGCTTCGTGGCTGGCTGACTGGCTCCCTCTCCCGGAGGGAGAGGGCCGGGGTGAGGGGGAAAGGGGCGTGTGCTGGTCGAGCCGCATCCTATCGGCCTTCATCCCCCATCCGTGTCCATTGGTGTTCATTCGTGGTTTCACTTGAACTGGGTCAGTCCACGTAGATGAACTCGTTCATGCAGAGGAGAACGAGGCAGGTTTCGGTGAAGGCGCGGGCGGTTTGGGCGGTCGTGGCCTTCGCATCGGCGGAGGGCGGGCCGAGCAGTTCGCGCTGCTGCTCGAAGAACTTTACCAGCCGGGTCTGCTCGGGGGTGCTGAGTGCGCGGCCAAGGGCGATGCGGCCGGCCTGGGCCAGAGCGGCCGGCGGTTCGACGCCGGGCTGGAGCACGCGCTTGGTGAGGCGGTCAGCGATGTCGCGGACAAAGGTCGAGTTCATCATCGCCAGCGCCTGGGTGGGCAGGGTGGTCGCGCCGCGTTCGCCGACACTGGCCGCCGGCTCGGGGGCGTCGAAGAGCGTGAGGAACGGAATGAGTTCGCTGCGCTTCACCCGCAGGTAAACACTGCGGCGTGGGGATTCGTAATTGGTCTCGCTCGGGCCGTAGAACTTGTCATCCAGCCGGCCGCCTACGCTCAGCAGCGCGTCGCGGATGGCCTCGGCTTCCAGGCGGCGGGCCGGACGATGCCACCAGAGCTTGTTCTCCGGGTCGGCCTTGAGGTTCGCCGGCTTCAGCTCCGCCCCTTGCTGATACACGGCGCTGGCCATGATGAGCTGGTGCAACGGCTTGAGCTGCCAGCCACCGCGGACGAATTCGACCGCGAGCCAGTCCAGGAGTTCCGGATGCGTGGGCGGTTTGCCCTGCACGCCGAAGTCATTGGGCGTCGCCACCAGACCGCGACCGAAGTGATGCTGCCAGACGCGGTTCACCATCACGCGGGCGAGCAGGCTGCCGGCCCCGCGCTCGGCGTCCGTGAGCCATTCGCCGAGGGCGACGCGCGGATCGGCCTCGGGCTTGGGCAGCCAGCGCTTGGCACCCTCCGTGGCGGTGTTGAGGACCTGGAGATAGTTCGGGTCCGCCTTGCCCGCCTTGTTGTCCACCTCACCGCGGCGCAGCAGGAAGACATCCTGTCCGCCGGGCTTGGTGGAATAGACGCCCACCAAATCAGGGCGGGGCGTGCGCGAGGCGTGCTCCCGCACAGCCGACTGCGCGCGCACGGCCTCGGGATCGAACCCGGCATACCAGTGGAACAACCCGGCGCGATTGGTCGCGTTGAGCGCTCCGCCGGTGGTGGCCAGCAGTGTCTGCAATTCGCGCAGGTTCTGGTCGGCCTGGGCGTCCGCGAGCGCGGCGGGCTTCTCGCCACTGCTGAAGCCAAGGCGCAAGCGGCCGAGGCCGAAGAAGCCGCTGAACTTGAGCTGGAACTCCAGTTCGGTGCCGCCCTCGAAGCCCACGGGCTCGCCGTCAATGACGAAGACCGCCGCATGGTCCTTGCCCACTTGCGGCGCAATGGCCCAGCCGGAGGTCGGGCTATTGTCCACGGCATTGCTCAGCGGATAGTTCTTCTGCTCGAAGGTCGCGGCCACCGGCTTGAGCTTGAGCGTGACGGGCTTGTTTTTGGACTTCGCGTCCAACGGGCGCGCGATGATCTTTATATCGCCCAGCACGAAGTTGCCGTTGTCGGACAGGCCCGGGCCCTTCGCGGGCAAGTTTGTGTCGGAGAGGGCGTCGAGGCGAAAGGCCCGGACGCCGCGTTGATACGTCGTGACCTTGATGGTGTAGGTGTCGTCCTTGGCCTTGTTAGCCACGTAACGCACGACTCCGCCCGGAGCGATTTCGAGCAGGGCGCTCTGGCCCTCGGCGGACATCACCTCACACATCTGCCACGGGGCGGCGTTGGTCTGCTTCGCGGGTTCGGTTTCAAGCCATTGAGCGAAGCGCGCCGGGAACTGATCGGTCTCAAATGTCTTGAGCGCGGCGAGCAAGGGTTCACCCGCCTGCTTGTGGGCCGCGAGCTTGCGCTGCGTTTCCGCATGGACGCGGTCAATCTTCAGGTCGCCATGCACGGTGCGCGCGAGGGCGGCGGCGATGCCGTAATAGTCGGCCTGGGGAATCGGGTCGTATTTGTGATCGTGGCAGCGCACGCAGCCGAAGGTCAGGCCGAGGAAGCCGCTGCCGATGGTGGAAACCATGTCGTCGAGCTGGTCGTAGCGAATGCGTTCGACGGTCTTGGCGGTGATCTGGCCGGGATACGGCCCGGCGACCAGGAAGCCCGTGGCACTCGCCCCGTCCACCGTGTCCGGCTGGAGCTTGTCCCCGGCGAGCTGCCAGCGCACGAACCGGTCGTAAGGCATGTCGTCGTTCAGCGCGCGGATGACCCAGTCACGGTATTGGTAGGCACCAGGACGGAAACCATCGAATTCGTAGCCATTGCTCTCGGCATAGCGCACGACGTCCAGCCAGTGGCGGCCCCAGCGCTCGCCGTAAGCGGGGCGCGCCAGCAGTTTGTTCACGACGGCACTCAAAGCGCCGGATGAAGTGTCGGCGAGGAAAGCGGCGGTTTCCTCGGGCGTGGGCGGCAGACCGGTGAGATCGAAGGTCACGCGCCGGAGCAACTGCTCACGGGGGATCGGCTGACTGGGGGTGAGCTTCGCAGCTTCTTGCTTGGCGAGGATGAAACGGTCAATCGGCGTCTTCGCCCAGGCAGTGTTCTTCACGGTTGGAACAGCCACGGGCTTGAGCGGGCGGAAGGCCCAGTAGTCGCGGCCCTGGTTGATGCTGATCTCGCGGCGGGCCTTGGCCACTTCGCCGGTGCGTGGGTCGGGTGCGCCCATGGCCACCCATTTCTCGAAGTCCGCGATGACCTCGGGCGGCAGCTTCTTTTTCGGCGGCATGTGCAGGTCCTCGCGGGACCAGCGCAGCGCCTTGATGAGCAGGCTGTCGTCCGGCTTGCCGGCCACCAGGGCCGGGCCTTCATCGCCGCCGGTGAGGAGCGCGGCGCGGGTGTCGAGGAACAGGCCACCCTTGAGCTTGCCCTTCGCCTTGGCGGCGGCGGAGTGGCATTCGTAACACGCCTCGATGAGCACGGGCCGGATTTTTTGCTCGAAGAAGGCCACGCCATCGGGCGTGGGCGGCGCGGGGGCAGCGGCGGCGTGAGTGGCGGACAGCGCCAGGCACAGGGCGGCGGCCAGGGTCAGTTTTGGCATCATGCGTGTCGGGACCTGATTATCAACGCACGCTTGGACGGGGGAAGTCGAGAATGGGTTCACTTGGGAAGGGTGGCGGAGGGAGATTTCGGGCGAGCGCCGTTGGTTGGTCGGCCCGGGCAAGCGCGGACGCTTGCGGCACGGCCGGCCGGAGGCCGGCGCTACATGGCTCCAGTCGTGCCGTTTCGGTGGTTGCGCGCGCAAAGCAAGCAGGCCACCCGTGCTCCGCAACTTTGAACTTTGAAGTTTGGGCATTGAACCCTAGCCTTCCCGCATGGCACTCGACGATGTTTTGTTGGACGCGGAAGAGAAGATGATCAAGAGCGAGCAGCACGTGGAGCATGAGTTCTCCGGCGTGCGCACGGGCAAGGCCTCGCCGGCGCTCGTGGAGAACATCCAGGCGGAGGTCTATGGCTCCATGATGCGGATCCGTGAGCTGGCGAACATCTCCGTGCCTGAGTCGCGCATGCTGATGATCCAGCCGTGGGACGCCGGCAGCGTCGGTCCCATCGAGAAGGCCATCCAGAAGGCCAACCTGGGGCTGAACCCGGCCGTGCAGGGCAAGTTCATCCGCATCGTGCTGCCGGACCTCAGCACCGAGCAGCGGCAGAAGTTCGTGAAGGCCGTCAAGGCGATGAACGAGAATGGCAAGATCGCCATCCGGCAGATCCGCCGTGATGCGCTGGAGGCGCTCAAGAAGGAAGGGAAGAACGGCGGCGTCTCGGAGGACGAGGTGGAGACCGCCGAGAAAGAAGTGCAGAAGCTGACGGATCAATACATCGCCAAGCTCGATGCCCATCTCCTGGCGAAGGAAAAAGAAATCCTGACGGTGTAGCGGAGGTGGGTAAGGCGCGCCTGTCCCTAGCGCGCCGCTTCACCAGGCGGACGTCCACCCGGTGCACTGGGGACAGACGCATCCACCAGGACCGCCAGACGAAAGTCACCGGTCGCAAAAAACGGCGCGACCCGAAGGCCGCGCCGTCTAGTGGAAAGCGTCAGGCACCCTACTTCTTCAGCTTGGCCAAGTCCGCTACATATTCCTTCGCGGGCGTGCCACCGTAACCCACCTTTTTGAAGACTTCCTTTCCGCTCCCGTCGAGGACGACGACGGTCGGGTAGCCGGTGATGCCGAATTTCTTGGCCAGTTCCTTGTTGGCGGCCTTGAGTTCGGCGGACTGTGGCTTGCTGTTCGGGAAGTCGATCTCGACCAGGACGAGGCTGTCCTTGGCGAATTGCGTGAACTCCGGGGAGACGAGCACCGTTTTGTGCAAGTTCTTGCACGGCGGGCACCAGTCGGAACCGGTGAAGTCAATGAGCACGAGCTTCTTCTCGGCCTTGGCCTTTTCCTGGGCTTTGGCGAGGTCGGTGAGCCACTCGCCCTCAGCGGCGGTGAGCGTGAGAGTGGCGAAGGTGGCGGCGAGCAACAGGGCTAACTTTTTCATGGGCGGTTGAGTTTGTTGGATCGGGAACGGGAAAAGGATAGCCGACGGAGGGGCGGTCCGCTAGGCGATTTTGTGAGAGGGGCACTGGTAGGGACAGCCGGGCACGGGCGATCCCGCGCCGAGCGGGACACAGCCTCACTCCGCCCGCATTCCGGCTTGCCAAGCGGGGGCTCAACTCCCAAGTTCCCTACGTAATCCATTGGGGTAAGGACATTTCAACGCATGGCACGAATCGCAAAAGAAACCTCCTCTTACGCCAATCTCGGCTTCGAAGCCGAGATCTGGCGCTCGGGCTCACCGACGTGTCGCGCGAATATTCCCGAGGGGGGGTGCTGGGAATTATTAGGCGTTACTTCCCAGTTCGATTTGCGAGGAGGATGAACCCATGAGCAAAAGCAAATCCGGCCCCAGCGGGCGCTCCAAAAAGACCCCCGCAGTCTCCCTGGTTCGCTCTTCGGCGGCGGAATACCTTACCTTTGTGGCGGCCAGCGGCCAAGGTGGCGTCGAAGCCGTTTACGCCGACGAGAATGTCTGGCTCACCCAGAAGATGATGGGGCTGCTTTACGATGTGGAGACGCACACCATCAACTACCATCTCAAGAATGTCTTTGCCGACCACGAATTGCAGGAGGAGGCAGTTATTCGAAATTTTCGAACAACTGCCGCTGACGGCAAGACCTACGACACCGGGCACTACAACCTCTCCGCCATCATCGCCGTCGGCTACAAGGTGAACTCGGAGCGCGCCGTGCAGTTCCGCAAGTGGGCCACCACCATCATCGAGCAGTTCACCATCAAGGGCTTTGCAATGGATGACGAGCGCCTGAAAAGCGATGGCTCCATCCTCGGCAAGAAATACTTCGAGGAGCAACTCCAGCGCATCCGAGAAATCCGTCTGAGCGAGCGGAAGTTCTACCAGAAAATCACCGACATTTACGCGACTTCCATCGATTACGATGTTACCGCCGCCGCCACGCAGCGCTTCTTCGCATCGGTGCAAAACAAGCTCCACTGGGCCATTCACGGCCAGACGGCGGCGGAAGTCATCCTCTCCCGCGCCGATGCCACCAAAGACCGCATGGGGCTGACAACCTGGAAGGACGCGCCCCAAGGCAAAATCCAGAAGTTTGATGTCGGCGTGGCGAAAAACTACCTCACGGAGAACGAAATGGCGCAACTGCAGCGCCTCGTCTCCGCCTACCTCGACGTGGCCGAAGACATGGCGCTGAGGCAGATCCCCATGACCATGCAGGACTGGGAAACCCGCCTCAACCGCTTCATCGCCGCGACGGACCGGGAGATTTTGCAGGATGCCGGCAAGGTCACGGCCGAAATCGCGCAAGCCCACGCAGAAAGCGAGTTTGAGAAATACCGCATCGTGCAGGACCGTCTGTTCGAGTCGGACTTCGACCGGGCGATCAAGAAGCTGCCTCCGAAGTGAGGCAAACCTTGAGCATGGGCCACGACTCGCGCTCGGTGAACTTCCGGCGGAGCGGGAGTCGTTCGGCGAGGTGGTGCTGATCTCGCACAGTTAATTTGCGTCGCGCCATTGCGGATTGGGGTTGGGGCGCCAGGATCGATGGGACGGTCGGAGTGTGCCCGCGACAGATGCGAAGCGAGGGTGAACCACCAATGGACACTAATGAACACGAATGTGGGAGGGACCGACAGCCGGAAGGGCCAAGTCCGGAAAACTACGAAACGAAGCCAATGAGGTGCGGGGGCAGAATCCGACATTGGAATGTCGTGCTCGGTCGGACGCAGGGACAAGGGTCGGTCTGCTGCGGCTCCCGGGCGGCGGCGGAGCGCCGCTGGCATGGGGGCGAGGGCAGAGTATTTTGCGAAACGAAGCCATTTGGGACCGGGATGAGGATTTGCCTGGGGTGTAGCAAGTCTTTTTCTTTGAAGGGGATCGGTATGAAACGCGAGATGGGGAGATGGGTGAAGTGGACTGGGATTTTGCGAAACGAAGCCAATTTGAATGGCGTGTTCGATACCTCATCCCGACCCTCCCCGGTCGAGGCGGAGAGGGGGAGATGCGCGGAGGGAGGGAAGGAAATTACCGAACGAAGCCAATGGGGGCGCGGGCTCGGGACTCGACATGGGAGTGTCGGGCTACGGGGGACGCAGGGGCGGGGTCGATCTGCTGTGGCTCACGGGCGACGGTTGCAAGCCGCCGGCACGGGGGCAGGGGAGTCGAGCCTATTCCCGCCAGGCGATTTTTCCACCGACCACGGTGGCGGCGTTGCGGCCTTTGAGGGTCCAGCCGTAGAAGGGGTTGTTCTGGGATTTGCTGGCGGTGTCCTTCCGCTCGAAGACCCATTCGCGGTCGGGATCGAAGATGGTGATGTCGGCGTCCGCACCGGGGCTGAGGGTGCCTTTCTTGAGGCGCAGGAGCTTGGCGGGGGCGACGGTGTATTTCTCGATGACGGCGGCGAGGCTCAGGCGCTGCGCGTGGTAGAGCTGCATGAGGGAGAGGGCGAGTTCGTTCTCCAGGCCGGTGATGCCGAAGGGGGCGTAGTCGAACTCGACTTCCTTCTCGTAGTCGCAGTGCGGCGCGTGGTCGCTGGCGAGGACTTCCAGGGTGCCGTCGGTCAGGGCGGCGAGGATGGCCTCGCGGTCGGCGGCGGAGCGCAGGGGCGGGTTCATCTTGAAGTTCGTGTCATAGGTGGGCCAGGCGGGGCGGGCGTAACCGCCATCCTGGTAGCCGTAAATCTGCTTGCCGTCGGCGGCCCAGAATTTCTCGCTGCCGGCGATCGCGGCGTCCGTGAGCGTGAAGTGGTGGCAGCAGGCCTCGCCGGAGATGGGCACGCCGCGCTGCTTCGCCTCGCGGAGGAGGCGCACGCTGCCGGCGGTGCCGAGATGCTGGCAGTGGACGTGCGCGCCGGTGAGTTCGGCGAGCAGGATGTTCCGGGCGACGATGGCATCCTCGCCCGCCGCCGGCCAGCCGCGCAGGCCCAGGACGGTGCTCCAGTAGCCCTCGTGCATCACGCCATCGCTGACGAGGGCGTAGTCCTGGCAGTGGTCCATGATGGGCAGGTCGAACATCTTCGCGTATTCGAGGGCTCGGCGCATGAGTTCGTTGTTCTGCACGCAATGGCCGTCATCGGTGATGGCCACGACGCCCGCGCCCTTGAGCGAGCCAATGGGTGCGAGTTCCTCACCGGCGATGCCCTTGGTGATGGCGCCGGTGACATAGACGTTCACCAGGGCATCGCGCGCGGCCTTCTCGCGGACGAGCGCGACCTGACCGGCGTTGTCAATGGAGGGCGAGGTGTTGGGCATGCATACGATGCTCGTGAAGCCGCCGCGCGCAGCGGCCTTGGTGCCGGTGGCAAGCGTTTCCTTGGCGGACTGGCCCGGCTCGCGCAGGTGGACGTGCAAGTCAATGAGGCCGGGGCAGACCACCTTGCCGCGCGCGTCGAGCTCCTCGGTGACGACGCCGGCGGGGATGCGCTGCCGGGCGTCCGGGCCGACGACGGCGATTTGCCCATCGAGCACGAGGACATCGGCGTGGGTGTCGAGCTTGTTGGCGGGGTCAATCACACGGCCGCCGACGACCAGAAGCGCTTTCATTGGGGCGAAGGTTAGCCGCCGATGAATTGACAGGGCAAGTCCGCTCGGTAGAGTGGCGGCGTTCTGCGGGTGTAGCTCAATGGTAGAGCGCTAGTCTTCCAAACTAGTTACGAGGGTTCGATTCCCTTCACCCGCTCCCCTTCCCATGGAGCCCTAATTAACAGAGGTGATTTGCACGTTTTATTCTTATCGTAACAGTTGAAAACGTATGCATAACGTATGTGAAGGCAGGCGTTCTCTAACCTGCATGGCATGATCCACCAAATCAGCTTTGCCCAGGTCGAGTTTGCCGCCAAAAAGAAGACCCCCGGGGCGCGAAAAGTTCCTCGCCCGCATGGAGGAAGTCATCCCCTGGGCCAAGCTGCTGGCCGTCATCGAACCGCACTATCCCAAGGGTGAGCGCGGTCGCCGCCCCCTCGGACTGGAGCGGATGCTGCGGGTCTATTTCCTCCAGCAATGGTATGCCTTGGCCGACGAAGCCCTTGAAGACGCCCTCTACGATAGCCAAGCCCTGCGCAGCTTTGCCCGCGTTGATCTGGCAGCGGAAGGCGTGCCCGACGCCACCACGCTCCTGAACCTCCGCCATCTGCTCGAAACGCACGCCCTGTGCCAGGGCCTCTTCGCCGCCATCAACGCCGACCTTGCCGCGCGCGGCCTGCTGCTGCGTGAGGGCACGCTGGTGGACGCCACGCTGATCGCCGCGCCGCCCTCCACCAAGAACAAGGAAAAGGAACGCGACCCGGAAATGCACCAGGCCAAGAAGGGCAACCGATGGCATTTCGGGATGAAAGCGCACATCGGCGTAGACCGGAATAGCAAGCTGGTGCATACCGTGGTGGTCACGGCGGCGAATGTGGCCGACATCACGAAGACGGCGGAACTGCTGCACGGGCAGGAGACGCAGGTGCATGCCGACGCGGGCTACGTTCCTTGGAACTGATCCGCGATCATTCGACCCTGAACGTGAGGATATTGACGCGGGCCCGCTGGCCAAACGTGACTTTCACCTGTTCCAATCGTTGGGCAAGCGGCTGCTGTTCGGCATGAGCCTGCCCACGCTCAACAACCACTTGGCGCGCATTTACGAACCGAAGGCTCCCGCTCCCCGCAAACGCTTGGAGATCCTTCAGGCGGCCGCCGAGGCGGGCATCTCGGTTACCGTGGCCTTGGCACCGACATCGCCTGAGGTGGACGAGGTGGATTTGCGAGCCACGCTCACCGCATCAAGCAGCTCAACCCGGTGACGGTGTTTCATGAACCGATCAACATGCGGGCCGACAATGTTGAACGGATCAAGGCGCACGCGCAGTCACTCGGCGTGAAGTTGAACACCGCCGTGTTTGCCACTCGGGAAGCCTGGCAAGCCTATGCGGTGGCTCAGCTGAAAATGGTGGAGCGCATTGCCGGGCAAGTGGGACTGAGCCGGCAACTCCACCTGTGGCCGGACAAAGGCATTGGGCTCGCAAGCTGCCGTGAAGGAGCAGGGTAATCCTACGGCCTATCGAGCTTGGCTTGAGTCGTGTTGGTCCCACGTTAGCGCATGGCCGACTTGACCCATGGTGGCTGCAGTCTCGCGGGCCGAAGGGAGGGCGACCAAGTTCAGATGACAGGCCAACGCAGGGGTGGTGCGCCATTCGCAGTCCGACAGCGTGTCCCTGCCTTCACCCTGACACCATGACGCTTCATCCTGCTCGCCATGTCCGGCTGCAACCACCGTCCGGAGGGCTTGTCAGGCGTCCGCCCCAGTCTATCCTCGCACGCATGCAACCCAACCTCGCCAAGGCCTGATATGCCTACCACCAGTCAGAAAGTCCGCGAGTTCGTCCAGCGCCGCGCCGGCTCACGCTCCACCTCAGAACTGCGCGAACGCCTTCGCCCCAGAACCGAGGCTTTGCCCGCCCGCCTTCCCGGCGGCACGGCACTGACCGCCGAGCGGGTGGACGCGCGCTGGAAAGCGTTGAAACAGCCGGATTCGGTGCGCGGAAGGATCGCTGATCCCGCCGCGCTCGCAGGACTCGACGCGTTCACCCGCAACATCGAGAACTTCATCGGCACCGTGAAGGTCCCGGTGGGCATCGTCGGACCATTGCGGGTCAACGGGACATTCGCACGGGGCGATTTCCATATCCCGCTGGCGACAACCGAGGCGGCGGTGGTCGCGAGCTACGACCGGGGTGCGCGCATCATCACCGAGGTGGGCGGTTGTTCCGCGGCGCTGCTGAACGAGGGCGTCGTCCGCGCGCCTGGCTACGCCTTCCGCTCCCTCGCGGAGGCGGGCGAGTTTGTGCTCTGGATCACGCAGGAGACGGAAGCGCTGCGGGCGGCTGCCGAGGCCACCACGCAGCACGGTCGCCTCTCCGACGTGCGGGTGACCGTCGAGGGCAATCACGTCTTCATCCAGCTTGAATACTTCACCGACGCCGCCGCCGGCCAGAACATGGCCACCATCGCCACCGACGCCGTCTGCACCCACATCCGCGAGCATGCCCCCGTGCAGCCGGAGTATTCCTTCGTGGAGGCGAACTTCTCCGGCGACAAGAAGGCGTGCGCGCTGTCGTTTGCCTCCGTGCGCGGGAAGAAGGTCGCCGCCGAGGTCCGCCTGCCCGCCGCGCTCGTCGAGCGGCGGCTGCACTCCACCCCAAAGCGGATGGAGCAGTTCCTCCGCATGGCCGGCACCGGCGCGATGATGAGCGGGGCGATCGGGGTGCAGGGGCATTATGCCAACGGCCTCGCCGCGCTCTATCTCGCCACCGGCCAGGATGTCGCCT
>CAZOCL010000187.1:0-12906 GCA_964578245.1 uncultured Klebsiella sp. | reverse complement strand
CGCTCGCCAGCCGGCCCGACTGGTCGCGCCGCCTCCTCGCCGCCGTGGACGAGGGGCAGCTCAAGAAGGAACAGATCTCCATCGCGAACCTGCTCGCCATCACCGCGTTCAAGGACGCCGCGAGTGACGCGCTCATCAAGAAGCACTGGGGCCGGCTCACCAAGAGCAGCGAGGAAAAGGAGGCGCAGATCGCCAAGGTGAAAAAGCTGCTCGCCAGCGGCAAGGGAGATGAGAAGGCGGGGCGTGAAGTCTTCAAGCTCGTCTGCGCCGTCTGCCATACACTCAACAAGGAGGGCGGCAAAATCGGCCCCGAACTGACTGGTTACGAGCGCGACAACCTCGACTTCATCCTTCCCGCCATCGTGGACCCCAGCCTGGCCATCCGGGAGGAATACATCGCCTTCAACATCACGACGACCGACGCTCAGACGCTGACCGGACTCGTGACGGAGCTGTCCAAAACCTCAGTGACCCTCCTCGACACCACCGGCAACAAGACCGTCCTGCCCCGCACCGTGATCAAGGACATGCAGGCCAGCCACACTTCACTCATGCCCGAGGGCCTGCTGGACGCGATGACCGAGCAGCAAGTGAAGGACTTGTTTGCGTATTTCATGGCAGGAGCGGTGCCGGCGGGGAAGAAATGACGCGCATCAGATGAAGAAGCTGTTAATCGCCATTGGTGCAGGTGTTGCCCTGACCGCGTTGAGCAGTCTTATATACCGTTGGTCAGGCCCATTCGATACTTGGCGTGGTTATCCGTTGGCATATGTGGCCAGACCGTGTGATTTCAATCCTGAACGGTATGGTCCAGATACTGTTGGAAGCCTTTTCGATGGCCACCACCGCGTATATCCATTGCTGGCGTTGATCAATGTTGGCATCTGGATGCTGGCAACACTCTTTGTGCTGTTCGTCTGTCAGAGGCTTTCTCAGCGTATCACCAGACGAGTGCTTTGAGGAGGACAAGTCGCGTAGCGACGACCCGATGGTAGCCGTGGGTTTCAACCCACGGTAGATGCGGTGGGTTATGGGCGTCGCGTAGCGACGCTTGAACCGTGCATCCGCGAATCGGTTCGTATTAGACGCGTTCAAGCGTCGCTACGCGACGCGCTTACGTTCGGATGCCGGTCCGTGGGTTGAAACCCGCGGCTACCATCACCTCCTCGCTATGCGAAGAAACGGGTGCAACATTGCCTGCCATACGGAACATCCTCGTTTGCCATAACGCTTGTCCAAGATTCGTTGCTTTTCACTTGTCCGCGGCACGAAATTCATCACCCTTTTTGCATGGCCAACACCTTCACCTCGCTCCACTACCACATCGTTTTCAGCACGAAGAACCGGGAGCCATGGATTCGCCAGGACATCGAGCAGCGCGTGTGGGCTTACCTCGGTGGGATTGCAAAGGACAACGATTTCAAACCTGTGCGATTCGGTGGCATCGAGAACCATGTCCACCTCCTGATCGGCATCCCGCCCTTCATCGCCGTGAGCAAGGCCGTCCAACTGCTCAAGGGCGGCTCGTCGAAATGGATGAAGGAGAACTTTCCCGAGGCCGCCGGCTTCGGCTGGCAGGATGGGTATGCGGCATTCACGGTGAGCCGGTCCCAGATTCCAGAAATCGAAACCTACATCGTGAAACAGCGCGACCACCATAACGTGAAGTCCTTCGAGGAGGAGTATCGCGCGTTCCGCGACCGGCACGACATCACCTATGATGAACGCTATTTGTTTGATGCGGAGCACACGGGGTGAGGGCCATTCGCCGATTCAACAGTCGTGTGTTCCGGTGCCAAGTCGCGCAGCGGCGACCCGATGGTAGCCGTGGGTTTCAACCCACGGACCTCGCACGAAAAGGATGCGTCGCGTAGCGACGCTTGAACGTGGAGGATACGAACCGGTTTGGAATATACCCGGTTCCAGCGTCGCTACGCGACGCCCGCAATGCACCGCACCTTCCGTGGGTTGAAACCCACGGCTACCATCGGTGCGTCGCTACGCGACTGGTAATCATGTCACCGGAAATCATCACCCCGCTACGCGAGGTGGCTCCGGTCCCACGTCCATCAAGCACATGCTTGTGCCCTCCGGCGGCCAAAACGTAACTTCCCTGGCATGAGAACCCGTTTGGCTGCCGTGCTATTCTGCATCGCCATATCGCTTTTGCCAGACGACCAAGCTCTTGCCGCAGCCACCGCTGCTGAATCACCCAAGCCTTCCACGTCCGCCTTCTTCAGCGAATCCTTCGAGGATGCCCGGCTGCTTCAGCGCGGCTGGTATGACGGGGACAAATTCACCATCGCGGCCAAGGACGCCCACACGGGGGCTGGGTGCCTTGAGTTCCGCTGGGAAGACAAAGGCACGTCGCCGGCCAACTCACACGGGATGCGCCGGCTGTTCGAGCCGACGGAGACGGTTCATCTGCGCTTCCACATGAAGCTGTCCAAGGGCTGGGGCTGGACCGGGCGCGGCTATCACCCGCACTTGATCCAGTTCATGACCACGGCAAATCCCGCGTATCACGGGCCGGCGGGCAGCCATCTCACCGTCTATGTCGAGCCGTGGGAGGGCCGGCTGCGCCTGGCAGCGCAGGACATCCAGAACAAGGACCAGCCGCACGGCCTCACGCAAGGCCCGCTGCGCGGCGGCTTCAATGGCCAGACATTCGACAGCGCGGAGGTGCTTTTCACCGACGACCAGTGGCACTGCATCGAGGCGATGTTTCAGCTCAACACGCTCGACCTGAAGACGGACCGGCCGAACACCGATGGCATTGTGCGCGCGTGGTTTGACGGCAAGCTGGTGGTGGACCGGACCAACGTGGTCCTGCGCTCCACGGATTTCCCCAAGATGAAGTTCAACCAGTTCCTGCTGCTGCCGTATTTCGGCCCTGGCCTGCTGCCCCACGCGCAGACGCTGTGGATTGATGAACTGGCAGTAGGGTCACAGCGGTTGGGGGCGGAAGGCAGGCGATAGGCCCGGTTCGGAATCAAGGCTCAAATGGTGCTGCGTTCACACCACACGACGCAGCGCTCTCTTTCCCCTGCCCTCTCCTCCAAGGAGGGGTGGTCAGCGCACCGCCTTCGCTTGGTCCGGGTGCCTGCGTGCGTCCCGCGCTTGCATTCCTGTCGCAGTGGTGTGAGGAAATGACATGGGCACGAACTACGATTTCATCGCGGACCAATACCGGCGCGCGAAACTTCAGCCGTGGCGCGCGCATGTGGAGGCCTTCACGCTGCTCGGGGTGATCGGTGAACTCGCCGGCCGCACGGTGCTCGATTTGGCGTGTGGCGAAGGGTTTTACTCGCGCATCCTGCGGGCGCAGGGCGCGGCCAGGGTCACGGGGGTGGATCTTTCCGAAAAGATGATCGCCCTGGCGCAGCAGCGGGAGGCGGAACTGGCGCAGGGAATCCGCTACCTGGTGGGCGACGGGCGGAAGCTGGCGCTCGGCGAGGAGCACGATCTCGTCGTCGCGGCCTATCTGCTCAATTACGCGACGAGCCGCGAGGAACTGGCCGCGATGCTGCGTGGCATCGCCTGCAGTTTGAAGCCGGGCGGCCGGTTTGTCACAATGAACAGCAACCCGGCCTTTCATTTCCCCGCCGCGCCGTCGTTCCGCCAGTATGGCTTTGAGACCCGCGTGCCCGGCGAGTGGCGGGAGGGCGCACCGTTTCACTGGCTCATCCATCTCGAGGACGGCCCCATCGAGATTGAGAATTACCATCTCAGCGTGGCCACCCACGAGCAGGCCTGCCGCGAGGCTGGGTTTAGCGCGGTGCGTTGGCACTCGCTGCGAGTGTCACCGACAGGGGAAGCCGCCTTTGCGGAGGGATACTGGACGGAATTGCTGCGGCAGGGACCGCTGGTCTGTCTGGAGTGTGTGAAGGAAGGCTGAGCCGTGCCCGGCGTGGCACAACCGCACGGATAGGAGCAGCAAAAGAGGGTTGCGTGCCCGGCAGCATTGTGCTGCCATGCGTTCATAGCACCACCTCAGCGCCGCTCTTGAAGCGCCGCCATGCCTTGGCGGCATTTTTGGATCGGGCTGAATACCAGCAAACCGACCATGCGCCTGATCCATCGCCGCACCGGAGCCTTCACCCTCATCGAACTGCTTGTCGTCATCGCGATCATCGCGATATTGGCCGGAATGCTTCTGCCCGCGCTGGCCAAGGCGAAGGCCAAGGCCGCCCGCATCAAATGTGCGAGCAACCTGAAACAGATCGGCCTCTCGTTCCGGGTGTTCGCCCACGACAACGAGGACCGCTTTCCCTACAAGGTCCAGACCTACAACATCCCGGCCACGGTCATCCCCGCCGCCAATCTGCCGAACACACCGACCGCGGCGAACCAGCGGGTCTGGGCGCACATGCTCACGATGTCCAATGAACTGGGGAGCGCGAAGATCCTCATGTGCCCCGGCGACCGGCTGAAGCTCAACAACCTGCGCGCTGATTTCACCACCACGGCCGGCACCGGCTATCAGGTGCCGGCCCCGGGCGATGACACAACGATCGCCGCCGCCGCGCCCTATTACGCGGCGCAGGGGAAGGACAGCGCCACGTCCTATATTGTGAGTGTCGAGGCGGATGACAAGCAGCCGAACACCTCCCTGTCCGCGGACCGCAACTTCAGCGCGGGCCTCAATCCGAACATGGCGGTCAGCGCGCGGGGTGCGCTCAGCACGACGTTCCCCATCCCGGTGCCAGGCAAGCTGTATTGGGTGGTGGGCACGGGCACCTCCGGGCAGTTCGGCCATCACGACCAGGCGGGCAACACGGTGCTCTCCGACGGCAGCGTGCAGCAGTTGACCTCCAATGGCCTGGATCAGCAGGCCACGCAGATCTACACGTCGCTCGGGGTCAATTCGCTGGCGGCGATCTTTCCGAACTGAGCGCCATCGTTGCCGGGAAGTGCCTCAGAAGCTCGCCTGCGCCGAGAGCTGCGACCGGGAGTTATCTCCGCTGCGGCTGACGTGGAAGTCGCAGAGCGGCTGACGTGGGTGAAGCTGACGTTCGGTGGTTGCTCACCTGATAGGGGCAGCACAGACCGACGCTGGGCGAAATTCTGGAAGCCGAAGTGCTGCAAGGAGCCGGCACGCTGACTTCCCCTGCGCGAAGCCACCCGTGATGTGTTGCTGGGGCGCATCCGTGCTAAGCTGTCGTTTGCCAGACCCGGCAAGCGTGGAAGCTTTCGGCACGTTCGGTCGGAGGCCGGTGCCACCGGCTTCGTGACGGCGAAGACCGGAGCCCTAACGCCAGTTCTTCCAGAGGGCGGCAAGCGAACGCCCGCAGGAAATGGCCCCGGTGAGCTTGCCGAAGAAGCCGGAGGATTCTGCGTTCCGCGAACCCCACAGCGACAGCAGCGGGGCCAGCGCGCTGAACGCCGTCCGCGCCTTGCGGGCAATGGCGACACCCAGATCCACCCAGACGACGACCGGCTGAAGGTTCTGCCCCACCTGGGCGAGTGCCCGGCGGTTGGCTTCGCTTTCACGGAGCAAGGCGGCTTTCCGCGCCTGGCATCCGGCTAGTTCTCGGTTTCCAAACATGAGCGGTCTTTCTTGAGTTCGTCGAGCGTGCTGGCAAAGGCACTTCTCGCCTTCAGCCGCGTCTGCAAGGCCCGCCAGGCGAGCGCGGTGCCGAGGAGATACAGGACGCTCAGTCCGGCAAGCGCCGGCACCAGCCCCTTCTCCCAGCAGAGCACGATGACGGTGATCGTCACCAAAGAGAGGGCCATGAGACCGAAGGAGACCACGGCAGCAGCGCACATGATGGCCTCCACCAGCCGGCACTTCTCCTCCTGCAGTTCGACGGCGAAGAGCTCGACGCGGTTGTGGGTGGTCGCGAGGAGGGCATCCAGACCGCGCTTGAGCGAGGTCCAGACGCCCGGCTTGGTTTCAGTGTCTTCGCTCATGCGCGCTCACTTTCTGGTGACGAGCACGCCGATGAGCAGGCCCAGGCCAAACGCGACGCCGATGGATTGATACGGATGTTCGCGGATGGTCCGGTCAGCGGCCTTCGCACCTTCGACGGCTTTTGCCTCCAGGCGCTGGCAGGCACGTTTGGCCGACTCCATCGCTTCGGTCAGGCGTGCGCGCATTTCGTGGGCTTTCGCGCCCGCGACGTCCTTCGAGTCGTGCAGCAACTCCTCCGAGTCGGTGACGATGCGTTTGAGATCGGTGACCAGCTTGTCAGTATTTACTTCCGTGGCATTCATAGGTGGCTCCTTCCGGTTGGTTTCATGATCTGTTCTGGTGCGCCCCCTGTCTTCCGGAGCGTCTCTGCAAGCAGAGTCGCTCACGCCTGCGGGAGGGGCTCCACCGAAATTGGCCGTTGCTGGCCCAAGCTTGGAGGACCGCCCAGCGGGCTGAAATCTTCCGCCCCGGACCCGCGCATGTCATGGCCACCCGGGCGAGGGAGAGTAAGTGCTACCAAATCCAAACCAGGGTGGTTAAGAATTTCGCGTGCCTGAGCGTCTGCCCAAACCGCCCGCCACCACCATCTTCGTGGTGGATGACGACCTCGGGCTGGCCCGGCTCATCGAGCGTTCGCTCAAGCGCGCCGGCCACTCCACCGCTTCCGCGGGTTCCGGCTCGGACGCCATTCTCTGGCTGAAGCAGCACCGGCCCGATCTCCTGCTGCTCGACCTCAAGCTGCAGGACACGGGGGGCAAAGAAATCATCACGCAGTTGGCGGCGCTACAGCGTTCGGTCCCCTTCATCGTCATCACCGGCCAGGGCGACGAGCGGGTGGCCGTGGACATGATGAAACGCGGCGCACTCGACTACGTCGTCAAGGACGCCCAGTTTTTGGAACTCGTCCCCACCATCGTGCAGCGGGCGCTGGCCCAGCTCGACCGTGATCGCCGGCTGGCCGCCGCCGAGGTGGCGCTGCGCCGGATGGAGCAGGAAGTGCTCAACATCAGCGAGCAGGAGCAGCGGCGCATCGGCCAGGACTTGCACGACGGCATTTGCCAGCAGCTTGCGGGCATCGAACTCATGAGTCAGGTGCTCGAGCAGTCGCTGGCGCGCAAATCGAAGCCCCATTCCGTCCAGGCCGGGCAGATTGCCGCGCATGTCCGCGAGACCATCGCCCAGACACGGATGCTCGCGCATGGCCTGTGCCCTGTGGTGCTGGAGTCGGAGGGCCTCATGTCCGCGCTGCAGGAGCTGGCGCACGCCACGACAAAGATGTTCCGGATGAACTGCGTTTTCCGTTGCGAGCATCCCGTGCAGGTCCACGACAATGTCATTGCCACCCACCTCTACCGCATCGCGCAGGAGGCGGTGGGGAACGCGCTGAAGCATGGCAAGGCACGGAACATTGAGATCGGCCTGGCCACCAGCGACGAGCGGGTCTTCCTCGCCGTGAAGGACGACGGCTGCGGCATCCCGGCCACGCCGCCGCGCACGGGCGCGGGCCTGCGCATCATGAATTACCGCGCTGGTGTGATCGGCGGCTCCATCATCGTGCAGCGCGGCGAGACCGGCGGCACCACCGTTGCCTGCTCGGTGCATCAGCCCCCGCCGGAGAAACCGAAACCGGCTGTCGAATGAAAACCAACGCGAAGAAGGCCGCCACCCCCGCCCGGAAGTCCGCCCGGAAACAGATCCTCATCGTGGACGACCATCCGATGATGCGGGACGGCCTCGCCGCGCTCATCACCGCCCAGGCCGACCTCACCGTCTGCGGCCAGGCCGCCGATGCGCGCGAGGCGATGCTGTCCGTCGAATCCCTCAGCCCCGATCTCGTGCTCATGGACATCTCCCTGCCCGGCAAGAGCGGTCTGGAAACCATCAAGGACATTCAAGCGCTCGCACCCGGTCTGGCGATGCTCATCATCTCCATGCATGACGAATCACTCTACGCCGAGCGCGTGCTGCGGGCCGGCGCCCGCGGCTATGTGATGAAGCAGGAGGGTGGCAAGCGCATCATGGAAGCCATCCGCGCCGTGCTGGAGGGCAAGGTCTTTGTCAGCGAAAAGATGTCCGCCCGCATCATGGACGCCTTTACCGGGCGGCGCGGCACTGAGGCTGCTGGCTCGGTCGGCACCCTCTCGGATCGCGAGTTCGAGGTGTTCCAGCTCATTGGCCGCGGCCGGAGCACCAAGGAGATCGCTGGCCAGCTCCATCTCAGCGTGAAGACCGTCGAAGTCCACCGGGTGAACATCAAGGCCAAGCTCAAGCTGGCAACCAGCCCCGAGCTCACCCACTATGCGGTCCGCTGGGTCGAGTCGCAGGCCGGGCGCTAAGAAGCGCAACCGTTCCGAGGATCGGCCCGCGCTGCTGCCGAACTGTTCGCGACCGCATAAGCGTTTCGCCTATGCGGCTCCGGGAGGACGTTTATTCACGTTCAGGGAAGCCCCAATGTTCACGCGGATGCGCAACCTCTATTGTTGTGCCCATGACAACTTACTGCCCTGCGCCACCGACAAACCGGCCTCCTAGCTTCCGCACCCTCAAGCTCAACGTCGTCCTGTTCTACGAAGACGAGGCTATCGGCGCTCAAGGGTTGAAGCTGTTTCAGAACCTCATCCACCGGCTGGGTGACGACGCGGCCTGCCAACTCAGCCAGTGGTCCTTCGCCGTGCTCGCCGTTCCGCAGCAACGCCGTCTCACGGCGGCGGAGGCGGCGCAGGCCGACCTGATCGTTGTCTGCAGCAGCGGTGACGCGGCCCTGCCGGCAGCGGTGGATGAGCGGTTCGGAGACTGGATGCTGTTGGAGACCACCGAAGTCTGCGGGCCAGCGCTGCTGCTCGGCAGCCCGCTGCTTCGACTGTGGTCCAGCCAGATGAGCGCCTTCGTGCACAAGATGGTCCAGCTCAGTGGCGTCTCGCTCTTTCCCCTGCAGCACTTGGACGACGCAGGCTCCCTTCCGCTGCCGCGCCTCAACGGCGTCCTCCCGGCTGGCTTCCACATCCAAGGATGGGAGCCAGCTTCCCTTTCTGCCCTGCCTGCCGCCGCCTGAATCAACCTTGCCATCCTGATTTCTCCATGAACGCCTCTGCCTCCCTCCAGCCCGTCCGGAACCCTCTCTCGCCCGAAATGGCGAACTTGATGAACTCGTTGAACTACATTCTGACCGACACGGCCCACCTCCGGGAGTTGTCCGGCGAAGAGCGTCTTACTGCGGCAACCCGTGTCAAGTGCATCGGCTTCTGGCTGGGGATGCTGGAAGCTGATTTGGCCACGATGGAACTGGACATCAAGCGGCTCGAAAGTTATCAGCCTAGGCGCGAGCCGGTCCTGCTGCTGCCAGCGGAGGGTCAGCGCCCAGTTGAGGAGCTCGCAGCCTGAGTGGAGGAAAATCATGTTGGCAGGAAGACTTCTCCGCCGCGCCGGATGGTTTTTTGTGCTTCTGGGAAGCCAGCTGCTCCCCACTGAAAACCGGCATGGTCTCATGGGAAGACTTCGCCGGCTGGCGAGAAGGTTCTTTGCACTTACGGGAAGGTTTCGCAATGCGTCGGGGAGGCGAGCTGGCCGTTCGGGAAGCAAGCTTGGACAGACGATCACGCCTATTCAGCGCGATCTCCCTGCCAGTCAACCGCGGATTTCTTTCAGACAACCCAGGATTTTTTCCAGTCGGCAGAACCACTGTTCCAAGCGGCCCAAACCGTCTTCCAGTGGGCAGATGATGCCTTCCTGAACTTCGGAGCCGCATGCCATCCCGGCTCACATGCCGCAAGCCCGGAAGCTCCGTAAAGCCGCTCCGACTGCGGATTTGAGGTCTTCCAGCTAATCGGCCGGGGCCGGAGCACCAAGATGATCGCCGGGCAGCTTCACCTCAGCGTCAAGCCGTCTGCTGGGTCGAGTCGCAGTCCGCGACCGGAGACTGAAACGTTTGAGACTTGCGGAATGCCTTGACGGCTTCCGCCGCCGGCTTCAACACACTTCCGCTTTCAGGCCGCCAGCCTCGCGCACCCGCCGGGCGATTGCGGAGAGTGCCGGCAACGGGAGATGACCACACTCGGCATGCGCCGCTGGCCGCGTGGCGGAGTAAATCTGCACGAGCTGGATTTGTGCGCCAGCCGCCTTCAATTCGCAGAGCCGTTGAACATAAGCTTCGATTTCCAAGGCCGATGGTCCTTCGCCATTCACAGACGGAAAGAGGCTCTGGATGACCACCGGGCGCAGACGGGCCAGCCGGAGGATGTTTGCCAGAATCTTTTCGAGCGGACAGTCGGGTCGGTTGACGCGGTCCATGTATTCCTGCGTGCCTGCGTCCAGCTTGGCCCACACTTCATCGCGCGACGTGAAGAGCTGCAACGCCTCGGCAATTTCCGGCCGGTCAAGACCGCTGGCGTTGGTGATGAGCACGAGCTTGAAGAACGGGAACCGGCCGCGCGCGCGGAGATGGACGACGGCTTCGACTGACTCCAGGAAATTTGGGCAGAGCGTCGGTTCGCCGTCCCCGCTCAAGGCCACCTGGCGCAACGTCAGCAGCTCCGGCGGCATCCGCTGATAGCGCGGCCGTCCGCTGAGGCCGCCTGAGTGGACCAGGGTCAGCGTCCGCTCCAGTTCCGTGATCATCACCGCCACGTCAAGCTGCGAGTCCCGCGCCGGCCCGTTCCGGTTCACTTCACAGTAGACACAGTCGAAGTTGCACCGTTGGTCCGGGTTCATGTTCACACCCACGGACAGGCCGCGGGCACGCGGCGAGATGACGGCATAGACAAAGCGGTTGTCCAGGCAGTCGCGCGGACACCCAAACGCCGAGCCGGCGAGCGGGGACGGACGCGCCAGCCCCACCGCGCCAGCCGCCGCTTTGATGGGCAAATTCATGGGGGCTCCGGCTCCCGTCGCCGCTTCATTAAGCAAGGATTTCATGTTCTCGTTCCCGCACCACGAACATCGGACAGGGCGCGCGTTGCACGACGTGCTCCGTCACGCTGCCGAGGAAGACGTGCTTCAAGCCCGTCCGACCATGGGTGGAAATGACAATCAGGTCGGCGGGCAGGCTCCTGGCCGTCTCGATGATTTCCAAGGTCGGCGAACCCACCCGCACGAGCGTCTCTATCGTGACGTCGCGGCGCCCTTCGTCCGCGGCCAGCTTGGCCAGTTGAGTCTCACCGCTCTCCCGCAGGGTCGCCTCCAACTCGGCGTAGTTGACTGCCCCCAGCTCAGAGGCGCCCACCGGCGGCGTGAGCACGTGAAGCAAGGTCAGCGTGGCCTGGTGCTCCCGCGCCAGCGGGAGTGCGTATTGCAGGGCCTTCATGGAGCAGTCGGAGAAGTCAATTGGCACCAGTATTCGTTTCACCTTGAACGGCGTTTTCACTGCCGAGCGCGCGGCGGCGTCCATCAGCGGCTCGTCACGGCGGTTCAATTCGAGTGTCACTACACCGGTTTCTTGGGTGGGTCGGGCTTTCATGGCATCCTCCAGGTTGAGCGTTTCGATTGGGGCAAACAAATCATGTTCAGCGTTGGCGGGCTCCCAGCACCGGACCGGACGCATGGCACACGACGTGTTCTGCCCTGCTGCCGAGGAGACCGTGCGCGGCGGTGAAGAATTGAGTGGCACCAAGCTGGACCGGATGTGAAGTGGCCTGGGTGGCCCTGGGAGTCCTGGTGTTCATAATCATCTTTCGCTGCGTGTCACCGTGCCTCGGGATTGCCACCTTGCCTACCCGTGCCTTGGGTAAGGCTGGCCGTTTCTTGGCTCGGCTCGGTGGTGGTATGGGTATGCCGGTTTCGAGCACATCGCTCTAAACCAGAGCCCTCGCGAGGCCTTGGGCGAGGGATTGGCGAGCGCGACAGCAGAGGTGGTTTCGTTCAACCTCTCCAGCCCCCGTCGGGCAGAAGCGACCCCTTTTCCGCCGCAAGCTTGAGGAGACTTCGGCCCTCGCTCCGATCCCAGCACAAGCCGCACGTTCCACTCAATTTCTGTCCAGCAATGGACAACTTTCGGGAAGCCCTGAGCCGCTGCCCGGCACCATGCTTGATCAGAGGTTCAGATATGGATGCATCACCTAAACTGGCCGCCGGAGCCGCACCAGAGTTTCTGCGTGAGGCCACGGCTGAGGGGCTCCGCCTGCGGCGGCTCATGGTGCCGCTGGATTTTTCCATCTCCTCGTTCCGCGCCTTTTTCTATGCGCAGGCACTCGCGGAATGCTTCGGCGGCGAACTGTCCCTGCTTCATGTCGTGCCGCCGTCCATGCTGCCTGAATGGGGCTATGCCCATCTTGCCCGTCGGGACGAACAGCTCAAGGAGGCCGCGCGACGAAGGCTGGGGGACTTCGTGCGCGCGCAGGGAGCGGCGGCGGACCGGGTGAAGCGGCTGCTCGTCCGCGCCGGGGATCCTCATCTCCAGATCTCCGAGGCGGCGCGCGCGCAAGGGGTGGACCTCGTGGTCATCGCGACGCACGGGGACTCGTTGCTGCCGCATTACCTGCTCGGCAACACGGCGGAGCAGGTCGTGCGCCGCGCACCCTGCCCCGTCTGGGTGGTGCCCGGCGCGAGCAGCGATGAAGCCGAGCTACAGCCGGTGTTCCAGCCACTCAGCCGCATTCTCGTGGGCACGGACTGCTCGGCGGGGTCTCGCAAGGCAGTCCAGTATGCCGTGGCCCTGGCCCGGGAGTTTAACGCCACTCTGCACCTGGTGCATGTGGTGCCCACCGTGCTGCCCGCAGACGTGAGCCACCTCTCCATCATCCTCCAGGAGCCGGCGATGCGGAAGGCCGGCGAACTCGAACTGGCCCGGGTGCGGGCCGAGGAACTGCCGGCTGATCTGCCGGTGGTCACCACCGTGCTCACCGGAAATCCCTCCCTCGAGATCGACAAGGAAGCCCTCCGCGTCCGGGCCGGACTGGTCGTGGTCTCGACCACAGGCCACACGGGCCTGCGGTATCTGTTTCTAGGCTGCACGGCCCAGCGAGTCGTGCGGCACTCCTCCGTCCCCGTGCTGGTGGTCC
>CAZOCL010000186.1:0-12943 GCA_964578245.1 uncultured Klebsiella sp. | reverse complement strand
GACGTGAGCGACCCGTCCCGCGCGCTGGCCGTCAAGCGCCGCATCGGCGTGGTGCCGGAGAACCTCGCGCTCTTCGACAACCTCACCGCCCGCGAATACCTCACCTTCATCGGCCGCATGTATCTGCTGCCCGCCGCCACCGTGCGGGAGCGCTGCGAACAGTTGCTGGCCGTGATGGACCTGGTGAAGGACGAGAAGAAGCTCACCATGGAGTTCTCCCACGGCATGAAGAAGAAGCTCGCCCTCGCCGCCGCGCTCATCCCCGACCCCGAGCTGCTGTTTCTGGACGAGCCGTTTGAAGGCGTGGATGCCGTGGCCTCGCGGGTGTTGCGCGACATGCTCAAGCGCTCCGTCGAGCGCGGCGCGACGGTCTTCCTCACCTCACACGTGCTGGAGATCGTCGAGCGCCTCTGCACGGATGTCGGCATCATCGCCGGTGGCAAGCTGGTGCATCAGGGCACAATGGAGGAGCTGCGCCGGGACGGCTCGCTGGAGGACAAGTTCATCAAGGTCGTCGGCACGGACAACGCCCCGGCCCAAAAGCTGAGCTGGCTGGAGGGCTGAACCCGACTCAAAAATTGCACCGCGGATATACACCGATGCACACGGATGGGAGACAAGTGGATTCGGACCCCGGCTCGTCGCGGTTGGCAGGCGTGCCGCGATTGGACGAAGGCGGCCGAGGATTCTCCCCCTCCCAGCGGGAGAAGGCCGGGGTGAGGGAGAGCAGCCACGAAGTTCAACCCGCTGGATTTTGACCGGACTGCTCCCCCCGTTGCGATGATCCGTGTCCATCCGTGTCCATCCGTGGTTGTCGAATTCGGAACTCCGCCAAGATGAACTGGGCCCAGCTCCAAACCATCCTGTGGCTGCGCACGCGGCTGGCGAAGAACCAGTGGACGCGCAACAGCGGGCTGGGTGCGGTCATCGCCATCGTGGTGTTTGTCGCGGCCTGCCTCGTCGGTGGCTCGCTGTTCTTCGTCGGCCTGGCCGTCGGCAAGCTCGCCTTCAAGACAGCCTCACCGCTCGTGTTCCTCTACACCTGGGCCGGCCTGACGGCTGCCTTTCTGATGTTCTGGGGCACCGGCCTGATGACCGAGTTGCAGCGGACAGAGAGCATAGACCTTCAGCGGCTGATGCATCTCCCCGTGCTGCTGGGCCAGCTCTTTGTCATCAACTACCTCGCGTCCCACTTCGCCATCAGCGTCATCCTCACCGTGCCCGCGATGCTGGGGCTGGCGCTGGGCCTCGCCTTCGAACGCGGTCCGGCGATGCTGCTGCTCATCCCGCTCGCGCTCAGCATGGTCTTCATGGTCACCGCCTGGACCTACTGCCTGCGCGGCTGGCTCGCCGGGCTGATGTCGAACCCGCGCCGCCGCCGGAACATCCTCATGGGCATTACCCTGTGCTTTGTCCTCCTGTTCCAGATGCCCAACCTCTACTTCAACATCTTCGCCCGGCACCAGCGCAGCACGAGCCCGCCAGCGGCCACCCCCGAAGAAGCCCGGCGTCAGGCCGAGACCCGGCAGGCCACCGAGCGCGCCCGCTTCCAGCAACTGGCGGATGTGCAACCGTTTCTTCCACCCTTCTGGGTGTCCGTCGGGGCACGCGGACTCGCGGAAGGACGTCTCGGTCCCGCGCTCCTCGGCATGCTCGGGTGTTTTGGGCTGGGGCTGGCCGGACTGCATCGCGCCTACCGCAGCACGGTGCGCTTCTATCTCGGTGAGACCGGTGGCCAGGCCCCGGTGGCGGCCCCGGTGGCGAAGTCAGGGCCTGCCCCGCCGCCCGACCGGTTCCTGGAACGCCAGTTCCCGGGCGTGCCCGAGCAATCTGCCGCGCTCGCCCTGGCAACCTTCCGCTCGCTCCTCCGTGCGCCCGAGGTGCGGATGAACCTCGCCACCTCGTTCATGGTCATGGTGATCATGCTCGGCTCGATGCTGGCGGGACGCACGCCGAGCCTGCCCGCCGTCGCCCAGCCGTTTGTGGCCACCGGGATGGCAGTGATGGCGGTGTTTATGATCTTCCAGTTCATCGGCAACCAGTTTGGTTTCGACCGCGCGGGCTTCCGGGCACTCGTGCTCTCCCCGGCGGACCGCCGGCTGGTGCTGCTGGGCAAAAACCTCGCGTATCTGCCGGTGGCCGGCGGCTTCGGTCTGCTGTTGCTCACCGCCACCACGATCTATCTTGGACTCTCGCCCATACTGTTCGTCGCAGCCTTGCTGCAATTCACGACCGCCCTCTGCCTGGGTTTCACCGCTGGCAACCTGCTCTCCATCGTCGTGCCGTATCGCATCCAGCCCGGCACGATGAAGCCGACCAAGCTGCCCGCGCTCGCCATGCTCACGATGGTGGTCGCACAGTTGCTCCTGCCCGTGGCCCTCGCACCGACCTTTGTGCCGCCACTGCTGGAACTGATCTGGCAAAGGGCCGGCTGGCCCGAGTGGGCCCCGGTCAACCTGCTCTGCTCGATCTGGATCGCGACCGGTGCCGGCGCACTCTACTGGTTCACCCTCCCTCCGCTCGCACGCCTGCTGCACCGCCGCGAAACCCAGATCCTCGATCTGCTGACGGTGGAAGTGGAGTAACCGCCCTTCGCGCCGCAACCCCGTGCCGGCGGCTTGCAGCCGCCCTCCGTTGCCTCCAGCAGGACGACTCGGGAGCCATCCGCCCGCAACACGACGGCTCCAACCCGCCGGCACAGGTTCAAAGCCCGCTCCCCCGGAGCGCGGGTCTGTGACCCGCAGAAACGTCCGACCACCGTTTCACGGACAGCATCAAAGAAACAGTCGAAGGCAGCCGCTGCGTGCCACAGACGCGCGCTCCTATGCCCGCATCCCCCGCCGTTCAGTTTTTTGCACCTTGCCGACGCGGACTTAAAGCACCCCGGGGCAACGGTGCCATGTGAATAGCCGTGGGTGAAACCCACGGGGAGCGGATTTCTGGTTCGACCCCGTAGGGGTCGAACCCTCTCGCGCTCGTGGGTAGGGTTGCGTTCAACCCCTCCCGGGGTTGTGCGGCATGGCTCACTCACCGTGGGTTCCACCCACGGCTATTCACCTTGAAACCCTCCGGGTTTCTCCACTTGGCCAGCGCCGCCCTGCCAGCAACTGAGATGCGCCCACGATGACCTCGTAGCGTGGAACGGCGTTGCCTCCTTCAAAGGCGGACTGCTACCTTCCCCGACATGAAGCCCCGCCCAATCCAGCCTCTGCTGAGAGTTGTCCTGGCGTTGCTGGGTGTATGTCTGGTCGTTTCACCGCCATCTGCAAAGGCAACCAGCTATGAGATGCCTGACCATAGTTGGACCGTAAAGGTAGGAAACAACACATACGGCCTTGAAGGCATGGGGACGGGGACGGCAGACGCATGGACCGTCTTGCGACTCGGCAATCACAGACAGTATAGCGTCTGGAAGATGGACTTTCGCACCGTTGCCACGGCGATCATCGTCCCATTGCTGCTGGCCGTATTCGGCGTCTTTGCTCTGCTATCAATCTCACTTCGTTCCAAGCCCAAGCTCACCGAACACGTCCAAGCCCCATGACCGTGCCCAGCTTTAATCCGTTGCAGGCAACCTCCCGCCGCGACTTCCTCGCCCGTTGCGGCATGGGCATGGGCTCGTTGGGCCTCGCCGGAATGCTTCCCTATGCAGGCGCAGCCGAAGGCATCAGCCCGCTCGCCCCGAAGGCTCCGCACTTCCGTCCGCGCGCCAAGCGCATCATCCATTTCTTCCTCAATGGCGGCCCGTCCCATGTGGACACCTTTGACCCCAAGCCCGCGCTCGCCAAATACGCGGGCCAGCCGCTCCCCAACGAAAACCTCCGCACGGAACGCAAGACCGGCGCGGCGTTTCCATCTCCGTTCAAGTTCCAGCCCTATGGCCAGAGCGGCCTCGAAATCAGCGAGGTCTTCTCCCGCACCGCGCAGTTCGCGGATGACATTGCCGTGGTGCGCTCGATGTATGCGCAGGTGCCGAACCACGAGCCGTCCCTCATGCTGATGAACTGCGGCGACTCCGTGCAGACGCGGCCCAGCTTCGGCTCCTGGCTGCTTTACGGCCTAGGCTCGGAGAACCAGAACCTCCCCGGCTTCATTGCGATGAGCCCCGGCGGCTATCCCATCAAGGACACGCAGAACTGGCAGAACGGCTTCCTCCCCGGTGTCTATCAGGGCACCTACATCGACCCGCAGAACACGCAGATCGACAAGCTCATCGAGAACATCCGCAGCCCGCACGCGACCGCCGACATGCAGCAGCGCCAACTGGGCCTGCTCCGTCAGTTGAACGCCGAGCACCAGGCCGCGCGTGCCAGCGACTCGCGCCTCGACGCGCGTATCCAGTCCTTTGAACTCGCCTTCCGCATGCAGATGGAGGCGACCGATGCCTTCGATCTCACCAAGGAACCCGAGCACCTCCGCGAGCTTTACGGCAAGCACGTCCACGGGCGGCAGACGCTCATCGCCCGACGCCTGCTGGAGCGTGGCGTGCGCTTCGTCCAGCTCTGGCATGGCTCGGGCCAGCCCTGGGACAACCACGACAACATCGAGGGCAGCGTCCGCAAGCTCGCGCGGGAGATTGACCAGCCCATCGCCGCGCTGATCGCGGACCTCAAGCAGCGCGGCATGTTCGAGGACACGCTCATCCTCTGGGGTGGCGAGTTTGGCCGCACGCCCACGGTGGAGCTGACCGACGCCGGCAAATCCAAGCTGGGCCGCGACCACAACCACTACGGCTTCAGCGTGTGGATGGCCGGCGGCGGCATCAAGGGCGGCACCGTCCACGGCGCGACGGACGAATTCGGCTTCAAGGCCGTGCAGGACCGTGCGTCCGTCCACGATCTCCACGCGACCATGCTCGACCGCCTCGGCTTCGACCACGAGCGACTCACGTATCGCTACGCCGGCCGTGACTTCCGCCTGACGGATGTGCACGGACATGTGATGCGGGACATTGTGGCGTGAAAAATGCCTTCAAACTAAATGCGATCACCATTCCGGAAGTGCCTGTTTTTAGTTTTTGCTGCATTGTTTTCTGTTCTTTCTTCTGGGTGCTTGCATTACTTAGTTGATAGAAACATAGATGTAACGAACAACTCGGCTTGGTGGGGAGAACTTTCAAAAAACCAAGTTCTTTACCTCACGCAAGACGCTCTCTTGAACGGCGGGTATTTAACACTTTCCGCAACCAAAGTGACGCCTAAATATGACTCATTGGCAATTTTTGGCCGCACTATCACAGTGGATATGTTCAAGGCGGACCCCTCTAAATACTGGCCTGAATTGCATTTGTTACAGGCTGGCACAAGAGTGCAATGCATCAAGCTTGAACGGCAATACTCGTTCGAGTTCGCGAGATACAATATCTACGTGAAGATTATGGATGGAGAATGTAAGGGGCAGATAATGCGAATTTTGGGCGTGCCTGGGGATGTTGGTAAAAAGGGGACATTGCGCATGGAATCGCCCCTCTTTGAATCGGTAAAGCAGCCTTGAATGTTGGTCCAAGCTGGCATTTTCCGAGCAGCCGCCCACTTGATTCGAGACATAGGCGCGAAGGCGCCAAACCCGGTAGGATGAGACTCCGTCGAACCCCATCTGCCGACGCAGGAGGCGCGAGCGGAGCGAGCTTTTTGGCCGGCCTGATACCAAATTCCCAAGGCCTGTCGGTGAAATCGCCGACGGACTGCGGCGCCCGTCGGCTCCCTCTCCCTTCCTCGGAGGAGGGGAGAGGGTTGGGGGTGAGGGGTGGCGTGCGGCGGCAATCTACCGACACGCATTGGGAATTGGCATGAGTCCACCCGAGATGCTCCCTTCGCTCGCCTCGCTCCGCTCGAAATGGGGTTCGACAGAGTCTCACCCTACCGGGTTCCTTCGCGTCTTTGCGTCTTCGCGTCAAATCGCCCGCCTTCGCATTGGACGCCGCACCCCAGCTTGCTACCCTCCCGCCCATGAAGCACCTGTTGTCCCTCGCGCTCACCGCGCTGGCCCTTCCCCTCTTCGCCGCCGATGCCGACGGCTTTGTCTCCATGTTCAATGGCCGCGACCTCACCGGCTGGACGAACATCAATTGCGCCCCCGAAACCTGGACCGTGAAGGACGGCATGATCCATTGCACCGGCAAGCCCACCGGTGCGCTACGCACCACGCGGCAATACGAGAACTTCATCCTCGAGGTCGAGTGGCGGCATCTCCAGCACGGCGGCAACTCCGGTGTCTTCATCTGGGGCACGCCGATCAGTGCACCCGGCGTCCCCTTCCTCCGCGGCATCGAGGTGCAGGTGCTCGACCATGGCTACGCCACTGACTATGAGAAGAAGAACGGCAAGAAGTCCGACTGGTTCACCACCCACGGTGATGTCTTCCCCATCCACGGCGCGACGATGAAACCGCTCGGCCGGCACAACGGCCAGCGCAGCTTCCCCAGCGGCGAATACAGCAAGGGCACCAACGAGTGGAACCACTACCACATCGTCTGCACAAACGGCTCGCTCCGCCTCACCGTCAACGGTCACGAAGTCTCCGGCGGCGACGACTGCAACTATCGCAAGGGCTACCTCGCCCTGGAGAGCGAGGGCGCGCACATTGACTTCCGTAACATCCGCATCAAGGAACTCCCCTCCAGCAGCCCCGCCCCCGAACTTGTCGCCCCCACCGACCCCGGCTGGTCTCCGCTCTACACCGGCACAGACCTGCGCGGCTGGCACAGCGCTGACGATCCGAAGCGCCGTTGGCAGGCCAGCGACTGGCGGCTGGTGCTCAAGGAAGGCCCCGGTGTTCAGCCGGAAACGCTCTGGACCGACGCCGAGTTCGGCGACGTGGAGTTCGTCCTGGACGTGCGCGCCGGCAAGACCGCCACCGGAGACACCGCACCGACACTCCTCGTGCGCGGCCACGGTGGCAAAGGCACCGAACTGAAACTCCCCGTGGACGCCGGCAAGGGTGGCCGCGTCCGCGTGCAGGTGAAGGGCACTGAGGCGACCGTCTTCCTCGGTGACAAAGAAACCGCCCGCGTCCCCGTGCCCGCCGGCAAAGGCGCGCTTGGCCTGAAAGACACCGGAGCCGGGATGGACTTCGGGAACCTGAATGTGCGGAAGCTGTAATTAACCTGAACTGAAGCGCTGCGGAGGATCCATGCCTGACTACCTTTTCACTGGCCGGGACGCCGAGGGCAGAGCGGTGACTGAACGCATCACCGCAGCCACCGTGGACGGCGCGCGCTACGCGTTGGAAACCCGCCGCTACACCCAGATTGTCTTCCACACGGATGACGCCAGCAACCGCCTGGACGCAACGCTCAAACAGGACCTTGACCCGAACGAGGAAGGCGTCGAACTGGACCCCGAGACCGCCTTGAAATTGCGACGCGGGGGCGGCTTCCTGAACGGCATCGGTTTCGCGGTGCAGGTGCACATGTTCCTCTGGCTGCCATTGCTGGTGTGGAACCTCTCGTCCTGGTTTGGGAGCCGACCCTTCGGCTGGGGTGACTGGCTGGGCTTCGTGCTGACCGGCTTGTTCATCGTCTATTTCTTCTGGCTGGTAATCCCGGGCGTGCTCTATCAGGCGTTCCTGCGCGCCTCCGTGCTGAACCGCCTGGCGGAGACGCGGCTCTGGGCCTTTGTGCTGGGCCGGATGCGGTTCTTCCATGGTGGGCGGATGCCACGTCTGGACCTGGCGGTGCGCCTGGCCTGTGTGCTCGCCCGAAGCGGACGCGTCGAGGAAGGCCGGGCGTTGCTCGCCCCCTTTGCCCAGGACACCGAACGGGACGCCATGACCGCCTCACGCATCGCCGGCTTTCACGCCTCGGCACAGGAGCATGAGCGGGCTCAGGAGCTGCGCAACCGGGCGGTGGAGCTTTCCCACGGCGGCCTCGTGGAAATCATCGACCACGCCTTCGGGCTTGCCCGGCACCTGCGCCGGCCGGCCGAGGCCCGCGCCAGTCTGGCCCGAATCGGGGACCGCGAACTGGTGGAGATCGCCCGCATCTTCGTGGCCTATACCCACGCCTTGATCGCGCTGGAGGAACAGCACTTCGCAGAGGCCTTCACCCTGTTCGAAAAGACGGAGGCCGAGATGGACCCGCTCGCGACTAACGAACTCATGTGGGGCATCCGCCGGGATGTCTGGGCATTTCAAGCCCTTGCGCTGGCCGGTGCCGGCCGCATCGCCGAGGCCCGCCGGTTGCTGGCCAGAGCCCGCCCCCTGCTGGAAGCGCGCCGCGAGGCCGAACTGCTGAAGCGCTGCGATGCGGCGATCTCCCGGTGAAGCGGCTTCGGGCCAGGGCTGACGCATCAAGAAGACCAAGGGCTGGCGAATGGGGGACTGACGAATGGAGGCCAGGGGGAGTCCAACGGCTTCCTCCCTCTTGTTTTCATTCGTCAGTCCCCATTCGTCAGTCAAAGGAATCCCCGTTGGCCGCTCAGCGCCTCCGCGGAATTTCAGCGGCTGCTTCCAAACGGATTCCCTCGTTGATCGAGCTGCTCGTGGTCATTGCGATGATCGCCCTCCTGGCCAGCGGAAGCATCTTGCTCTGAACGACGGCAGTCCGCAGATCTCAGAGCAAACAGTGGGCGAACAGCACAACCATGCCGAGCCTGCGCTTCACGGAAAAGGATGAGTGCACACCGCAAAGTCATCGCGCGGCTTGGTCCGCAATGAAACGCATATTTTTTAAGCAATTAGCATCCACAATACGAGTCGTGCATCAGCTTGAAATCCATGCACAAAAACTGCTTGCCTTTCCGTCACATTTGCACTACTGGCTATCGGGTTCCCTTAGGAAAGCTATACAAGCGAAAGTCAAACCCAATTGTTGTTATGCACAAACTATTCCAAGTCATCACCGCCATCGCCCTGTTGGTCGCCTCGACTGTCGATAGCAAGTCACAATCGACGTTCACCGCAAATGCGATCAACACTTCCGCGATAGGAATTATTAATAATACGAGTGACCCGATCTCAATGTCGATCCTCATCGAAGGCTGGGCCTATGACGATCACGGTGTCTTTTCCGGTGGATTACCGTTTATGGGCGGATGGACGTCTGATTCGTTGAGTAATGGGGGACAAGCTGTCTGTATACCAGAACTGCAACCTCTCGACACAGCCTGGACGATTGGCGCCGCCTCGACGGTCTGGAGTTTAGGCCTCTATGGAGTTGAGGACGGCTTTGGGGCGGGTTCGCTCTGGATGCTCGGCGGTGCTAATTTTACGGTTTATTTATGGGGTGTGGACCCGGAGCAACATGTAGTGACCCCTGAAATTCTCCCCGACGAAAATGGTGCGCTGCGCCTCCAATACACAATTGATCCTATTCCTTAACGGTAAGGGGCATTCTGCCGAAGTCGACAAGCAGCAGCCTCAATCAGCAGACGGAGAGATTGTCGGCGGCTTTGCTGAACACGAAGCCTTCGTATTCGGGTTAGTCTTTGAGGATGAAGCGTTTCGCAAGCAAAACCTGCGCGGGGCTCTTGCTAGAGCAGTTTCTATTGAAATTGGCGCATACCGGGCATGGCGAAGGAAACCGGCGCACTCCTTGGGGGTAAAGGTGGTCAGGGCCGCAGCCGTCGCCTGGAGCAGTTCATCCCATTCGCGCGCGGCCGCCGCGCGCAAGGCCGCCTTGAGTTTGGCGAAGGCCAGTTCAATCGGGTTGAGGTCCGGGCTGTAGGCCGGCAGGTAGCGCAGTTCCGCCCCTCGGGCCGCCAGCACCTCCCGCACGCCGGCCACCTTGTGGCTGGCCAAGTTGTCACAGATCACCAGGTCCCCCGGCTGGAGCGTGGGCCCCAGACTCTGCTCGAGGTAGGCCAGAAACAGCTCGCCATCCAAGGGCCCGTCCAAGAGCAGCGGGGCCGTGAGCCGGTCGTGGCGCAGGGCCGCCAGGAACGTCGCCGTGCGCCAGTGCCCGTGCGGCACGTGGTCCACGCAGCGGGCCCCCGCCGCCGCGCGGCCATACCGGCGGACCAGCTGGGTGTTCAGGCACGTTTCATCGAGAAACACGAGTCGGCGGACGTCCCACTGCGCCTGACGCAGCCACCAGCGGACGCGTTCGGCCGCCAGCGCGGGCCGGGTTTGCTCGGCGGCGCGCAGCGTTTTTTTTATAGCTCAGGCCCAGGCGCTCCAAGCGGTGCCAGAGGGCGGTGACGCCCAAGCGCACCTGGAGCTGCTCCCGGCAGCGCTGCTGGAGCTGGGCCAAGGTCAAATCGGGCTTTTCGCCAATCCAAGCGCGGAGGGTGGCGTCGTGGGTGGCCAGTCGGGAGCGGCGGTGGCCGCCCATCTGGCCGGCGGTGGTCTGGCCGGTGTCCTGATAGCGTCGCCAGTAGCGCTCAACGGTGCGTTTGGAGAGACTGAACTGTTTGGCCACGTCCTGGGCGCTGTGGCCCTGGTTGCGCGCACGCAGCACCCGCTCCCGCAAATCCAACGCATAAGCTTTCATGCCCGGCACCTTACCGGGGGCCGGGCCTTGCGATAACTTAAATAGAAACGGCTCTAAGCAGCGGTAGGCGCCTGCGAGAGGATGGTGAGCCTCAAGATCATCACCTCCATTCCCGCCCTGCCCGGCGGGAAGAAGTGGGTGATCGACCAGCAGACCGGGAAGCTTTCGGCGCAGTAGCGTGCGTGACGGGGACACTCCTGTCCCCGCGCCAATCGAATGGGATTATACCTATTCCCAGTGACGATCAGTGGAATGGCTCGTGAGGATCGAGGCGCATGTTCAGCTCCCTCTCCCTTCCTCGGAGGAGGGGAGAGGGTTGGGGATGAGGGGTGCCGTCCGGCGGCAGGCTACCGATTTGCATTGGGAATCGGAATCGTCACCGGGGACAAGAGTGTCCCCGCCACTCTACTTTCCCCCGTGCGCAAGGCTTTCGAGGTAGTCCAGCAGTGACGCCAGATCGGTCACGCCGATGCCGGCTGCAAGGCCTTCGGGCATGAGGCTCTTCTCCAGCTTCACGCGCTTCGCAATGTCAGCGGGCTTGATGACCACTTCCTGCGCGGTGACGAGCCGGGCGATGATTTTGTCGGCGGCTTCGCTGACGACGAAGCCTTCGTATTCGGTCTCGCCGTCCTTCATGATGAAGCGGTTTGCGGCGAAGCCCTGCGCGATGCTCTTGCTGGGCAGCAGGATGGCCTCGGCCAGCTCACGGCGCTTATAGACGGTAGCCACCTGCGAGAGGATCGGGCCGCGCGGCGGCTCGTCCGGGCTGACGGTGTGGCAGTTGAAACAACCGAGCTGCGTGTAGAGGTCCTTGCCGCGCGTCACCGTGCCTTTGGTGTTCAGCACGGCGGTGATGGCGTCCTCCACCTTCATGCCGCCGATGAGCGGGCCGGTGGGAGCGACGGTCTCGAGCTTGAGTCGCTCAATCGCCTTCTTCGCCGCGCTGGCGACGGTTTTGTCCGCATCCGTGGCGGCAGCGAGAATCTTAGGCGCAAGGGTTTTCTTGCCAGCGTTAGCGCTGGCCTCGATCAACTGCGCACGGCGTTTCGGCTCGGCCCAGCCGGCGTCAAACGCGGCGGCGAGTTCGGCCTTGCCCTTCTGCTTGTCCTTGAGCCGGTCGTGGATGCGCAGCAGCGCGGTGTCGGCCCAAAGGCTGGTGTCGCCCGAGGCTTTCGCGGCCTCGGCGGTGAGCGTGGCAAGCTGCTTCTCGACGAACGTGGAGTTCAGAAACGCCTCGGTCGCGGCGTCCACCAGGGTGCCGTCGCCCTTGCTCTTGCGCAGCGCGGCCACGCCTGCCAGCAACGCACGCGTGGTGTCGGCGTTCAGGTCGGCCTTGGCCAGGGCGGTGACGGCGGCGGCGCGGACCGATGGCTCAGTGGCCTCCGCAGCCACATTGCGCGCCAGCAGTGCCAGCGCGCCAGGCGGCACGGTCTGCGCGCGGGCAAGCTGTTGCACGAGCACCGGCTCGACGCTCGCGTCCTTCTGGGCCAGCGCAAGGAGCTTGTCGAGCGATGCCCCGCCTTCTAGGCGGTGGCGGTTGAATTCACCGGCGAGGAACGCGGCTTCCTTCGCTTCAGCCTTGGTCATCGCCTCATTGAGCGCGGCGGCAATCTTCTTCGACTCCGCCCATTCCTCCGGCTGAAAGAACGGTCCGCGCGTATCCGGCCGCGTGCCCCAGGACGTGCCCTGCCAGATGCCCTCCTTGAAGTGCAGCCGGCACAGCGCAGTCAGCAGGCCCTGCCGGCGCGCGAACTCCGTCTCCTTCGCCAGTCGCGCGAGCAGGCCCTCCACGGAAGGCGCAGTGTGAATGCCCCGCAGCACGGCCAGCGCACCCTCGCGGAGCGTGGGTGAATCCGTGCGGTCCACAGCGGCGAAGAGGGGCTCCAGCGTGCGGAACTGGCGGAGCACCTGCATGGCCGTGTGCGCGATGACCGCGTCACGGTCTGCGAGCAACGGCACCAGCATGGCGGTGTGGGCGGCGAGGGAGTCGGCGTGGGTGAGCTGCTGTCCTTTGGGCGTCTCGTTGTCCGCCCAGACGCCGGTCAGACCATGCCAGCGCGCGAGGGCGACGACACCTTCCTTGCGCGTGCGCTCATCGGTGGAAGTGAGTGCAGTCAGGGCGGGCTGGACGGGGACGTTGCCTAGCTGGTCTTCGCGATCAGTCAGCGCGCGCAAGGCCCACGGGGCGATCGTCGCGTCGGTGGTGAGCTTGGCGAGCGTTTCGTTGGCGTTGGCCCCGGCAGCCTGCTTGAGGGCGAAGAGCGCTGCCACGCGGACCGGCAGGGCCTTTGTCTTGTCAGCGGCCAGCGTTTCCACGGCAGCGAAGGTCTTCGGAAACAGGCCGTGCCGGATCAGCGTGCGCTGGGCTTCGAGGCGCGTGCGGTGGCTGGGGCTTTCGAGGAGCTTGATCAGGTCGCCGTCGCTGGCCTTGGCGAAGTCAGGCAACGGGGCGGGCTTGAAATCCTTGGGCGTGAGGCGGACGAGGTAGCCGACATCCATGCCGGCCCAGTTGAA
>CAZOCL010000185.1:0-12970 GCA_964578245.1 uncultured Klebsiella sp. | reverse complement strand
CGCGTCGTTCACCGGCGTCACGCTGATCGTGAAGGTGTTCGTGCTCTTGTCCACCCCGCCACTGGCGGTCCCGCCCGAGTCCTGCACCACCACGGTCACCGTCGCCGTGCCGTTGGAGTTTGCCGCGGTCGTGAAGGTGAGCTGGCCGTTGTTGCCGATGGCCGGTGCGGTGGTGAACAACGCCGCGTTATCCACCATGACCGTGTAGCCCACCAAGGTCTGCGCCGACTCATTCGGCGGCCCGGGGGAGAAGGTCGCGAAGCTCGCGAGTGCCTGCGCACCCGCATCTTCCAGCACCGTCACCGTGTTCTGGGCGAAGGATACGCTGGGCGCATCGTTCACCGGGTTCACCGTCACGGACAGCGTGCTCTCCACAAACAGGCCGCCGGCATCCGTGGCCCGCACGGTGACAAAGGCGCTGCCCGACGCGTTCGCCGTGTAGGCCAGAGTCAGCGCACCGCCGCTGCCGAGCGTGGGTGTGACCAGCCCGGGCGCGGTGTTCGCCGTGACCTGATAGGTCAACTGCGCGGACGCCTGCTCGGGGTCCGTCACCAGCGTCGCGAGCTGCACGACCGTGCTGGATGCGTCTTCCTGAACCACGATGGCGGTCGGCGGAACGGGGACCGTGGGCGGGAGGTTGGGCGTGAAGGTGATCTGCACTTCGCCGCCGGACAACTGGATGCCAAACACGCCGGTCGCCAGCGGGTTCGCCACTTCGTTCGTGTCCAATCGGATGGCCGCCGCCGCAAAGCCGCTCACATCCCCCGCCCGCGCAATGGTCCACGTCTGCGCGGTGGCGGGGTCGAACCCGGCCATCGGCCCGGCGCTGCCGCCAGCGCCCAGCGTCCGCAGCTTCACCGTGAAGGGATCCGCTGGCGTGGCCGTGATGGTCAGCGTGCCGGTGAAGACGAGCAGGTCGGACGCCGTGCCGGCCGCGCCGGTGGCATCATTGATTTCCCAGACGTAGTTCCCGCCGCCCGCCCAGATGCCGGCGTCCGCCTGGATCGTGCCCGGGCTGTTGCCGGGGGTGACGATGCCGCCGGGGTCAACCACCAGCGTGCCGGTGAACGATCCGCTGCCGGTGAGCGTGCCGCCGTTCTGCACCGTGATCGCCATCCCGGTGAAGGTTCCGCCCGCGAGGTTCAACGTGCCACCCGAGCCCACCGTGACCGTGCCATTGATGGCCCCGCCGGAGCCCAGCACAAACGTCGCCGAAACCGTGATGGCCGGCCACGCCGAGCCCGGGGGCGGGAGGCTCACGCCATCGGCCACCAGCAAGGTGAAGGGCAGCCCGGCGGCATTGGCGTCCAGCAGCACCTGCCGCAGCGAGCCGGGCCCGCTGTCCGCCGAACTCGTCACCACCTGGTTCGCCGGGACGACGCGGAGCGTAAACGTGTTCGTCGCGCGGTCCTGACCACCGCTGGCGGTGCCGCCGTTGTCCTGCGCCACCACACTGACCACCGCGCTGCCGGTCATGCCAGTGGCCGGGGTGAAGCTCAGCGTGCCGTCCGCCGCCACCGCTGGCACAGTCGCGAAGAGCCCGGGCAGGTCATTCGCCACGGTGATTCCCAGCAAAGTTTGCCCGGCCTCGTCCGGCGGGCCGACGCTGAAGCTGGCAAACCCGGCACGGGACTGCGCCCCGGAATTCTGCGCCACAGCGACGAGCTTGGCGGTGAAATCAATCGTGGGCGGACTGTTCACCGGATTGACCGTGACCTGAAACGTCCGGTCGAGCACCAATCCGCCGCCGTCGGTCGCGCGCACGGTGATCTGGCTGCTGCCGTTCTGGCCATGCACCAGGCTCAGCGTGAGGTTGGTGCCTTGCGTGATCTCCGCCACGAGCAACGCCAGGTTGGTGTTCGCCACCACGGAGAACGCGAGGTTGGTTGACGCCGTCTCCAAATCACTAAACGCGGCCGCCATGGACGTGATCACCGGTGCGGCATTCTCATTCAGCACGAGGTCCGGCAGCGCGCCGGCCGCCGTGGGCGCGGTGTTGGGGAAGGGCACGATGGTCTCCACCAGCCCCACTGAGCCGCCTTGTTGGGAACTCGGCACCCGCGCACGCGCGCGGATCAAACCCGCGCCGGGCAGGGACAGGCCGGTGCGTTGCCAGCCGCCGGCCACGCGCACGCCCGCGCCCAAGGCGGTCCAGGTCGCCCCCGCGTCGGTGGACAATTCGAAGGTGGTGCCCAACGCCTCCGGGGCCGTGCCGCCACGCTGCCAGGCCACCTGGCTGCTGCTGACCACCGTCAACGACTGCGTGGCCGCCTCATTCAACAGCTCGGCGAAGCCGCTCTGCGCGTTGCCGCCCACCGTGGTGAACGGTCCGCCCACCAGCACTTTGCCGTCCCCTTGCAGCGCCACCCCGTAGGCATCGGCGTTCAAGTTGGGGTCAAAGGAAATGTCCAACGCGCCGGCCGCCGTCACGCGGGCCACCCGCCGGCGCGTCTGCCCGCCCACCGTGGAGATGGAACCGCCGATGACCAACTGCCCGTCCGCCTGCTGGGCCAGCGTATAGATGGTGCCGCCGACTCCGGGGTTGAAGCCAGTGTCGATCGAACCATCAGTATTCAGACGGCCCAGGTTCTGGCGAGACGCTCCGGCCAGGGTGCCGAATCCTCCGGCGACAATCCCTTTTCCATCGGCCGCAACGGCCAGACAAAACACGTTGCCGCTGGCAGCCGGGGCATACGCCGCATCCAGGTTGCCTGATGCGTCCAGCCGGGCGAGCCGCGTCCGCGTGCTCCCGTTCACCTGGGTGAACGCGCCGCCCACCAGCAGGCTGCCATCGGCCTGCAGGGCGATGCTATAAACCGACGCATTGATCACGGGCGCATACGTCGCGTCCACCGTTCCGTCCGGCAGCAACCGGCCCAGATAGGTGTGCGAACTGCCGCCTAGCTGGGTGAATTCACCGGCCAGCAAAATCTTCCCGTCCGCCTGCTCGAGCACGGCATACACGGTGCCGTTCGGGGCCGGATTGAAGCCTGCCGCCACGGTCCCGTCGGCGTTGAGCCGGGCGAAATTCTGCCGCGCCGTCCCGCTGATGCTGGTAAAAAACCCACCCACCAGAATGCTGCCGTCGGCCTGGACGGTCAGCAGGGTCACACCGCCCGGCACGGTGGGGGTAAACCCGGTGTCCACGGTCCCGTTCGCATTGAGCCGGGCCAGATTCTGCCGCGCCACCCCGCCGAAGGTGCTGAAAGTTCCGCCGATCAAAATCTTGCCATCCGGCTGTGGCACGGCGGCATACACCGCGCCGTTCGCAGTCGGCGTAACGCTGGTATCCACATAGCCGGGAGCTGGTCGCACCACCAAGGTGAAAGTCCTCGTCGCCCGGTCCACGCCACCGGAGGCAGTGCCGCCGCTGTCGCGGGCCACCACGGTCACCATGGTGGCCCCGTTGGTCCCGCGGGCCGGAGTGAACGTCAGTGTGCCATTGGCCGCCACCGCAGGTGCCACGCTGAAGAGCGTCGCGTTGTCCACCGTGACCGTGTAGCCAAGCAAGGTCTGGCCCGTCTCGTCCGCCGGCCCCGCCACGAAGGTGGCGAAGCCCGCCATGGTCCGCGCGGTGCCATCGCCTGTCGCCATCACCACGTTGGTCGCGAGCACCAGCGTGGGTGCGTCATTGACCGGCGTCACCGTGATCGTGAAGGTGTTCGTCGCCTTGTCCACGCCCCCGCTGGCCGTCCCGCCCGAGTCCTGCACCAACACGGTCACGGTTGCTGTGCCGTTGGAGTTGGCCGCTGAAGCAAAGGTCAGGACGCCGGAGTTGTTGATCGCCGGAGCGGCACTGAAGAGCCCCGGGTTGTTCACCGTGACCGTGTAACCCAGGAGCGTCTGCGCTGACTCGTTGGCCGGGCCCGGCGAAAACGTCGCGAAGCCGGGCACCGTCTGCGCGCCCAGGTCTTCCGTCACGGTCACAGTGCCCTGGGCAAACGTCACGCCCGGCGCGTCGTTCACCGGATTCACGGTCAGCAGGAAGGTATTCGTCACTGCCAGCCCGCCGGCATCCGTCGCGCTGACCGAGATCAGGCTCGTGCCGTTGCTGTTCGCGGCCAGGGCCAGCGTCAGGTTCGTGAGGCTCGTGATCGTGGCGGTGACCAGCCCGCTGTTCGTGTTCGCCACCACCGCGTAGCTGAGGCTCGTGGCGGGCGTCTCCGTGTCAGCAAAGACGGCGGTAAGGTTCGTCACCACGTTGGCTGCGTCCTCGTTCAAGCTGAAGTTCGGGATCGCACTGGCGACCGTCGGCGCGGCGTTGGGCTGAATTACCGTGAAAGTCGTGCTCGCGCTGCTGGCAGGCGCGGTGTTGCCCGCCACATCGCTCGCCGTGCCGGCGGCAATCGTGATGCCCAGCGTGCCGTTGCCCGTGATGCTGCTGATGGTCACCGTGCGAGTCGCACCGGTGCCGCCGTCCACCGTCACGGTGCCGTTCGCCGTGCCAGTCTTGTTCAAGGTGATGTCCCCCACCGCCAGGCTGCTCGTCACCGTCGCCGCGTCCGCATACGTCACGGTGTAGGTGATCGGCCCGCTCGCCGTGCTGCTCGCCGAAGGTGCGCCGATGCTGATCGTCGGGGCCGTTGTGTCCACCAGCACGGACGTGGTGGTGGGCGGCGTGAAGGTGAGCGTGGCGTCAACGACTCCGAGCTTGATCGTGCCACCGTTGAGAACCAGCGGCGAGGCGGCAACGATGCCATCCGTGTCCGTCTCCAGTGCCTGCACCGTGTAGGTGAAAACCAGGGCGGTCCCGGGGCTGCCACTGGCGTAGGTGGCGTTCCGCGCGGTGCTGCCGACGGTCAAGGGCAGTTGCGGCACGCCCGTGACGGTGACAGCCGTGCTGAAGTTCACCGTGAAGCTCAGGTTCTGCCCGGCCTTGTAGCTCCCCGCCGTCGGCCCGGTCACGCTCGTGATGGCAGGGGCGGGTGGCGGGATGGCCACCACCAGTGAATGAGTGGCGATCCCGCCGGGCGCGAGGGCCGTGACGGTCTGGCCCGCCAGCACCCCGCTCACGTCCACCGCCACCGGCACCAAGCTCTGGGAGTTTGAGTTGTTGCCCAATTGTCCGAAGTTCGCCGTTCCCCACGCATACACCTGGCCGTCCGATGCGAGCGCAAGACTGTGGCCGTTTCCGGCCGCGATGGCCGTGACGGTCTTGCCCGCCAGGACTCCGCTCGCATCCACCACCACCGGCAGCGAACTGACGGCTGTCCCGTTGTTGCCCAACGCTCCTCCGGCTCCATTGCCCCATGCATACACCTTGCCGTCCGAAGTCAGCGCGAGACAGTGGGTGCCACCGGCCGCGATGGCCGTGACGGTCTTGCCCGCCAGCACTCCGCTCAAGTCCACCGCCACGGGCACCGACTGGGTTGCAGTCGTCGTGTTATTTCCCAATTGTCCAGTGCTTCCACCTCCCCAGGCATACACCTGGCCGTCCGATGTCAGCGCGAGGTTGTAACCGCCACTAGCCGCGATGGCCTTGACGATCTTGCCCGCCAGCACCCCGCTCACGTCCACCGCCACCGGCACTGAACTATCGAGGGTCGCGTTGTTGCCAAGCTTGCCATTGCTCCCGCTGCCCCAGGCATACATCCGGCCCTCAGAGGTCAGCACGAGACAGTGGGTGCCCCCGGCAGAAATGGCCGTAACCAGCTTGCCCGCCAGCACCCCGCTCATATCCACTGCCACTGGCACCAAGCTATTGACCGTCCCGTTGTTGCCCAGTCGTCCCGAACTCCCCAGCCCCCACGAATACACCTTGCCGTCCGACGTCAATGCGAGACTGTGGCCATTGCCGGCTGCGACGGCCGTGACGGTCTTGCCCGCCAGCACCCCGCTCACATCCACCGCCACCGGCACCGAACTGTCAGTGGTCGCGTTGTTGCCCAAAGTTCCGCCGGTCCCGCTGCCCCACGCATATACCTTGCCCTGCGACGTCAGCGCGAGACTGTGAGAGCCACCGACCACGACCGCAGTGATGGTCTTGCCCGCCAGCACCCCGCTCACGTCCACCGCCACCGGCACCGAGCTGTTGACCGTCCCGTTGTTGCCTAACTGGCCATTTACTCCTTTTCCCCACGCATACGGCGCTCCGCCCGCCGGAACGGGAGCCACCGTGAACGTCGTGCTCGCACTGCTGGCCGGAGCCAGGTTGCCCACCAGGTCGCTCGCCGTGCCCGCCGCGATTGTGATGCCCAGCGTGCCCGTGCCCGTGATGCCGCTGATCGTCAGCGTGCGAACCGCGCCCGTGCCGCCATCCACGGTCACCGTGCCCGTCGCGTTGCCCGTGGTGTTGAGGGTGACGTTGCCCGCCGTGAGGGTGCTCGTGTTGAACGCCGCGTCCGCATACGTCACCGTGTAGATGATCGGCCCGGTCGTCGCGCTGCTCGCCGAGGGCGCGCTGATGCTGATGCTCGGCGGCACGCCGTCCACGGTGAAAGTCGTGCTCGCGCTGCTCGCGGGAGCGAGGCTCCCCGCCAGGTCGGTCGCCGTGCCGGCGGCAATCGTGATGCCCAGCGTGCCGCTGCCGGTGATGCTGCTGATGGTCACGGTCCGGGTCGCGCCCATCCCGCCGTCCACCGTCACGGTGCCGTTCGCAGTGCCGGTCTTGTTCAACGTGATGTTGCCGACTGCCAGAGTGCTCGTGTTGAAGTTCGCATCCGCGTAAGTCACCGTGTAAGTGATGGGTCCGGTGCTGGTGCTGCTGGCCGAGGGGGCGCTGAGGCTGATGGTCGGCGGCGTGTTGTCCACGATGAAGGTGGTGCTCGGGCCGGCCGCGGCGGCGAGGTTGCCGGCCGCGTCGCTCGCCGTGCCGGATGCAATCGAAATGCCCAGCGTGCCGTTGCCCGTGATGTTGCTGATCGTCACGGTGCGCGTCGTGCCCGTGCCGCTGTCCACCGTCACCGTGCCCGTCGCATTGCCGCTTGTGTTCAAGGAGATGTTCCCCACGGCCAGGCTGCTCGCATTGAAGTTCGCATCCGCGTAAGTCACCGTATAAGTCACCGGGCCATTGGCATTGGCTGTGACGGCGACCGAGGGCGCACCGATGCTGATTGTCGGGGCCGTCGTGTCCACCAGCACGGTCGTGGTGGTGGGCGGGGTGAAGGTGAGTCCGGCGTCAGTTGCGCCGTTTTTGATCGTGCCGCCGTTGAGCACCAGCGGCGAGGCAGCCACGATGCCGTCCGTGTCCGTCTCCATCGCCTGCACGGTGTAGGTAAACACGAGGGCAGTCCCCGGACTGCCGGAAGCGTAGGTGGCGTTCCTCGCGGTGCTGCCAACGGTCAAAGGCAGTTGCGGCGAGCCTGTGACCGTCACGGCGGTGCTGAAGTTGACCGTGAAGCTCAGGCTCTGCCCGGCCTTGTAGCTGCCCGCCGTCGGCCCGGTCACGCCGGTGATGGTGGGTGCAAGAGAGGGCGTGGCCAGTTCGAAGACCGTGCCGCCGTTATTGGTGCCACCGAGCGCCGTGGTGCCATACAAGCTGCCGTTCGCACCCAGAGCGAGCTTGGTTTCAGGGTTGCCACCGTCCGCATTCCCGGTGAAAGCGTTGAGGGCGGTGAAGCCGCCGGCCGAGGCCAGCTTGTAAACCACGCCAAAACCGTTCGTGCCGGCGTGCGTGGCACTGCCGTAGAAATTGCCATCCCCACCCAAAGCCAGCCCACTAAGTGGCGTCGCACCGAGGCCGTCTCCAGTCATGCTGGTGAGCGAGGTGAAGACGCCGCCCGGAGTGATCTTGAACACCGAGCCAAACTCGCTGGTCCCGCCATACGCGGTGGTGCCGTAAAATGCGGTATCCGCCCCCTGCACCAGCATGGCGCGGGGAGCCTTGCCATTCGCACCAGTGAAGCTGAAGAGCGAGGCGAAGGTTCCCGCCGTCGTGAGGCTGAACACCGTCCCGAACTCGCTGGAGCCGCCGGATTCCGTCGTGCCGTAGAGCAGACCGTCCGCGCCCGCGACCAGCCTGGCCAGCGGTCGTCGTCCGTTGGCCCCGGAAAACTGATGCAGCACGGCGAAGCTGCCGCTGGTGGTGATCTGGAACAAAGTGCCCGCCCCGGAAGTCCCACCGTAACTCGCTGCACCATAAATCTTTCCATCGGTTCCAAAGACCAGCCCACCCACCGGCTCTGCCCCTTCCGTCGCCGCGACCAAGGAATGCAGCGCGGTAAAGACTCCCGCCGTGGTGAGCTTGAAAATGGTGCCGCCATTCTGCGTGCCACCATACTGGGCCGTGCCATACAGGAGCCCGTCAGCGCCTACGGCCAAAGCCGCTCTCGGGTGCGCTCCGTCCGCCGCCCCGGTGAAGCTGTAGATCACCTGATAAACGCCGGCAGGGGTCAGTTTGAATACCGCTCCCAGATCACTGGCCCCCCCATGGCGGGAAGTCCCGTAGAGATTCCCGTCCGTCGCGGACACCAGCCCGGACAAGGGGAGGGACGACGGGTAAAGCGTCGTGGGCACGGCCGCACGAACGGAGGCGCAGCACGCCAGCGCCAGCCACAGGGCCAGCCCTGCTGTGCGCCAACTGGCCCGCCGGGAAGGAAGGGTTTTCATGGCTGGATGGCTTCCCTACGCCTCAGCGCAACGGCAGCGATCCGGTGGGATTCCCATCCGGGTCGTTTCCGAAAATCCGGTTGTCGTGATAGGTCTTGATGAGGCCGCCCAACGAGGTCGTCAGGCCGGCCGTGCGGTGGCCGCTCACCATCGAGCCGGTAATCGTCACTTCGCCCCCACGGCAATCAACGCCCACCGCGCATTGCTGAATGGTGGAATTCACCACGACCACCTTGCCGCCCGGGACCGTGGGCCGGGCCAGGATGCCCGCACCCGTGCCCGTGAAACCAAAATCACTGATGCGGGAATTGACCACATAAACCGTGGTGTTGGTCGAGGTGGCGCTGGCCTGAAGATCAACTCCACCGGTCGTGCCCCCGTGCAAAACGCAGTTCTCAACCAGCACGGCGCGCGCGCTGAGCACCCGGACGCCCGCCAAGCCAGTGCCGAAGCCGTTAATGATGAGGCCGCGGATGACCACCATGTCGTTGGTGCCGGCATTCACAATAATGGCGCTCACCCCGGCCGAAGAAATTCCGGCAATCGTGCCTGAACCATCAATCGTGATGGCTTTCGTAATCGTGACGGCCCCGAACCCGCCCGGATCCAGCACGCTGATTTCACCGCCGGCGGCAGTTTTGGAGATGACGCCCGCGAACGTCTTGCATGGGGCGGTGCGGCTGCCTGGATTGACGTCATCCCCCACGCCTGACACCCAGGTGCGGGTGGCCTGGCCTTGGGCCACGGAGTTCAGGAAAACGATTGCCGCGAACGCCGCGAGCACCGCGAGCCGACGGAGACTGATTGAGTTCATGGTTTTCATCGGATAGGGATACGGATGGGAATTTGCTTGCTGGACGCTGTTCGATTCACGGAGAACCCCCTGACCTGCCGGGCTCACTTTGCGCGCAGTGTCTACTCAGAGAGTCCATCTGAAAAGATTTTTCAAACTTCCCCTTGTCAGCACGCCGGGACACGAATCGGGCTCAAACGCTCAGGAAACCCGACGAACGGCAGGGTTTGATTCACCTCCCGGCACGGCGCGACCGCTTTCCATCAACCGGGGACTGCGCCCGTTCGCGGCCAAGTCACCTGCCTGCTTCGCGGCTCAGCGCTTGCTCTGCGGATTGAAGTAAGGCCGCGAGTCGTAGGACGGCTTGGGATCGTTCGGGCTCGTGGGATTGAGCGGGTCGCGCAGATCGAAGAGCGCCTTGGTCGTGTTGCGTGCCTTGGCCTCGAAATCCGAGGCGTCATCGTAGGCTGCGCGCGGATTGTTCGGCGCCTCGGTGGCATCCCAGAACGAAGCGGATCGCAGTCGGCGCACCGGACGGGCCGCACCGACCGCGGCCGCGGTGGTGTCGCGGATGCCAGTCTCGTTCGTCTTCACGAAGAGGCGCATCATGTTCGGATCGTTCGCGATGAGCGGGTTTCGCAGCAGCTCGATCGGCGCGTTGAAAATAAAGGGAGGGCCGGAGTAATCGTATTTGGGCCGCTCGTGGTTTGGCTCCACGATCTCCGGTTTGTCCGGCCGCAGCCAGGCGTAGCCATCAATCAACAGCGACGGCGGGCGCGTGCCGGGACGGACCACATCCGGCGGCATCGGCTGCGGATACTCGCGGTCAGTGCGCTGAAACTTGGGCTTGATGATGTCCGGGTCCTGAACGGGCGGATAGTAGCCCGTTCGGCGTGTGAGCGCTTGGTTGGCCCGTGAAGTGAGCCCCGGCTGCAGCCGGTTGATCATGGTGGCGTCGTCTGGCTTGGCCACCAGGCTCTGCGGCGTCAGTCCCCGGCGCAACGGCCAGGCTTCGACCGTCATGAATTCGAGCGTCGCGGGGAAGGCGCGGTTGTCGATGGCCGTGCGTTCGGCGCGCGGCGTCTTGTCCGTGTGACCGAGGGCGGAAAGGCCTTGATAAATGGTGCCGGCGTTGAAGGTCAGCGGGTCCTCCAGGGCCACACGTGAGCCGGTATCCGTGAGAATCCGCAGCGTGACGCTGTCCGGGGCGGGGCAATTGGGCACGATCAAGCCAACGGCCAGCGCCGTGAGGAGAAGCTTGGTCGAGGTTGTCCGCACACTGGTTGGGTGCCAGAAAAGGGCGCGCAAGGCAATGCCTAATGACGGGACGCCAAGCCGGCGGAGCGCGGGTCTGTGACCCGCAGCCACGTATGATCACCAGAGCCGCACGACTTCGAAAACGAGGCGGTCATTCGGAAGTTGCTGCGGGTCGCAGACCCGCGCTCCGAGGGCAGGCCCGTCCAACCACGATTCCCCAGCCCAATCCCAGCCAGTGGCTCAACTGGCTGGGCACCACCGCGGGATCACCAAAATCGACCGCCGGAGCACCCACCCCTCCGAAATCGAGGGCGAATTTCCCGACCGCGACTCCGAGCAGTCCCAGCCCCAGCACCCGCAGTGCTCCGCCCACTCGAAACCACCGCACCGCCAGCCAGCCCAGCAGCAACGAGTTTAGCCCGGAGAGACCGCCATAACACGCCAGCGAGGCATCGACGACCAGCAGGCTAAGGCTCAACAGCGCGCTGCCGATGAACAGCCCGCGTGCAAGACTCAGAGCACGCCACGAGCCCACCGCCACCGAACCCCCTCGCCCCGCGAGGCACGAGTGGGGAGAGGGCTGGGGAGAGGGCTGGGGAGAGGGGAGCTTCGACGACGCTACTATGTCCCGCACCACCTCTCTCCGGCCCTCTCTTTCATTCCATGGATGAGAGCGGGGGTGATGCGTGTCGTCTTCGGACGGTCTGGTGTCAGCGAGGCCTTGCCAACCTGTCACCCGCATTCCCGAACGAACCAACGCAACCGCCAACAGCGCGAACACAACAGCGTCCACCAGCAGATGGTTCATTGAGAAGTGCGCGAAATGCCCCGTCCAAAGCCGCCACCCCTCACCCGCCGCAACCATCTCGCGGTCCAGCAGGCACCACGCGTGGAAAGTGGGTGACAGGGTGGCGAGCGTGGCGAGCCCCAGCAGGGCGGCGAGCCAAAGCCCTGGAGCCCCGTGCCGGTGGCTTGCAGCCACCGCGTCGCGCGTGGATAGCTTGCAACCGATCCGTCCTGCTGTGGCCCACGGACGGCGGCTGTAAGCCGCCGGCACGAGTTCATGGGGCGGGGGCGCCTCAGGCGACATTTTCACAACTTGCATGGGAATTGGTCTGAGCGATTCATCAACGCTTCACGCCCGCGGACGTTGCAGCAGCATGCCCAGCACCAGCACCCCGCCAAACAACCCCGCATGCTCCCAGCCAAACGCGCCGCCCTTATAGCCTGGCGACCGGATGATCTTTGCGGTCTCGGGCCGCTCCTTGAGCCGTTGCTGGAACGCGCCGAGTTCCAGTTGCAGGTTCGCCACCATGTTCGTCGAGGCCTCCTGAAAGCCCAGGTCGCTCTTCACCCGCAGCCGGTCGTCCGTGCGGACCGGCGTGGCGAGGCCCTGCGACTTGCTCGTGCCCGGCGCGCGGAAGAGCATCTGCCGGCTCGCGATGTCGAAGACCGCCGCGTCCACCATCGTGTGCGTCTGGTTCGCCTCCGCTGGGATGAGGTAGGCCCCCACGATGGTCCAGTAGAGCAGCGACAGCTCAGTGCTTTCCGACGTCTGCAACTGGTCGAACGACAGCAGCACGATCACGTCCACGCCCAGCAGCGCACGGAGCTGGTCCAGGTTCTCAAACCCGCCGCCGGGCGTCAGGTAGGCCGTGGGAATGGTCTGGATGGAACTGATGAACGGATGCTTCTGAAAGTGCGGGATGACCGCCTCCGCCAGTTCCTTCCGCCGCGCCTCGGTCAGCACCGGATCGCCCTGCCGTTGCGGGTCCCGCCCGCCCGAAGCCTCCGGCACCCACGCGATGCCGACCTTGAGCGGCAAGGTAAGCGTGGGCACCGAAGGCCGAGTCGGGCGGTCGTGGTTGCCGCGCGGGTAGAGGTAATCCACGAGGCTGGAGTTGTGCCGCTTCCGGGTATTGCCCCGGTCCAGCGCATGGCACCCGGCGGCAAACAGCGCGATGACCGCCAGCAACGCGGCCAGTGGCATGGAGCAGCGGAAGGAGGAGTCAGTTCGACGCGCAGAACTAGTTTTCATGCCCGCGAGCATGAGCACCCAAACGTCCGGAGCGTGAATCGAAGATTCTGCGGTGACGTTCGAGAGAAGTGATTGAGGAACGGAGAAGGCGGAACGCCCGTGTCGCCTGTTGTTCAAACTTCAGCCTCCGATCAAGGGGTGAAGGCTCGTCGGCTTCTTTCGACCGAGAGGGACGGAAGGCGCTCCGCGCAGACTTAAGTCAGCAGAAAATTCAACCGGCCGTCCGCGTCAAGCTTTCGCAGCGTCCGCTACGCCAGCACTTCCTTCACCACGTGCCCGTGCACGTCGGTGAGCCGGTAGTCGCGGCCGTCGAAGCGGTAGGTGAGCTTTTCGTG
>CAZOCL010000184.1:0-13044 GCA_964578245.1 uncultured Klebsiella sp. | reverse complement strand
GGCCATGGCGAAAGACTACGCGTGACGGGGGGATTTGCAAATGACGTTGCAATCGCTGCGGACGCATCGGTGCGTTCGGGGCCGGCGAGGACGCCGGCGATACGGCCCGCGGGACGCGGGCGCTACGTAGCGCCGGCCTCCGGCCGGCCGTGCCGCAGGCGTCTTCGCTTGCCCGGCGCTCCGCAGACTAGCCTGCCACCAGCTTGTTCGGCTTCGTCCAACGGATGCGGGCGAGGAGGAGGTCGCCTTTCCAGCCGCGCTTGGGAAGCATTTCGCCGTCGGTGACCCAGGATTCGTCGGGGCTGACGTTCACGGGATGGAAGTTGCCGCTGTAGGCGACTTCGTCAGCCTTGTTCACGCCGTCACCGACGAGCGGGAGCACCACGCGTTCGGTGTCGCGCAGGAGGCAAAGCTTCTTCGTATCCACCTGCGCCATCCAAAGGGGGGAGCGCCAGCGGGGGACGTTCAGGTTCGTCGCGTCCTTGCGGGTATAGACGAGCCAGAGCGCTTCGGAGTGCGTGAGCCAGTGCTGCTGCGTGGTGGACAGGGTGAGTGGCTCGCCGTTTTCCCAGGCCCACGGCTGCTTCGGTGTCCACTTCAGGCCGTCGTCACCGGCGCAGACGTAGCCGTGATTGTCCTCGGCGCGGATGGTGAGGTAGAAGAGGCCTTGAAACTGCGTCACCGAGGGCTCCAGCAAGCCCCGGCCTTTCGCGAGCTGGATTTCCTCGCCAACGTGCTTCACCGCAAGCGTCTCGCCGTCGAACGAACAGATCACACCAGAGACGGAGCGGGGCTTCCCCTTCACACCATAAGTGAACGACATCTGGATGTTGCCGTTCGGCAGGACTACGCGCTGGCCGCAGTTGTTCGAGTAAATCTGGGCACCGCGCGGATCGTTCCACTCCAGCTTGCGACGCGGTCCCCACTGGCCGTCCCGCCACACCGCATAGATCGGCCAGCGCGGCGGCTGGTCGGCGGAGAACTTGGGGCCGGAGTAGAAGACGTTGTGGCCCATCGCGAGGACGGACTTGGTTTTGGGATGCCATTCGGGGACCACATCGCAGACACCTTCCTCCGTGGGGCCAGCGCCTTGCTTCACCCGGCCGAGGGGCGGGGCGGGCACTGGGTCGGTCCAGGTCTTGCCCAGATCGCGCGAGGTCATCCAGTGCACCGGCCCGAAGAAGTCCGAGCCGGCGATGGTCTGGAGGGTCATGAAGACGGTCCCGCCACCTGCGCCCGGCACCGGGCACGCGCGCGGGTGGAACCAGGTCGGAGCGCTGCCATCGCGACCGCGGACTAGCGTGACTTTCTCAATCGAAGCGATGAGGTCAGAAGATTTGCCTGAGGCGGCCTGCGACCAGGCTGGGGCGGCCGAAGCAGCCAGAACGGCACTCGACTGAAGGAACGTGCGGCGATTCATGTGGGTGACAGACGCCACGGGCGGCAAAGAGGTTCAAGAGAGAACACAATTGCTGCCACAAAAATGCGCAGAAGGCACAAAAAGGAAAAATCCAAAATCCAAGTTCCAAGCTCCAAACAAGGTCAACGATTGCACCGCTGGGATTCGATGGTGAGTTCGTATATGCCGGATTCCATTTTGCGCCTTCTGTGCCCTTTTGTGGCAAAGAATAGGTCCTTACTTTTGCCCTTCGCGTGGCGCTAGGTCGTGGCTGTCGAGGGATTCGCCGGCGAGGCTTTTGAGTTCCACGCGGGCTTTGCCGCCGGGCGTGAAGCTGAGGAGCACGTAGTTGTCTTCGCTCTTGAGAAAGGTCGAGGCCGGGTCGGGGTAGCGGTCGCCTTTGCCGGAGACGGAGGTGTTGAAGCACGGAAAGCCCTTTACCATCGCGCGCTCGGCAAAGTAGCCAAAGCCGGTCACCGCCGCGCTGCCCTGCGTGATGTGCGGCCACCAGGCTCCTTTCGCCAGTCCGCGCACGACCGACTGCTTTTCGTTGTAGAGCGTGATGACAAAGAGCTGGCGACTTGCGGCCATCGTGCGCTTATACCACTCAAGCTGCTCGGAGCCTTCGCGGTAGTCGTGGCAGGTCTGCCACGTCGTGCCGAGGTCCTGCACATGGTTCAGGTCCACGGCGATGAAACGCACGCCAAAGGCCGGCACGTCGAAGGTCCATTTCCACTCATCGCCGGGCAGGGCGAAGAACTGGCGGAAGGCCGTGGCGTCCACGTCATAGACCGGTTCGGGCGGTGGCTTGGGGCCGCGCGGGCGCAACTCGCGGTCGTGATTGCCCAGCACGGGCAGGAAGGGTGTAGTGCGAAAGAGTTCGGGCGCGCGGTCAATCAAAGCCCGGAAGGCCGTCACATCGTCCTTCGCCGCTGGCTGGCCGCCTTGGTGCAAGTGCCCCACGTTGTCTCCCGCCGTGAGCAGCAGGTGCGGGCGTTCGCGCAGGACGCCTTGAATCCAATCGGCCTTCGAGTAGCCAAGGTCGGCGACCACCACCACGCGCAAGTTGTCCGCATCCCAACCGCGTGCGGTGATGACGGGCGAAGCAATTTCCCCGCTGCGCACCCGGTAATGCCACGCGCTATTTGCCGTGGGCGAAGGAATCTCGACTTGGTGCAGGCGCACCGGGGCGTTGCTCGACACCCTCTGGCCGAGCGCAGTGGTGGTCCCGAACTCGACCACGGAATCGCCTGGCTCGGTGGTTTCCCAGGAGACGACCACGCGGCTCGTATCTGGCGAGGCGTGTGAGAGCCAGATGCGGGAGATAGCGGGGGAGGCGGCCGGGAGGGAGGGCACCAGCCAGCACAACACAAACAGGCCGAGGATCGGTTTCATTAGCCGGGAGCTACTTTGCTTCGAGGAGACCGAGGCTCTTCATCCATTCGCCACAACGGGCAGGCCATTCACTGATTGGGTCCTTGCTTTTCCGCATGCCGAAGCCGTGACCGCCTTTGGCGCAAATGTGCAACTCGGCGGAGAGGTTTTGGCGTTTGTATTCGAGGTAGAGCATGGCGGCTTCGATGGGGTTGGACTTGTCATCATGCGCGACGAGGAAGAACACGGGTGGCGCGTCCGCCGGCATGCTAAAGCCGGGGCGGAACTTCGTTTTGTCCGCCGGGTCGAGGAACCCGCCGCCATAGACGAACACGAGGAAGTCCGGTGGGCGCGGATCGTCGAGGTCCGGCTTCTGCGGGTAGGTGCGCGGCGTGCGGTCCCATGCGGCGTGACCGGCGAGATTGCCGCCGGCGGAGAAGCCGAGCAGGCCGACGCGCTTTGGGTCGAGCTTCCACTCGGTGGCGCGATGGCGCACCAGACCGATGGCGCGTTGGGCGTCCTGCACGGGCAGCGTGAACATCTCTGCCTCGTCCCGTGTGGGCGTGCGGTATCTGAGCAGCACGGCGGTGACGCCGAGGGTGTTCAGCCATTCGCACACCTGCGTGCCTTCGGAAGAATACGACATGAACATGAAGCCGCCACCGGGCGCGACCACCACGGAAGCACCATTGGGATGCTCGGGGCGGAACACGGTGATGGTGGGGTCGGACACGTCGCTCAGGCGGGTGGCGTTGGTGCCGCCGTAGGACTGGATCATTTTCGCGGTGGCCTCGGACTTGGGCTTCATCGCGGTGGGCGGGCCGTCGGGCCAGAGCTTGAGCGTTACCGGCTCCGGTGCGGCGAGGGTGGTGGTGGCGACGCCGAGTGAAATCAGCAGAGCAAGGCAGGAGGTTCTCATGGGTTCAGATCAACGAGGAAGCACTGAGACGCCGCTAGCGTCTGCTTTCAACCACAGACAGCGGATGTCGGAGCCTTTGCCCTCCGTGTAGTAGGCGACGAGGATGCGGCCATCGGGCAGTTCGACGAGGCTGGGGTAGGCACCGAGCACCTTGTCCAGCACCACTGGTCCCTTCCACGACTTGCCGAAGTCGGTGCTGTGCATCACGACGGTGCTTTTGGTCGCGCGTTGGCGGATGCCGCAGAGCAGCACGTTCTTCGAGGTGAGCAGCAGATACGGGCAGTCCCCCTCGAAGCCGACTTCCTTGGTCTCACTCCATGTTTTGCCGCCGTCGGAGGACTCGGTTGAGACCATGAGCGGACGCGCGAGGAGGAGCAGGCGATTGTCCGGGAGGCGGACGAGGTCCGGCTCCAAGAGCACATGCTTCGGCGATTTGATTTCGGCGACCGTATTCCAGGTGCGCCCCAAGTCACGCGACTCTATCAGCGCGGCGTGCTTGTAGCTGCGCGGGTCGCCAGTGTGATTGCCATAGGGCGTCATGAGCAGGCGGCCATCCGGCATCCGGCGGGGCGGGGTGCTGATGGCTTCCAGTTGGGTGAAGGGCGTGGGCGTCGGTTCTGGGGTGCTCCAGGTCTTGCCGTTGTCGCTCGAACGCACCGTGAAGACTTGGTGCGTGCCGGCAGCGCGCTTGCTGTCGTAAGTCATGAACGTGACGAGCAACTCGCCATTGGGCAGGGCTACGATGGACGGGTCGCGGTCATCAATCGGCGTATCCACCACCACTTCGGCTGGGGACCATGTGCGCCCGTCGTCGAGCGAGCGGCAGAGGGCGATGCGCGCGCCCTTGGGCAAATCCGGCCGGGGATCGCTGACGTGCGAATACCCCGCGTAGAACACGCAGAGCACCTCGCCTTTCGCAGTGCGGCATAGATCGGGGAAGGCCTCGTAGGCACCGGCACCGGCATCTGCGCAAACGACCACATACGGTGGCTTCGACTCCGTTGCATTGGCGGCAGCCACATCGCCGATCAGCGGCAAGAGCCCGGCGATCAAGGCGGACAGCCGTTTCGGGATAATGAATTCGCTGGGTTGCTTCATGTTGGATTGAGCGATGCGTTGGACGTGGCTCTCGGGGACGGGTTTCAAACCGGCTATGCGCGTAAGTCTTGCCCGGCACTCTGCGAGCGGGCATTAAGTCGCCATGAACTATTTCGTGGCGGCGCTGGTGGGCATCGTGGGTGGCATCACGAGCGGGTTGTTTGGGGTGGGGGGCGGGGTGGTGATGGTGCCGGCCATGCTGCTGCTCCTCGGCACGCAGGTGACGGACATCAAGCAAGCCATCGGCACGTCGCTGGCGGTCATCGTGCCGACGGCGATGGTCGGCTCCTGGAAGCACCACACGCAGGGCAACGTCATCTGGCCGGTGGTCGCGACCTTGGTGCCGACAGCGCTGGCGGGGGGATACATCGGAGCGTGGCTGACAACGAAGATTCCGGCCGACGATTTGAAGCGGATGTTTGGCGGCTTCCTTCTCGTGGTAGGCGGCAAGCTGCTGTTCTTCAAGTGAAGGCCTTTTGCGCCATGCGGCAAGCGGTCTGGTTGGTGGCGTTGGCTGTTTCCTGCTCAATGGTTCCCTATGCCGGCAGTGCTGCCAGCGCACCCATCAACGCGGCCGACTGCACCCTGTTCCTCGACTTCCAATTGCTTCCTGCCGGGGTGCGGCTGGAACACGGAGCACGGGTCGTATCACGTCCCGGCGGTGGCGCGCTGGAGTTTAATAGTCCGTTACAGTTCGTCGAATTCACCCGCCCGGTGAAGCTCGATGGAGCAGCCGCAGCTAGCATCGGCGGGTGGTTCTTTCCGCGTCGGAGCGGGGAGCAGTGCTTCTTCTTTCGTGGCGTGCCTGAAACGGGTTCGCAAGGGGAACGCTATTTTCGTCCTGCGACCAACTGGGTGAATTTCCTCCTCGGCACAGACCAGCACGGCTTCCTGATGGGCACGATCAATGGCAACGGTGCCATGCCGTTTCCGCACGTGACGCTGACTGAGCCGGGGATTGATGCCTGGCACCAGTTGGTCGTGGTCAAGACGGCGGATGGATTCCAAAAGTTTTACCACAATGGCGTGCTCGTGCACTCCGATCATGCCTCCGCCTGGGCACCGAAGGTGTGGACATTTCGAGATACTGAGGCGGGCGAGCCAGTGCGGCTCGCGTTGCCGCTGGGCGGGCTGATCGGGGAGGCCTGGGTAATGGCTCGCGAGGTCTCAGCGGCGGAAGTGCATGCTGATTTTGAGGCCAAGCGAACGCGCTACCATCCGGCGCTGCCGGGGAAGGCCGTGCAATTGCGGGAGATGAACGCTCATCCAACGGCGGGACTTTGGCGCGAGCCAGTGACAGCGAAGGGCTGGCCAGAGGAGCAGACGCGTATCCTCGCTGGCGTGATGAGACTGCTCGGGCCTTTTCCGACGGAGAAGGTCGCCTTGGAGCCGAAGGTCTTGTCCGAGGAGGATTGCGGGACTTATGTCCGCCGGAAGGTTTCCGTCCACGTGCAGCCGGGGGATCGTATGCCGGCCTGGCTGCTGGTGCCCAAATCTCTGGTGAACCGCGCGCCAATTGCAAAGGTGCCGGCGATCATCTGCTTCTACGGCACGACCAGCGGGGCAGGGAAGGACACCACCGTCGGACTGAGCGGGGCGAAGCCGGGGACGCCGCCAATGAAGAACCGCGCCTTCGCTGTGGACATGGTCAATGCCGGGTTTGTCACACTGGCACCGGATTTCCTGCGTGATGGCGAGCGGCTGCCGAAGAGTGGACGGCCCTACGACACCGTGGAGTTCTATGCGCAGTTTCCCGACTGGAGCATCCATGGGAAGGACATTTGGGACACGCAGCGCGCGGTGGACTACCTGCAATCGCTGCCGTTCGTGGACGGTGCGGCGATTGGCATGGTGGGACACAGCTATGGCGGGCACAGCACGATTTTCGCGACCGCGCTGGAGCCGCGCATCAAGGCGGCATTTGCGAGCGGCCCGGTGTCTGATTTTCTGCATCACGGGATGCACTGGGGCGTGCCGAAGGGCGGTGGAGGCAGCCAGTCGCTTCCCGGGATGCGCCCCTACGTGCTCGATCACACGCTGCCACTGCCGGTGACGTTCTATGAGTGGACTGCGCTGATCGCGCCTCGCCCGCTGATGGTGTGCCAGGCGGTCGGTGAGCGACGGCCGATGGAGGAGGAGAACCACGGGGCGGTGTCGGCGGTGTATGGGGCCTTGGGCTCGAGCGAGCGCGTGCGTTACGTGTGGTGCGCGGGGGATCATGATTTTCCACCGGTGGCTAGGGAGGCGGCGGTGGAGTGGTTTCGGAAATGGCTGGGCCCGGGGATAAAGTGAGAGGGGAGAATGCCGGCGCGGCTGGACGGTGTGGGTTTCGAGTTGCGCTCCATAAATCCAGGTTCTTGCTCGTTCTTGTCAAAGGGCTGGTTCGTGAACAGAATTCAGGCAATGAAGAATGCTCCGTTGATTTTGGGTTGCCTGCTGGGCGCGGTGCTGGTTGGGGTTGGTTTGCTCTTCTTCGGGGTGCGCGGGGCTTCGGTAGTGGCGCCACCTCCGGTTTTGCCGCCGATCGCATCCGCCCCTGCCACGGTGACGGTTGCTCCTGAGGCGATTGCCAGCACGAACTTGCGGACCTTCTTCGTCCGGGGGGTGGTGAAGGAGTTGAAATCTGACGGCAAGACCCTGGTGGTGGACCATGAGGAGATTCCGAACTACATGGCGAAGATGACGATGCCGTTCAAGGTGAAGGACACCAACCAGCTCGCCGGCGTGGGGACAAATGACCAAATCCATTTCCGTCTGACCGTTGCGGAATATGAGAGCTGGGTGGACCAGGTGACGAAGACGGGGCAGGCACCCGCTCCGGGCGCGGATACCAAGCGCCGGGATTTCCGGCTCGTGCGCAACGTGGAGGTGCTCAAGGAGGGCGATGCCTTGCCGAGCTATCCGCTCACGAACCAGCTCGGCAAGGCGATCAACACCGCGCAGTTCAAAGGGCAGGCCTTGGCGATCACCTTCATCTTCACACGGTGTCCGCTGCCGGATTTCTGCCCGCGCATGAGCCTGCGCTTCGCCGAGGCGGACAAACGGCTGCGTGCGCTACCGGACGGACCGAAGAATTATCACCTGCTGTCCCTCTCCTTCGATGTGGAGTATGACACGCCGGTGGTGCTGCAAAACTACGCGAACATCGTGAAGGCGCAGCACGGATCGGACCTCACGAACTGGGACTTCGCCACGGGAGCGCTCATTGAGATTGATGACATCACAGAGCGCTTTGGGCTCACGTTCTCGCGTGAGCCGGGGACCGTCCCGTTCAACCACAACATGCGGACGGTGGTGGTTGATGCCGCTGGCAAGGTGCAGAAGATCTTCATCGGCAATGAGTGGAAGGCGGAGGCGCTGGTGGGTGAGATGGTGAAGGCGGCGCAGGCGAAGTGAGCCGCGAAGAGGACGTTGCCACAAAGAGGCCCAGAAGACGCAAATGGGGGACAAAATGACTTGTCCCCTTCTTTGTGCCTTCTGGGCCTTTTTGTGGCCGTGTGTCCTCCTGAATCTTTGCCGCCCGTGGCGCGTCCTTAGCTCGTTCGTTCAACCAACACATTTGCAATGAAACTCACTGCGTTTATCGCTTCGCTCATGCTTACCGCCTCCGCGCTCACCGCCGCGTCCGTCTATGACGCGCCGGTCAAGGACATCAAGGGCAAGGACACTTCCCTCAAGGCTTTCGAGGGCAAGGTCATCCTCGTCGTCAATGTCGCCTCGAAGTGCGGCCTCACCCCGCAATACAAGGGCCTCGAAGCCACCTACGAGAAATACAAGGACAAGGGCCTGGTCGTCGCTGGCTTCCCTTGCAACCAGTTCGGCAAGCAGGAGCCGGGCACAAACGAGGAAATCGTGTCCTTCTGCACGACGAAATACAACGTGACCTTCCCGATGTTCGACAAGCTGGAGGTCAATGGCCCTGGCCGGCATCCGCTCTACAAGACGTTGATCGGCGAGGGCGGCAAGGACATTGCGTGGAACTTCGGCAAGTTCCTCGTGGGCCGTGACGGCAAGGTGATCAAGCGCTTCGAGCCCAAGACCACCCCGGATTCTCCCGAGGTCACCCAGGCCATCGAGGCCGCGCTCGCCGCGAAGTAATTCTTTTCCCCAACCAACAGCGCGGGCAGGCTCCTGCCCGCGCTCTTTTTCTGTCCCCAACCAACCAACTCATGAAACTCCCGTTCCTCCTTACGGCGTTCGCGCTCGCGACTGCCGCAACTGTTGCCCTCGCCGCGGAAGCCAAGCCCGAGCCCGGCACGTTCCTCACCGAGGCCGATGCCCGCGCGGCCGGCCCCGACTACGACCTGCAAGGCGAGTTTGCCGGTGACAAGCTCGGGGCGCAGATTATCGCGCTCGGCAACGACACGTTCCGGGTGGTCTTCCACAACGGCGGTCTGCCGGGTGCGGGCTGGGACAAGTCGCCGAAGATTGAAATCGAGGCGAAGCGCGAAGGCGACAAGGTCGCGTTCGAGAAGGAAGCCTGGAAGGCGACGCTCACCAAGGATTCGCTCACAGGCGAAGGCGGGCGCGGGAAGTTCAGCATGAAGAAGGTGCAGCGCCAAAGCCCGACGATCGGTGCGAAGGCTCCGGCGGGTGCGGTGGTGCTCTTCGACGGCTCAAACTGCGATGCGTTCGCGGGCGGTCACTTCGACGAACTCGGGCGTAAGCTCCTGGCGTCCGGCAGCAAGACCAAGCAGGCGGACTTCCAGGACTACACGATTCACGTCGAGTTCCTGCTGCCCTTCAAGCCGCTCGGGCGCGGGCAGGGCCGGGCGAACAGCGGCGTCTATATGCAGGATCGCTATGAGGTGCAGGTGCTGGACAGCTTTGGCCTCAAGGGTGAGAACAACGAGTGCGGCGGCATCTACTCCAAGACCAAGCCGGACGTGAACATGTGCTTCCCGCCGCTCGTGTGGCAGACCTACGACATTGATTTCACTGCCGCGAAATTTGATGGCGAGGGCAAGAAGACCAAGAACGCCGTCATCACCGTGAAGCACAATGACGTGGTCATCCACGACAAGGTTGAGATCGCGGGTCCTACCGGCGGCGGCAAGAAGGAAGACCCGACGGGCGGGGCCATCCAGCTGCAGGGCCACGGCAATCCGGTGTTTTACCGGAATGTGTGGCTGGTGAAGAAGTAATCACCGCGTGAGGGGGACACTCTTGTCCCCGGTTCCGAGGGACAGCCGCGCGCCAGTAGCTCGACATTCCAAAGTCGAGAAACTCCGCGTGCGCTGGCCTTCCAGGACTCGACATTGGAATGTCGAGCTACGTTGGCGTGCCACGCGGTTGTCCACATCCGGGAAAGGGGACAGGAGTGTCCCCTTCAATTTACTTCACGCCAGATAGGGGATTGTCAGCGGGCCTTGCGGGAGGACGGCGACGCGGGCTTCGGGGCCGAGGGTGGCGAGGCGGGCGGCCACCTCGGCACCGATGTCGCGGCAGGGCTGCAGGTGGGCGGAGGCGAGCACTTCGTCGGAGAGCTTGCTGAAGACAAGCACCTCGGCCTTGCGCTGGATGAGCGCTTGGATCTGCGCCTGCCACTGCTCGGGCTTCACAAAGCCAGGCGTGGCCAGCATCAGGAGGATTTCCTCCGAGCTGCGGGCGCTGCGAAGGAGTTTGTCGAGGGGGCTGTTGGCGGGGACGCCTTCGCTGCATTCGCACGCGAGGATGATCAGGCCGCCGGGCCGCACGATGCGGGCGGCGGCGCTCATGCCTTTCACGCCCTGGTAGAGATTCATGTCCAGCGGGTAGCCGCTGTTCGTGGTCACCACGATGTCGAAGGGGTCCTTCACCCGTTGCATGGCGGACTTGCGGACGTATTCATAGCCCGTCTTGTGCGCGGCCTGCATGTCACCGGCGAAGACGTTGGTGATCTGCTTCGTTTCGTTGAGCGTGACGTTGAGCAGGAAGCTCGGGCCGACGCGCAGGGCGATGTCGAGGAGTTCCTCCCACAGCGGGTTGCCGTCGGTGATGCCGAAGGCGGCGCGCGGGTCGCCGATGTTGTGCGCACCGTGGTTGCTCATCACGGTGGCCAGACCGGCGACGCCGGGGGCGATGCCTTTCGGCCCGCCGCTGAAGCCGGCAAAGAAGTGCGGCTCGATAAAACCGGTGATGATGCGGACGTCCGCGTGGGCACAGTGGCGGTTGAGGAGGGCGGGTGCGCCGGTGCGCGTGGTGCCGAACTGCACGAGGTCGGCGTCGTGTTCGCACTCGTGGTTGATGACGCGGTAGTTCGCGACGACCTCAGGCGTGAGCATCTTTTCCAACTCGGCTTTGGTGTTCGGACGGTGCGTGCCGGTCTGGTTGAGGAGGGTGATCTGGTCGCGGGTGACGCCGTGGCCGGCCAGGTATTCCAGCACCCAGGGGATGATGCGGTGGTTAGGCGTGGCGCGGGTGATGTCCGTGAAGTTAATGCAGATCTTCGCGCCGGGCGTGAGCCAGTCGCGCAAGGGTTTCGCGCCGATGGGATTGTCGAGGGCGGCAAGCAGGGCGGATTTTTCGTCGGCCAGGCCGGGATTGTGCGCGGGCTGAATGACGGTGGTGCGGGCGTCCGGGAATTCGACCGGCAGGTGGCTCTGACCGTAGGCGAGGTTAACTTTCATCGTATCAAGTGGAGGGAAGGTAGGCGGGGAAAGGCGGTGAGGCAAAGCGTTTCACAGGCCGGTAGGGTGAGACTCTGTCGAACCCCATATCGAGCGGAGCGAGGCGAGCGCAGCGAGATCCTTGACCAACTCCGTTCCGAGATGCTCGCTTCGCTCGCGCCTCCTGCGTCGGCAGATGGGGTTCGACGGAGTCTCACCCTACCGGTTAGTCGAGACGCAGGATGCGGTAGTAGCGCGGGCTGGCTGGGGAGGCGTCGGTTTGCGAGGTGCCTAACGTGGTGGCGGTGGTGGCGGGGCCGAGGTTTTGCCAGGGGGCGGGCAGGGTGTCCTTGAACTGCACTTGGTAGCTGTGGCCCACGACTGATTCCCAGGAGATGAGGCGGGCGTTGCCATTGGGTGCGACGCCGACAGTGAAGGGGGCGAGGAGTTCGCGGACGGTCTGGTTGTAGGTGTCCGCGACGACGAGGTGGCCGCGGGCGGCGATGGCGAGGCCGTAGGGGTTGAAGAAGCGGGCGAGGCCGTTCGCGCCGTCCACCGCACCGTCCGCGCCGACGAGGCCGGCGATGGTGCTGACGCGGCCATCGGGCGTGAGGCGGCGGATGGTGTGGTAAGCGGCGTCGGCGATGTAGAGCGTGCCGTTCGGAGCGAGGGCGAGTTCGGCGGGTTTGCCGAAACGGGCGGTGGTGGCGGGGCCGTCGGTGAAGCCGTCCTGGCCGGCGGCACCGGCGATAGTGGTGACGATCCCGTTGGTGGTGATGCGGCGAAGGGTAAAGTTGTTCGCGTCCGAGACGAAGAGGGAGCCATCCGGAGCGAGGGCGAGGCCGACGGGGCTGTTGAAGAAGGCGTTGGTGCCGGTGCCGTCAGCGGAGCCGAAAGTCTCCGGGTTGCCAGCGAGGACGGAGACGGTGCCATTGGTGGCGAGGACGCGGATGAGGTGGCTGCCGCTGTCGGCGATGAAAACGGTGCCGTCGGGGGTGATGGCGAGGCCGAGGGGTTGGTTGAAGCGGGCGGCGGTGGCGGGGCCATCAACGAAGTCGGCGGCCCCGGCGGAGCCAGCGAGGGTGGTGACGATGCCATTAGTCGTGACGCGGCGGAGGGTGTGGTTGCCGGTGTCGGAGACATAGAGCGCGCCGTCGGGGCCGAGGGCGAGGCCGGTGGGGCTGTCGAAGCGGGCGGCGGGGCCGGAGCCATCGGCGGAGCCGGGCGTCCCAAGCAGGCCGGCGAGGGTGGTGACGACGCCATTGGTGGCGATGCGGCGGAGGGCGTGGTTTTGGTTGTCGGCGAGGAAGATGGTGCCGTCAGCGGCGATGGCGAGGCCGGCGGGGTCGCTGAAGCGGGCGGTGGTGTTGGTGCCGTCGAGGGAGCCGGGAGTTTCGGGCAGGCCGGCGAGGGTGCGGACGGAGTCTTGGGCGGGGAGGGAGAGGGCTAGGAGAAGCAGGAGGACGATAGGGAGTGCGCAGGCAGAGCGCAGCGGTGACGGCGAGTTCGAGTGTGGTTGGGCGGGTGGGGGGACCACTCCGCAGAAAGGGAAAGCTGTGTCGCGCTTCGCTTGCCACCGCAGTCCAAGACGGGGGCGGGACTGCTGGGGCTTTACGGGCAAGTTCGTGCGGCCTGCGCCCTCCCCCCGGCCCTCTCCCCCGGGGGGG
>CAZOCL010000183.1:0-13047 GCA_964578245.1 uncultured Klebsiella sp. | reverse complement strand
CGCTGAAGATGAAGATGAGCGAGCCGACGAAGGTGATCATCACCACCATCGCCGCTGTCAGCGGATCCAGCACCCAGCCGAGCCGCAGGACGGTGTCACCCAGCGCGAACCAGTCGAAATTGACGAACTGCCGGGCCATCGCCCCATGCTTGCCGAACGTCTCCACCAGCGCCGCGCAGGACAGCAGGAAGGACAGTCCCATCGAGCCGATGGCCAGCCCCGCCGCAAGCGAACGGCTCGGCCGCTTCAGCAACGCACTGATGCCCGCCGCCAGAAGCGGCAGCACAGGGATGAGCCAGAGGTTCTTCAGTATCCAGCTCATCCCTTCATATCCTCCACCTTGTCCACGTTCGCCGTGCGGAAGTGGCGGTAAATCGTGATGATGAGGGCCAGGCCGACTGCCGCCTCGGCCGCAGCGATGGCGATGGAGAACAACGCAAAGGTCAGGCCGGTCATCGTCTCTGCGGGATGGTCGCTGAAGCGCCAGAAGGCGATGAAGTTCAAGTTCGCCGCATTAAGCATCAGTTCGATGCCGATGAGGACCATGATGGCGTTGCGCCGGGTCAGCGCTCCCGCCAGGCCGATGCAGAAGAGCGCGGCGGAAACGAGGAGATAGCCCGAAAGCGGAGTCACGCGGCACCTCCATCAAAGCTCCAAGTCTCAAATCCCAAGCTCCAAAGAAGGCTCAAGTTCCCACATAAAAAAGCCGTCGCCGAAGCCCAAACGCCCATTGGAGCTTGGAACTTGGGGTTTCTTTGGCGTTTGGAATTTGGCTTTTGGAGTTTCATTTCGACTCCTTGTCTCGCATCGCGATGATCACCGCGCCGAGCATGGCCGCCGTGAGCAGCAAGGCCATGATTTCCAGCGGGATGACATAGTCGCTCATCAGCTTCTGGCCGAGGGTCTTGACCGAGACTTCACCCATGGCCACAGCCTTGTGCTTGCCCAGCGGACTGGCGAGCACCGCAGCTGCCATCGTGAGAAACGCGCCCACCGCCACCATCACCCCGACCCACGGCGTGACCGTGGAGGGCTCATCCTTCGGCTCCGTGCTGCGCGTGAGCAGGATGGCAAAGACGATTAGAATCGAGACCGCACCGACATAGACCAGTATCTGCGTGAAGCCGACGAACTCGGCGTTGAGCTGAAGGTAAAGCCCCGCCAGACCCGCAAACGTCAGCACCAGGCTTAGCGCGCAATGCACCATATTCCGCAGCGACATCGCCGCCACGGCGCTGCCGATCGTCAGACCGGCGATGATGGCGAAGGGAAGGGTCATGCGGAAACCACGAATGAACACGAATGAACACGAATCCGCGACGGGACTTCAGCCCGCTTCGACTCGATCAAGAGCGCGCTTGCTCCGTTCCATTCGTGTCTATTCGTGTCCATTCGTGGTTAAAATTCAGTTGGCGAAGCGATACTCGCGCTGGGTGAACTTGGCCTCGAAGCCGCGCCCGAGGAGCCAATACGGAATCGCGAGCAGGGCGAAACCGAGCGGCCACCGGACGTAAATCGGAAGGACATGGCCCAGCATGTGCCAGAGCGCGGCGACCACAAGATTGATCAGCGTCATGGGCAGCAGGAACTTCCAGGCGAAGCCCATGAGCTGGTCGGTGCGCAAGCGCGGGAGCGTCCCCCGCAGCCAGATGAAGAGCACGATGAGCGCGCAGAGCTTGCCGAGAAACCAGCACCAGGACGGGATAAAGCCGAGGAAGCTGAATGGCGGCAGCCACCCGCCCAAGAAGAGCGTGATACCCAGGCCGCACATGGCGAAAAGCCCGAGATATTCGCCGAGGAAGAAGATGGCGAACTTGAACCCGGAGTATTCCGTGAAGTAGCCCGCGATGATTTCCGACTCGGCTTCCGGCAGATCAAACGGCGTGCGGTTTGCCTCGGCAGCGGCCGCAGTCAGAAAAAGCAGGAAACCAACGAAGCCCCACGGAGTGAACAGGTGCCAGTGGTGCAGGAAGCCGAAATGGACGCCAGACTGACTCTTCACGATGTCAGCCAGCGACAATGTCCCCGCGATCATCACCACGGTCAGCGCGGAGAGAATGAGCGGAATTTCATAGGAAACCATCTGAGCAATGGCCCGCATGGCGCCGAGGAGCGAATACTTGTTGCGACTCGACCAGCCGGCCATGAACACGCTCAGTTCCGTGCTCGCTCCGATCGCAAAGAAGAACAGCAGCCCCGTCTGCGGCAGGTCCAGCGGGACCATGTTCCGGCCAAAGGGCAGCACGGAGTAGGTCAGCAGCACAGGGATGAGCAGCGCGATGGGCGCGAGGAAGTGGACGACCTTGTCCGCCGCGCGCGGCACCACGTCCTCCTTGATGAGCGACTTGATGCCGTCCGCAATGAACTGGCCGAAGCCAGCGAGCCGGATGTTCGTAAGCGGAATGCCCACACGGTTCGGCCCGATGCGGTTCTGGATCCGGCCCAGACCCTTGCGCTCGATGACAGTCGTGAGCGCGAACATGAGCGGGAAGACGGCGAGAATGGGCGTGATGGAAAGCGCGGCGGAAATGATCGCGACCAGCCACTCCGGAGTAGCACCGGGCAACTGGTTTATGAGCCAGTGCTTCAGCGTGACCGGAAGCTGGTCAATTGTTTCGAAGATTCCTCCCATGGGCTATGCGGCAGGCGCAGCAGCCGGGGCCGCAGCGGGGGAGGAGGGTTTGGGAACAGCGGCGGCTGGCGCAGCGGGAGCAGTCCCGGCAGCGGCAGCAGCTTCGGCCTTCGCTTTGGCCTCGGCGGCGGCCTTGGCCTTCGCTTCCGCGTCGGCTTTCGCCTTGGCCTGCGCCTTCGCAACTTCAACGGCCAGCGCTGCGTCTGACGCGGCGGCTTCCGCCGGATGAATCTTGCGATAGTGCTCGTTCGACTTGGCGAGCTGGTGCTTGTTGACGAGCAGGCCACCGAAACGGTCCGTGTTCGACAGCTCGAACTCGGTGTCCATCTTGATGGACTCAAACGGGCAGACTTCGACGCAAATCTGGCAGCTCATGCAGACCGACAGATCAATGTCGAAGGTCGCCGGATAGAACTGCATCTGGCCCTTGTAATCCGCGCGCTTGTCCTTGCTCTTGACGATGTAGATGCACTGCGGCGGGCATTCCTTTTCGCAAATCTGGCAGGCCACGCAGCGCAGGCCCTTCATCGGGTCTTCGGTGTCGTGGACGAGGAACGGAAACTGGCGGGCATTTTCCTTCGAGGCAATGCGCTCCTCAGGATACTCGACCGTCGTCAGGCGCGCGGGGTCATAGTAGCTTCCGGCGAAGTTTTTCGCCGTCTCCACCATGCCTTTGAGTATGCCAGTGCCGAGCATTTCGCGTGAGTTTCAGGAATCGCGCCGCCGGATGCAAGATTTCAACGGTCCACCTCACCCAAAACAATATCCACGCTGCCAAGCGTGATGACCGCGTCGGCCACCGTCTGGCCGAGACACATGTCCTCGAGAATGGTCAAATTGATAAGGCTCGGCGGGCGCACGCGATAGCGATAGGGGTTCGGACTGCCGTCGCTAATCAGGTAGAAGCCAAGTTCGCCCTTGGGGGTCTCGATGCGCCCGTAGGCCTCGCCCGCCTTTGGACGGAACCCGCGCAACTTCGCCTTCGGGTCCACCACCGGGCCCTCAGGGATGTCTTTCAATGCCGGCTCAAGGATCTTCAGCGACTCACGCATTTCCAGCATGCGGATCATGTAGCGGTCGTAAACATCCCCGTGGTTGCCCAGCGGGATGCGGAACGGGTAGCGGTTGTAGATGCCGTAGCTGTCCACCTTGCGGAGATCGTAGTCCACTCCGCTGGCCCGCAGCATCGGCCCCGTGATGCCCGCATTGATCGCGAGCTCGGCCGAAAGCTTGCCCACGCCCTGGGTGCGGGCCATGAGGATTTCATTGCCCGAGAGCAGGGTCTCGAATTCGTCGAGAAACTTCGGATACTCCGCGACGACCTTCTTCGCGGCATCCAGCCACCCGGGTGGCAAATCGCACCGGCACCCGCCAAAACGCATATAATTGCACATCATCCGCGCGCCGGTGAGCGACTCGATCAGGTCGAGGATCTTCTCCCGCTCGCGGAAGGCATACATCAGCGGCGTGCCCAGCGCGCCCATGTCCTGCAGCAGGAAGCCCGCGAGGCAGGTGTGGTTCAGCACGCGGGTCAGCTCGGCGGTGATGAGGCGGATGTATTCGGCGCGCTCAGGGACTTGCAGGCCGGCGAGCTTCTCGACCGAGAGCGCATATGCCCAGTTGTTCGTGAGCGAGCAGAAATAATCCAGCCGGTCCGTGTAAGGCATCGAGCCGAGATAGCTCGTATTCTCCGCGATCTTCTCGTGATTTCGGTGCAGGTAGCCGAAGACCGGTTTGAGCTTTACCACCGTCTCGCCGTCGAGCACCACGTCCATGCGGAAGACGCCGTGCGTGGATGGATGCTGCGGCCCCATGGCCACTTCGAGCAACTCTCCTTCCCTGCCCTGCCCCACCGGCTGGGCCTTGCGGAGAAAGTCCGTCTTGCCCGCGTCATAGGCCAGATCGTGGAACGTCATGAACTGCGTTCCATCGGTGCCAGCACCGAGTTGCTTCGGGTCAGAGGTGTCAGCGGGGGCGGTCATGTAGGGGGAAATTTCGCGCTGAGTCGGTCGCGAACGAGCATCAAGAGCATTCCCTCGCAGCCGCCCGGCATCTCGTTCTTGACGGCTTCCAAAAGCTGCTCGCACTCCCGTTCAAAGGCTTCGCCTCCTTCTTCTACCTTTTGCGTCCCCGTCATAGCTCGCGCTCGAAGGACACTCACCTTGTAAATGAGGGAAGACGAAAATTGGGCGCTCACGCTTTCACCCCCTGCGCCACCTGATGCGCCTTCGCCTTTTCCAGCACCTCATCGTGCGGTGTCGGCTCATACTCGTAATCATCCGGCTCCACGTAATCCTTGCGCATCGGGTAATCCTTGAAACCATCCCACATAAGAATGCGGCGCAGGTCGGGATGCCCGTCGAAGAGCACGCCGTAGAGGTCGAAAATTTCCCGCTCCTGAAACTCACAGCTCCGCCACAGCGGCGTGAGCGAGGTGACCTTCACCGGGTCCGCCCGGCCCGGCGTGCGCTGGCGGAGGATGACCGGACCATGCTTCAGCGACATCGAGTAGAGGTGATAGACCGCTTCTAGGTAGCCGGCCCGCCTGGTCTTCTTCACTTCCTCGACATCCTTCTCCACGCCGTCCATGAGCTTTTTCACCTTCACCTTTTCGGACAGCTCGGCATCCAGGAAATCAACTCCCGTGGCATTCGAGCAATAGTCGAGGCGGAGCTGCGGGTCATCGCGCAAAAACCTGGCAACGGCATAGGCGTGCTCGACATCCACGAGCAAGGAATGCTGCGCGCTCGGACTGTCGTTCTTCACGATGCTCAACTGCGCACCGGGCACGACGGCTTCAGCACGAGCTTTGATCTGCTCCAGGGTTTCGAGCGGCACGCGGGGATTTTTAGTCGGCAGGCGGAGGTTTGACAAAGAGATTGTTCAACAACTGAAGGATTACCCGCCTATCGCACGAAATTCCGTGCGTGAAAGAATGCAAAGTTCTAGCGAAGATCTTGAATGGCCCCCACGCCCTGCCCGTCAGCAACTTAAGACCCGCGCGCGTTTCCCGGGGCTTCAAAGTATGCTCAAGATTCTTGGACCTGCTCAGGGCCGTTTTTGTGACGGCGTTTCCCGGCGCAACTTCCTCCAGCTTGGCGCACTCGCCGCTGGCGGCCTCTCGCTCCCTCAACTGCTCCAGGCCGAGGCGCTCTCGGGGGTGCGTAATTCGTCCAAGGCCATCATCATGGTGTTCCTGCCGGGCGGGCCGTCGCACCAGGACATGTTCGACATCAAGGAAGACGCGCCCTCCGAATTCCGCGGCGAGTTCCGGTCCATTGCTACCAAGGTGCCGGGAGTGCGCATCTGCGAGCACATGCCCAAGCTCGCGGCCAACTGGGACAAGTTCACCGCCATCCGCTCGCTCGTCGGCAAGGCGAATGATCACAGTTCCTTCCACTGCATGACCGGTCGCAGCCAGCTACAGCCCCAGCCGGCTGGCGGCTGGCCTTCGATCGGCGCAGTGGTCGCGAAGCTGCAAGGCTCCGCGACGGTTGGGGTGCCGCCAAGCGTCGGCTGCAGTGGCAAAGAATCGCGCCCCGGCTTCCTCGGCGCCAGTTGCGGGCCTTTCGTTCCCAGCGGACCGGCGGCAAGCGACATGTCGCTCAATGGCGTGACCAGTGCCCGGCTGGATGACCGCAAGGGCCTGCTTACCGAGTTCGACAAATTCCGCCGTGACGCGGACAGCAGCGGCCTGATGGACGGGCTGGACACTTTCAACCGTCAGGCCTTCGAGGTCGTCACCTCCAGCCGGCTGGTTGCAGCGCTCGACGTGAAAAAGGAAGACCGCAAAGTCGCTGACCGCTATCGTGGCTCCGATGGTGCCGTGCTCAAGGACTTCCTCCTCGCCCGTCGGCTCGTCGAGGCGGGCGTGCGCTGCGTGACGCTCAACTTCGGCGGCTGGGACACTCACGAGAAGAACTTCACCACCCTGAAACGACAGTTGCCCAACTTCGACACCGGCATGTCCGCCCTCGTGCAGGACTTGCACGACCGCGGGATGCAGGATGACGTGACGGTCATCGCCTGGGGCGAGTTCGGCCGCACGCCGCGCATCAACATGGGCGCGGGACGCGACCACTGGTCGCGCGTCTCCTGCGCGCTGCTCGCGGGCGGCGGCATGAAGACCGGGCAGATGATCGGTGCCACTGACCGCAACGGCGGCGAGGCCAGCGAGCGCCCCGTCCATCTCGGCGAAGTCTTCGCCACGCTCTACAACCGCATGGGCATTGACACCCAGAGCGTCACGCTCACGGATCTGGGCGGTCGCCCGCAGTATCTCGTGGACCTGGAGCATCAACCGATTCGCGAACTCGTCTGACCCAAACGTATGCTTACGATCCTCGGACGCAACGAAGGCCGCTTCTGTGATGGCGTCTCCCGCCGGAGCTTCCTCCGGATCGGCGCGTTGGGCATGGGCGGGATGGCTCTGCCGCAGCTTCTCGAAGCCGAGGCCAAAGCCGGCATCCGCAAGTCGCACAAGGCGATCATCAACATCTTCCTCGCGGGCGGCCCGCCGCATCAGGACATGTTCGACCTGAAGCCGGACGCACCCCGCGAGATCCGTGGCGAGTTCAAACCGATCAAGACCAACGTCCCCGGCATGGAAGTGTGCGAACTCTTCCCGATGCTCGCTCAGTGCGCTGACAAATACACCATCATCCGCTCCATGGTCGGTGCGGCTGGTGGGCACGACGCTTTCCAGTGCCAGACCGGTCGCCCGCCCCGCAACCAGCCCGCCGGCGGCTGGCCGTCCATCGGCGCAGTGATGTCCAAGCTGCAGGGCACGACCACTCCCGGCATGCCGGCCTTCGTTGGCCTCGCACCTAACACGGGGCATCGTCCATGGGGTGATCCCGGGCAGGCTGGTTTCCTCGGTCCTGCGCATTCCGCGTTCAAGCCGAACAAGGAAGGCAAGGAGGACATGGTCTTGAATGGTGTCACCACCGGCCGCCTGGATGACCGCCGCTCGCTGCTGACGGCCTTCGATCACTTCCGCCGGGATGTGGACAACAGCGGCATCGCCGACGGGTTGGACAGCTTCCACCAGCAGGCCTTCGCCATGTTGACCTCCAGCAAGCTGGCCGATGCACTGGACCTGAACAAGGAGGATCAAAAGCTGCGCGACCGTTACGGCCGCGGCTTCTCGAATCTCAAGGATGACGGCTCGCACCGGCTGCTCGACGACTTCCTCATGGCCCGTCGGCTCGTCGAAGCGGGCGTGCGCTGCGTGACCATCGCGTTCAGCCGCTGGGACTGGCACAACAACAATTTCGGCCAGGCGCGCGAAGAATTCCCGCTGCTCGACAAAGGGCTCTCCGCGCTCATCGAGGACTTGCATGCGCGCGGGCTGGACCGCGATGTGAGCGTCGTGGTCTGGGGTGAGTTTGGCCGCACTCCGAAGATCAACAACGCAGGCGGTCGTGACCACTGGCCCAATGTCTCCTTCGCCCTGCTGGCGTGTGGCGGGATGCGCCACGGTCAGGTGATCGGCGCGACCAGCCGTGACGCCGCCGAATGTGTGGAACGCCCGGTGAAGTTCGGCGATGTCTTCGCGACCCTCTACCAACAGCTTGGCCTCGACCCGCAGGTGGACATGGTCAACGACCTCACCGGTCGCCCGCAGCACCTGGTGGAATCCGGGTGCGAGGCGCTGCGTGAACTGGTGTGACGGAAGGAATGTAATTAGTGATTAGTTCCAATGCCGCTCGCGTGGCAGGGAACAAGGGTGCCTAATTACTAAGCAGTTTTGTCCCTGCTTCACGCCTCGCGCCTTGACCTGCCCGCGTCCGTTTCCCATTCTGTCCGCGCTCTTCGCTTCACCAACCACTATGCCCGAAAACCCTAATCCCGACCGCGACCTGACGCCCGCCGTCGGTGCGGAAACCGATGTCGCGCGGCTGGGCCATTCCAGCCCGACGCCGGCGCACGAACAGACCGCCGACGAAGATGAGGACGTGGCGGATTGGGACCGCGTCATGGCCATGCCCGAGTTTGGCGCGCTGCTCAAGGCGAAGATCGCCTTCATCGTGCCGGCGACGATTTTCTTCGTGGTGTATTACTTCGCCCTGCCGGTGCTGGTCGGGTGGTTCCCCGAACTCATGGAGAAGCGCATTGGGCCGGTGAACCTCGCCTACCTATTTGCGCTGTCGCAGTTCTTCATGGCTTGGATAGTGGCATTCGTTTATCTGCGCAAGGCGACCAGTTTCGATGAGCAGGCCCGGCAGATTGTGGCGCGACTGGACGAGCCCAAGGGAGGAAAGTCGAAATGAACTTTCTCCTCGCTGCGGCTGCCACCGGTGCACCGCCTCCCGTCGGCTTTCAGTTCACCCCGGCACTGGGGATGTTCCTCAGCTTCGTCCTGATCACGCTGGGCATCACCTACTGGTCGGCGCGGAAGTCCACTGGCGCGAGCAACTACTTTGCCGCTGGTCGGGGCATCACCGCGTGGCAGAACGGCCTCGCGGTCGCCGGTGACTACATGAGCGCGGCCAGCTTCCTCGGCATCGCGGGCATGATCGCCTTCAAGGGCTATGACGGCTTCATGTATTCCGTCGGCTGGCTGGTGGCCTACCTCACCGTGCTGCTGATCGTCGCCGAACCGCTGCGTAACGCGGGCAAATACACCATGGCGGATGTGCTCGCCTACCGCCTCAGCCCGCGCCCGGTTCGCGCGATGGCCGCGCTCTCCACGCTGACCGTCTCGACGTTCTACATGATTGCCCAGATGGTCGGGGCCGGCGCGCTGGTGAAACTGCTCCTGCCCGGTGTCCCCTATGAATGGGCCGTCGTGGGCGTCGGGGTGCTGATGATCGTCTATGTCGTCTTCGGTGGAATGCTCGCCACGACCTGGGTGCAGATCATCAAGGCCGTGCTCCTCATGAGCGGCTCGCTCTTCCTGAGTGTGCTGGTGCTGAAACACTTCGATTACAGCTTCGCCAAGTTCTTCGATGCCATCGGCAAAGTCCCTGTGGCGGGACCCGACGGCACCATCGTCCACAAGGACTTCCTCAAGCCCGGCTTGATCTTTGGCCTCGAAGTCACAAAGGGCTGGGGGCCCATTGACCTCATCTCGCTGGGCCTGGCGCTGGTCTTCGGCACTGCCGGCCTGCCGCACGTCCTCGTCCGCTTCTACACGGTGCCGGACGCGAAGACCGCGCGTATCAGCGTGGTGTGGGCGATGGTCATCATCGGTGCGTTCTACATCATGACCACCTTCCTCGGTTTTGGTGCGGCGACGATTCTGACCCCGGCGAAGATCAGCGTGGAGAACATGAGCGCTCCGCTGCTGGCCCAGGCGCTCGGCGGCGAAATCTTTTTCGCGTTCATCAGCGCCGTGGCCTTCGCGACGATTCTCGCGGTCGTGGCCGGCCTGACCATCAGCGCCAGCACGAGCTTCGCGCATGACTTCTACACGAATGTGATCCATCACGGCACCGAGCGCGCGCCCGGCGAGGAGGTCCGCATCGCCCGCATCGCGGCCTTCGTGGTCGGCGCGGTGGCCATCTTCCTCGCCATCAAGCTCCAGACGATCAACGTAGCGTTCCTCGTCGGACTTGCCTTCGCCGTCGCCGCGAGCGCAAATCTGCCCGTCATCGTCCTCTCGCTGTTCTGGAAGCGTTTCAACACCGCCGGTGCGGTCTGGGGCCTCGGCGTCGGCCTCGTCGGCAGCATCATCCTCATCATCCTCAGCCCCAGCGTCATGGACGCCAGTGGCAAGGGGCTCATCCATGCCGCTCCGCTCTTCCCGTTGAAGAACCCCGGCATCGTCAGCATCCCGCTGGGCTTCCTCGCCGCCTGGATCGCCACCCTGTTGAGCAACGACCGTCGCAGCGAGACGAAGTTCGCCGAGCTGACCGTCCGTGCGAACACCGGCCTCGGTGCCGAGAAGGCATCGGCGCACTGAGAGCAAGCACCACCAACCTGCACTAACTGGCACTGATGAAGACAGTTCCTTTGATTAGTGCAGGTCAGTGCCGGTCAGTATTTGAGCATCCGGTTCCCACCCGCCGCGCCTTTCTGCAATGCGGCGTGCTGTTCATGACCGCTGCAACAAGCCTCGTTGATTCCCTGGCTGCTGACCCGGCGGCCTCCCCTGCCCTGCGCATCGGCCTGCTTACCGATCCGCACTACGCTGACATCCCGGCCAAGGGCAAACGGCATTACCGTGACTCGCTCGGGAAGGTGCGGGCGGCAGTCGAGCGCTTCAACGAGGCAAAGGCCGACTTCGCGGTGGAACTCGGCGACCTGATTGACGAGGCCCCCACGACGGAGGGCGAGATCGCCCACCTCAAGACCATCGAGGCCGAGTTCGCGAAGTTCCGTGGCCCGCGCCACTACGTGCTGGGCAATCACTGCGTCTGGACGCTCACCAAGGGTCAGTTCTACGCCAACAGCGGAGGCAAGCGCGCGCCTTATTCGTGGGACCACGCTGGCTTCCATTTCATCGTGCTGGACGCCTGCTTCCGTGCGGATGGCACCGCCTATGGCGCGAAGAACTTCACCTGGACCGACACGGAAATCCCCGAGGCGCAGCGCCGATGGCTGGCGGAGGATCTCGCGGTGCCCGGCCGCAAGCCAACGATCATCTTCGCCCATCAGCGGCTCGACATCACCGGCGACTATGCCGTGAAGAGCGCCCCGGCGGTGCGCGAGATTCTAGAGCGCGCGGGCAATGTCCTTGCCGTCTTCCAAGGCCATCACCACCGCAACGACTACCGGGAAATCGGCGGCATCCACTACTGCACCCTGATGGCCATGGTGGAAGGAGCCGGGCCGGAGAGCACCGCCTCCGGCGTGCTGGAGGTCTTTCGCGACGGCACCCTCAAGCTGAACGGCGCGTTCAAGCAATCGAGCTACGCGTGGAGCAAAACCGTCCGCTCTGCGCAATGAAGCGCCGCCCGGTCGCCGCCGTCGAAAGCCAAGTTCTCGCCGATTCAACTCCGACATGAAATCCATCGCCCCGCTTCGCACCCTGTCCGTCGCCGTCGTCAGCGCATTTCTTCTCACCGGCTGCGCCTCTCCCGAGCCGGCGGCCCCCAAGCCCCAGGCGAAACCCGCCCCGGCTGCCGTCAAAGCCACTGCTTCCGGACCGGCGAAGAGCCTCTTCGACGGCAAGACGCTCACTGGCTGGAAGCTCACTGACTTCGCCGGCGGCGGCGAGGTGCGGGTGGAGCCAAACTTCAAGGAACAGGGGCCGGTGATCTACATTGACGCGGGCCAGACGCTCAGTGGCATCACCTTCACCAACAAGGTGCTCAAGACCAACTACGAGATCACGCTTGAAGCCCTCAAGATTCAGGGCAACGACTTCTTCGTCGGCCTCACCTTCCCCGTCGGCGAGGCGCACGCCACGCTCGTGCTGGGCGGCTGGGGCGGGGCGACCACCGGGATTTCGAGCATTGATGGCCTGGACGCCTCCGAAAATGACACCACCAAGTTCCTCGGCTACGACAAGAACAAGTGGTATCTGATCCGCATGAAGGTGACGCCCGCGAAGCTGGAGACATGGGTCAACGACGACAAGATCGTGGACCAGGACATCAAGGAACGCCGCATTTCCATGCGTTTCGGCGAGATTGAGAACTCCATCCCTCTGGGCATCGCGACCTACCAGACCACGACCGTGGTGCGGAAGGTCGAGATCAAGCCGCTGCAGTAGGCGGCTCGTCGTCCGAAGTCAGATGCTTGCCCTCCCGCCGCGCTGACCAGACGGAGGCGGCGATGGAGACGAGGATGATCCCCAGCACGATGACCAGGGAGACGCTGGAGTGGATCACGATGTCCCAGATACCCAGCAGCATCTTTACCCCGATGAAGACCAGCACGATGGACAGGCCAATCTTCAGGTAACGGAAGAAGCCGATTGCCCCGGCCAGCACAAAGTAGAGGGAGCGCAGGCCGAGAATGGCGAAGACGTTGGACGTAAACACAATGAAGGTGTCCTGCGTCACCGCGAAGATGGCCGGAATCGAATCCACCGCGAAGATCAGGTCGGTGGTCTCCACCATCACCAGCACGAGCGCCAGCGGCGTCAAGGCGGTGCGGCCATCCAGTTTCGCGGTGAAGTTCTGGCCGTCGAACTCATTGGTGACTGGGAAGAACTTCTTCGCCAGCCGGATGAAGAGGTTCCGCTCGGGATGCACGCCATCGTCGTCCACAAAGAGCATCTTCACCCCGGTGAAGACCAGGAAGCCGCCCATCGCGTAGAGCATCCAATGGAATTGTTTGATCAGCGCCGCCCCGGCCCCGATCATCACGCCGCGCATGATGAGCGCACCCAGGATACCCCAGAAAAGCACGCGGTGCTGCTGCACCAGCGGCACGCGGAAGTAGGCGAAGATGAGCGCGATGACGAAGACATTGTCCATCGAGAGGCTCAGCTCGATGATGTAGCCGGTGACGAACTCAATGAC
>CAZOCL010000182.1:0-13086 GCA_964578245.1 uncultured Klebsiella sp. | reverse complement strand
GGCGGCATCGTGGCCAACCGCGTGGCGAAGTGGAACGGCAGCACCTGGTCGGCGGTGGGCTCGGGGATGAGCGGGGTGGTCAACTCGCTCGTGTTTTCCGGCTTCAACATCTTCACGGGCGGGGTGTTCACCAATGCCGGGGGCAACATTGCCCTGTGCGTGGCGAAGTGGAACGGCAGCACCTGGTCGCCGCTCGGCCCCGGAATGGAAAACACCGTCAACGCGCTGGCCGTCATCGGCAGCGATCTCTATGTCGGGGGCACATTTTCCATGCTGAGCGGCCTGCAGGTCAACCGCATCGCCAAATGGAACGGCACCACCTGGTCCGCCCTCGGCTCCGGCGTGGACAACGAGGTCCTGGCCCTGACGGCCGGCGGCACCAACCTCTACGTCGGTGGCTACTTCACCAACGCGGGCGGGATCACGGTCAACCAGATCGCGAAATGGAATGGCAGCGCGTGGTCGGCGCTCGGTTCGGGGCTGAGTCAGCAGTCCCCCTCCCCTGTCTCCGTCACTGCGCTCGCCATGGTGGGAAGCAACCTCTATGTCGGGGGGAACCTCACCGTGGCTGGGGGCACTGCCGCGCTCCGCATCGCGAGATGGAACGGGAGCACCTGGTCGGCCGTGGGCGGAGGGTTCAATGGCGTCCCCAGCTCGATGGCGGTCATCGGCACTGACCTCTATGTCGGCGGTGGTTTCACGCAGACATTGGGCACTGGCGCGATGACGGTCAACCGCATCGCGAAGTGGAACGGCAGCGCCTGGTCCGCCCTCGGCACGGGGATGAACCAAAGCGTCCAGGCACTGGCGGTCATCGGCTCAGACCTCTATGCGGGTGGGGCCTTCCTCACCGCCGGCGGGGTCACGGTCAACCGCATCGCCAAATGGAACGGCACCACCTGGTCGCCCCTCGGCTTGGGCGTGAACCAGACGGTCTATGCGCTGACGGCCGACGGTGCGAACCTTTACGCGGGGGGAGCCTTCACCATGGCGTCGAATGCCAGTCCGACGGCGGTCACGGTCAACCGCATCGCCAAGTGGGACGGGGCCGCGTGGTCGGCGCTCGGCTCCGGGGTGGACAGCGACGTCTCGCCCCAACTGCCGGGCAACGTCAACGCGTTGGCCATGATGACCAATCAGACCCTGGTGCTGGGCGGCTCGTTCTTCTTCGCGGGCACCACGGCGTCCCCGTATCTGGCCACGGCGGACCTGGACGGGCTGCTGCCCGTCATTACCAGCGTGAGCCGGCCGGCGGACGGCAGCTATCGCGCCGGGCAGGCGCTGAACTTCACCGTGAACTATACCTCCGCCGTGATCGTCACGGGCACACCGAGGATTCCAATCAACGTGGGTCCCGCTCCGGTCAACGCCACCTACGTCTCAGGCAGCGGGAGCCGGTCCCTGCTCTTCAGCTACACCGTGCGGGCCGGGGACACGGACAACGACGGCATCGCCATCGCCTCGTGGATCGAGCCCAATGGCGGCACGCTCCAGGGCGCGGACGGCTCGGACACCACGCTCACCTTCACCCCGCTGGGCATGAACGCCGTATTGGTGGACACGACCGCGCCAGGCATCAGCCTCAGCGGCCCCTCGGCCAGCAGCACTGTTACGGGGCCGGTCACCTACACGGTCACGTATGCGGACACGGGCTTTGGCGGGAGCACCTTGACGGCGGGGGATGTCACGTTGAACAAGACGGGCACCGCCGATGGCAGCGTGGCGGTGACGGGCATCGGATTGACGCGGACGGTCACGATCAGCGGCATCACGGGCCTGGGCACGCTGGGGATTTCAGTGGGCTCGGGGACGGGGGCTGACCTCGCCGGAAACGCGGCCCCCGCCGTGGGGCCGAGCACGACTTTCGCGGTCGTGCTGCCTTCGCCGCCGGCGGTCGCGCAGAACCCGACGAACCGGGTGGCGGTGGCAGGAACCAGCACGACATTCAGCGTCGACGTGACGGGGACCGCTCCGTTGGGCTACCAGTGGTTCTTCAATGAAACCAACGTGCTGGCCGGGGCCACGAGCGCCAGCCTCACGCTGAGCAATCTGCAGCCGGCCAATGCCGGCGGCTACAGCGTGCTGGTGACGAACGCCGTCGGGAGCGCAACCAGCGCGGTGGCCAGCCTGACGGTCCTCGTGCGGCCGGCCGTGACCGCGTCGCCGAGCAATGCAGCGGTCAGCGCCCTGGCCGACGTGACTTTCACCGTGGGCGCGACCGGCACGCCGCCGCTGATGTATCAATGGACCAAGAACGACGTGCCCATCGGCGGAGAGACCAATGCGGTGCTGACGCTGAACGCGGTGACGGTCAACACGGCGGGCGGCTACCGGGCAGTGATCGCGAACGCGGCGGGTGCGGTGACCAGCAGCGTGGCAACGCTGACCGTGACCCGCCTGGTGCCGACGCTCACCTGGGCGACACCGGCCGCCATCACTTACGGCACGGTGTTGGATGCCACACAGTTGAACGCCACCACCGGACCGGCCGGTTCGTTTGCCTACAGCCCGGGGGCGGGCGCGGTGCTGAAGACGGGCACGCGCCCGGTGAACGTGTTCTTCACCCCGAGCGACACCAGCGTGTATGCGCCGGCGAACGGCAGCGTGAACCTGACCATCAACCCGGCCCCGTTGACAGTCACGGCCCAAGACCAGAGCCGAACCTACGGGCAGGCGAATCCGCCGTTGACGGTGAATTACAGCGGCTTTGTGAACGGCGAGACGGCGGCAGTGGTGCTGTCGGCCCCCACGGCCAGCACCCTGGCCAATGCGGCCAGCCTGCCGGGGACCTATCCGATCACCGTCAGCGGGGGCAGCGCGACGAACTACACGATCACCCACGTCAGCGGCACGTTGACGGTGACGGCGGATGCCCCAACGATCAGCACCCCGCCCGCCGACGGGCTTGTGGTGGCGGGCAGCAACGCGACGTTCAACGTGACCGCCACCGGGACGGGTCCGCTCGCCTATCAGTGGTTCTTCAACACGACCAACGCGCTGGCCGGTGCGACCAACGCGAGCCTGACGGTGGTCAATGCGCAGCCGGTGGACGCGGGGGACTACCGCGTGGTGGTGACCAATGTTGCAGGAAGCGTGACCAGCACAGTGGCAACCCTCACGGTCGTCCTGCCGCCGACGAATCAGATCGTGATCGTCGGCGCGAACTTGTCCATGAGTGTCGGTGCCGTCGGTGCAGCGCCGCTCTTCTACCAATGGCTCAAGGAAGGCACACCGGTGCCCGACGCCACGAATGCCACACTGACCTTCAACCCGGTGGATTTGACCAATGGCGGGCGCTACAGCGTCGTGGTCACCAATGCGGCGGGCAGCGCGACCTGCCCGCCCGCGACGATTGTGGTGGGCCATGCCGCGATTGCGCCGCCCGTGCGGCAGCCGGCTCAGGCGCTTCAAACCACCGGCTTCCAGCTCTCGCTGTCCGGGGAAATGGGCCGGAGCTTCCGTGTGCAGGTGACCTACGACCTGCTCACCTGGCAGGACGTGACCAATTTCACCAGCACGGCCACCGCCTTTGAGTTTGTGGATGCGCGGGCGACCAACCAGACGCGGGGGTTCTACCGGGTCATCAGCCCGTAGGCGGTGATCGCTGAAGCGGGGCAGGATGTGCGCGAAGCGAGGCCTTCAGGCCGCAGAAACGGGAGCACGGCAAGGGTCGTTCAAACGCACTTTTCAAGTCGCAGCCCTTTGCGCCGTGAACGCCGCGCCCCCACCGGCTTCAAGGCTGGGGCTGAAAAATGATCCGGCTGAAGGCCTTGGGCTGGAATTCCGCCTTGCCGAAGTTCGCGCTGTTCACCTTCACGCCCTGCTGGGTCCAGCTCTCCAGCGCAAAGGTCAGGCTGCCCCGTCCCGTGAAGAACACCCGGATGTCTCCGGCCTGCAGGGGCGCGGTCTGGGCGCGGTCGGTGGCGAAGTCCACCTGCGCGATCCGGTCGAACGGTATCTCAATGAAATTGTCCGCCACGGCGAAACGGCACTTCTCGTTCTTGACCTCCACCAGGCGGCCGGCGACGGAGTCGCGGTTCACGAGACGGCCCACATCATTCTTCACGTTGGGCACGAGCGCCGCGACGCTTTCCTCCAAGCGTCCGTCCCACTCGCTGACGCGGAGGTTGGCCAGGCGCAGCGGGCCCTGGCCTTGATGCACGAGCCGGATGCCGGTGCCTTCGCCGCCGAAGCCCTCGGTGTCTGCCCATTGCTTGGCCACCACGCCGTTGATGAGCACGGTGATGGTTTTCTGTTCGCGGCTGGACTTGATGGCGATGCGCGCCTGGTTGGTCTGCTGGAACTGCGGGATGACGGCCATGCCAAGCTGGCGCACCGCCTCCTTGTGGCGCACGAGCAGGAGCTGCGTGGAGTAGCTGTTGAGCTGCAGGCTGTAGAACCCGCCGAAAGGCGGTTCATCCGCCGTCTGGGCGAGCCGCACGGGCTGGAGTGAATCCGTGTAAAGCGCGATGGCCAGCGCGAACTGTCCGCGCCACGCGAGGTCAAACTCCAGCGTGGAACTCGGCGGCAGCTTCACATCCCGCGCGATGGAGGCGGGCTGCGAGGCGACGAACGCGCCATTTACAAAGTGCCACTGGGAGGGATTCACATTGCCGGGCAGGGACTTGCCCATCGTCCAGCCTTCGAGGCCGTCCGGCCCGGCGAACACTGCGCGCGGGGTCGGTCCGGCCGGACGCAGGCTGGCCACGCGGCTGCGCGGCAGCGTGAGCGGACCGGCGAACCAGGTGTCGAGCACGACCTGCTGCTCGTCGAGAGACTTGAGGTTCCCCGAGAGTTCATCGCCGTTCGTGAGGCGGAGGTAGCAGAAGCTGGCCGCCGTCACCGGTGGGGAGGGCGGCGCGCCGAGGTGGATCTCCGCCAGGGCCTCGGGCTGAAACTGAATGGTGGAAGGCGCGTCCGTGTGCCGCCAGCGCAGGCCGTTGGTGGGCGTGATGGATTCCAACTGGCCGGTGAGCAGGTCGCCATTGCGGAAGAGGATGGCCTGCGGCGTGAGGACGGCGGCGGAAAGGCTCAGCGCGCCGAGTGACAGGGCGAGCAGCGTGTTGCGTGCGACGTGCTGCGTGCCAGACCCGGAACGGGCGCACGCAGCACGCAACACGCAACATGCAACACGCAACACGGTTTTCATCGCTCAAAAAACTGCTGGCCCGAAGTGCCCATGAACGGCAGGTCCGGGGCGTCGGGCTCGCGGCCAGGGTTGAAGCGCAGCACCCGCACCCAGCGCGTGTCGAACTGCAGCGGCCCGAAGTGCGGGCTGGTCCCCGCGAGCTGGCGGCCTTCCCAGCGCGGCTGCGTGAGGGCAATGGTTTCGCCGCTGCTGAGGCGCGCGTGCAGCTCGCCCGCCGGACGGTTGGTGGCGGGGGGTTGTTCGGCGGCAAAAACGATCTGGGTCACGCGGGTGAGCGGCACCTCCAGGCGGCCGCCGCTGGTGGGGACGAGGACTAGCTTGCCGTCACGGATCGCCTCCACCTGCCCGCCCGCCTGATCCTTGTTCGCGAAGCGCACGAACTGGCCGGTGAAATTGGTGGCAAGCGCCTCGGGCTCGACGGGCCGGCCATCCCAGGCCGCGACCTTGATGCCGCTCAACTGGATGCCGCTGTTCAGGGTGAAGAAGGACACGCCGGTGCCGGGCAGCACCGGTCCGCGTGCAGCAGCGGCGGCCTTCGCTGCCTCGGCCACGGCTGGCGGCAGGTTGGGGTCCACCGGCTCCTTGCCGGCGTTCGGGTCGTTCCATTGCTGCACCACGTTGCCGTCCACCAGCAAGGTGAGCGTGCCTGCCGTCATGTCCGCGCGGATTTCGACGTGCAGCCGCCGGCCGGGCAGGGGGACCGGAATCTGCGCCTGCCCGAGGTGCTGCATCCCGAAGTTGCCCTGGCCGCGCATCAGATTCACGTAGCCGAGGCCGAGGTTGAGCTGATAGCCGCTGCTGGCGAAGTTGAAGCGCTGGATCGCATCCGTGTAGAAGTTGAAATAGAGGTTCAGCGCGCCGCTGCTGGCCACGTCGAATTCCAGGCGGGACTGTGGCGGCAGCTTGAGGTCACGGCCCATGAAGGCGTTTGCCCCGGCGGTCAGCACGCCGTCGCGGAACTGCCACGAAGTGGGCGTCGGGCCGTGGTTCCAGCCGTCCAGGCCATCCGGTCCGTCATAGAGCATCGCAAAGCCCTTGGCCACGAAGGCGAGGGACTGCACACCCGCGCGTGGTGCGCGGAGCCGCCCGGCGAACCAGGTCTCCAGCTCGATGTGCTCGGCGTCCAGCGACACGAGGTTGCCGGTCATCTCGTCCCCGTTCACGAAGCGGAAGCGGCAACTGTGGTTGGCGCTGGCCTGGGGCGGTGGCGGGGCCGCCTGCGCGAGCCGGATCTGGTGCGCGTTGCGCGGCAGAAACTCGATGGCGTTGGCAGACGCCGGATGCTTCCAGCGGATGCCCTTCGCCGGGTCAATCATCTCCAGCGCGCCATGGAGCGTCGAGCCGTCGAGGAGTTGGAAGACATCCACCGCTGGCTGGGCGCGGAGCGGGAAGGCGGTGGCGAACAGGAGGGCGGCGAGCGGGAAAAAGTAATTAGTAATCATTGAGCGTCGTCCGGCGAACCGGGTGCCCGCAGGACGACTGATTACTGAATACTGATTACTGATCACGGGATACTGTATCACACGCGGGGAGTAGATGGGTTCACGGGCCGCTCCATTCATCCACTGGGCCGCGCGGTGCGGCGGGGTTGAAGCGCAGCGCGCGCACGGATTCCGCCCGGAGCTTCAACCGGCCAAAGACCGGGCTGACGGCGATGATTTCCCCGGCCTCCCATTTTTCCAGCGCCAGGGTCAGCCGTTCGTTGCGATGCAGCGTGACCTGCACCCCGGCGACGGGCGGCAGCTCCGGGACGGGATTGACGGGGAAGGTGATCATCGTGGCCCGGGTCAGCGGGACTTCCAGCTTGTTGCCGGCGGGATTGAACACGAGCTTGCCGTCCCGGATGCCGTGCAGCGTCCCGGTGGCGCGGTCCTGGTTCAGGAACTCCACCACCGCCGTGTCCGGTGGCGGCACCTCTACCAATTGTTCGGGATCGGTGCCCGGCGTGCCGGGCGGTTCGGCGCGATCCACGCGCCCATCCCACGGGGCGATGCGGATGTCGCTGACGCGGACGCGGGAGTTGCCGTTGTAGTTGTAGAAGACGATGCCGGTGCCGTTGCCAGGCGAGCCCAGGGCCTTCCACTCGTGAACCTTCTCGCCATCGGCCAGCAGGACGACGGTCTCCGCTTCGGTGTTGACGAGGAACGTGAAGCGCACGGTGTTCTTGTTGAGCATCTGGGGCACCCGTGCGCCACTGGAACTGGAAGCCCCCATCCCGGAGCGCCGCATCGAATACAGGTAACCGGACGACGAGGTGTAGAACTGCCAGCCGTCGCTGTAGTCAAAGTGCTCCGTGCTCCGCGTGAAGAAGGAGAAACGGAAGTAGGGCTGGCCCTTCCACGCGAGATCGAACTCGATGCGCGCCTTCGTGGGCAGCTGGCACTCGCGGCCCAGCGTGCCGACCCCGCTCGAGAAATACGCGCCGTCGCGGAAGACCCAGGCCAGGTTGTTGGTCGTGGTGGCGGCGGCGCGGCCGGCCAGCACGCCTTCCGCGCCCATGGCGAGGTTCAGATTGTTCATCCGCAAGGCGTCGAGCGCCCGGACCCGGGCGTCGGCGAGCGCATTGGCCTGCGCCTGCACCACGGCTCCGGCGGCCTCCTCCGCCAGGGCGGCTCCCGCGGCGGCCACGGCCTCCGCGCGGACCCGCTCCAGATCCTTGGCCTCGGCCTCCCCTTCACCCGTGCCCAGCGCCTTGAGCAATCGTCCGCCGAGCAATGCCGCCTCGGCCTGCAGCAGCGCCTTGAAGCGCCTCGACTTAATCTTGTCCTTCGCCACCTCGTCGGCCTTCTCAAAATCCGCAAACCACCGCTCCAGCGCCCGCTCCGAGGCCAGGCCCGCCGCCACTGCGGCCTGGACTAGGTCCGTCTTCAAAAACTCTCCGGCGGCGGCTGCCTTCTGGGCCTCCTCCACCTGTTTCATGATGGCCGCGACCTTGGGCGACGGCACCGGGGCCTTGGCCGCCAGCTCCTCGACTTCCTTGAGCCGCTTCTCCAAGGCCTGTTTCACGGCGGGCGCGACCTTTTCGCTCAAGCTCGCCAGCTCGGCCTTGAGCTGGGTGACAAGTTCTTGCGGGGTCGGTTCCTTCCTGGCGGGAGGCTTGAGATCTGGTTCCACCACGCGGAACTGCCCCACCGCGATGCGTGGGGCCATGTTCACATCGGGCGCAAGCTGGATGCCTTCCCTTCGGAAGATGACATTGCCACCACCCATGATCTCCACTCCGGCGCGGTTTCCCCCGGAAGTGGCCTGGCTGCTCCGCCATTCCTCCACCGCCCGGGGGCCCTCGTAATAAGCGGCGTGGCTCGTGCTGGCGAAGACGAGGCTCGCCAGCCCCGCCCGCTGGCCGCGCAGGCGACCCGCAAACCACGTCTCCACCTCGAAATTCTCCCCGTCGAGCGAGACCAGCCGGCCTTCGAATTCATCCCCGCTGGCCAGCACCACGCGGCAGACCTGGCCGGTGTTGGTGATCGTTAACTGTGGACGCGGCGGCAGGCGGATGAGGTTCAGGTTGGTGGTCGTGAACTCGATGGGCTGCCGCGCATTGGGATGCCGCCACTTGAGCGCCTCGCCATCCAGCGAGATGATCTCCCCGCGCAGGAACGAGCCGTCGAGGAAGGAGACGGTGGCCGGGGGGAGGTTGGTGGCGAACGCGGCCGCTGCGAAGCCGCTGATGGCTGTGGCCAGAAGCCGGAAGAGCGGGCCGCGTGGTGCGTGGTGCGTGGTGCGTGACCCAGCGCGTTCACGCACCACGCACCACGCACCACGCACCTTGCCCCTAACGCTCATAAATCGGCAGGAAGCGGTAGTTCAGCGCGAGCGACAGGAGCGAGGCCGCCGTGCCAAATGAGTTGCCAAACGACCCGTCCCAACTGCCGTCCTTGTTCTGCGTGGCGGCAAGGGATTTGATGTTGGCGGCGTTCCATTTGCGCCACGCATCCGGCGAGGCGTGGAAGTAGGCCTGCGCGCCGTAGTAGAGAAAGTATTGCTGGTAATGGGACTCTCCGCCGGCGTTCTGGAGATACTGCCAGGCGGTCTTGAACTCCGCCGTGTCCTTCTGCTTGGCCAGCGCCAACACCAGCACGCCGATCGCGCAGCGCGCGGCATTCGGGCCGCTGGACCCGGTGTAGCCGTAGCCGCCCTCCGGCGTCTTGCAGCTCGCGAAATACTTGATCCCCTTCTGAATCGCCTCCTCCGGCACGGCCAGGCCTGCGTTGCGCGCGGCAAACATCGCCACCATTTGCGCGCCGCTGACCGTGGTGTCCGCATCCGAACTGTCCGGGGAATAACGCCAGCCACCGGCCGGGTTCCGCGCCTGCGAGGCGACGATCAGGTTGATGGCGCGCTGGAGCGCCGGCCCGAGCCGGACGTCGTCCACCGCCCCATAGGACTCCGCCAGCGCGAGCGAGCCGAAGCCGTGGTTATACATCGAGGTGCCGATGTAGCCGGTCTCCTTGTTCTGCTGGGCGATGATCGCGCCAAGACCACGCTTGATGGCCGCCGCGTAAGGGCCGACGTTCGGGTCGTCGCCATGCGCGAGCATCGCCACGACGCAGAGGCCGATCACGCCGGGCTGCTTCCCATACACGTCCGTCCACACCCCCTCGGCCGACTGCGACTTGAGGAGAAACTGCAAGCCCTTCACATACATGGCATCGATCGCCGCCGGGCTGGCATCGGACTTCTCGATGAAGAGCTGCTGGGCGGAAGCGCGCGGAGTGAAATTCCAAATTTCAAATCCCAGGCTCCAAAGCAATGCCAAGCTCCAGATTCCAATGAACCTTGAACGTCCCCTCGTCCCTTGGAGCTTGAGGCTTGGAGCTTCTTTGGAATTTGGAATTTGGAATTTGGAGCTTCTCACGGCTTCGCCTCCACGGCCTTGAAATAATTCTCCAGCGCCTCGCGGAACTCCGCGGGCACCTGGCGGGTCACGCCGCTGCCCTTGCCGGTGCGTCGGGCGGCGGCTTCGGCTCCGCGGGCGTCGCCCAGGGTGTTGGGGCTGGCCTTGTCGGTGGTGCCGCCGTTTTGGTTCGGACCGCCGGGCTGCTGGCCGGGCTTCATCCCGATCTGCTGCTCCTGCTTCGCCATCTGCATCATCATCTCCGCCTCCTGCTGCGTCTGCTGTTGTTGCTGCTGGCTGCTGCTCTTCTGCCGCTTGGCCTGCTCGTTGATGACGTTGATGAGATCGCTCAGGTGCGCGAGCGCCGCGTTCTCGGGCTTCTGCGCCGGCTCGCCGGTGAGCTTGTCGAAGAGCGCCGTCTCCGCGTCGCGGGTCGCGTCCTGCGTGTCGAGGAGGAACTCGCGGGCCGCATCAATGTCGTTGCTCATCTGAAGCCGCGTCAGGTCGCCGCGCAGCGCCCGCTGTTGTTCCGCGACCTTGGCCACGCCCTCGGCATGCCGCGGGTTCCGCGCCTTTTCCTCTTCGAGCAGCATCGTCTGCTGGAGCACCCGCACCTCGCCCGCGCGCAGGCGGATGGCAGCCATCAGCAGCTTGAGCACCTTGTCGTCCTTCGGCTTGCCCTCGCCCTCGCCGCCGCCGTCGCTTTCCTCCTCGGGCGGTTCGAGCTTCTTGGCCCAGTCGGCGAAACGCTTCGACCATGCGGTCAGGTTGCCCATCGCATCCATCGAGATGTTCGCCTCAATCAGCCCGCGCACGCGGTCCAGTTCGCTGGCGGTGTTCACCTGCTTCATGTCCGCCGCCACTTCGCCGTAGTTCGGCCGCTGCGTGCGGTCGTAGAACCGGCTCATCTCCGCCACGACCTTCTCCGCCTCGGCCTTCACGCCTGCCTGATCACCCGCGAGCGACGTGTTGATCTTCCGGAACCGCTCCGGCAGTTCGCGCGGCAGCAGGCCGATGGTGTCGCCCACCACCTTGTTGAGCTGCTCGCCGATGCCCTTCTCTGACTCGGAAAGCTTTTTCAACCGCTGTGACAGTGTGAGGGCCTGGAGGTTGTCGAGGCCGTCGTTCATCTTCTTCTGGAGCGCCTGCAGCTTCTCGAGCGCCTTCTCCTCCGCGTCGTGGGCCTTGCCCGCCTCTTCGGCGCGCTGCTGGGAACTGTTGCTCTCCTGTGCCTTCTGGAGCGACTGCTGGGCGCTCTTCATCTCGCCCTGCGCGAGGGACTTCATCTGCGCCAGGTTCTGGGTCCAGTCGCGGAGGGTCTGCTGGGTGAGCGTCGGATTGCGCATGGCCTCGCGGACCACCTCCTGCCCCTGCTGCGCGATGCGCTCGAGCTGCGCCGCGTTGCGCGCCTGCTCGTCCGCCTGCTCGCCCGCCTTCTTCGCGGCCTCGTCGGATTTCAATTTGTCTTCTGGCAGGCCCATCAGCTCGCGCGTGGCGGCGGAGATAGCCTCCTCCTTCCGTGTGACTTCCTCGACCTGCGCGAAGAGCGCATCAAGCTGCTGCCGCACCAGCTCGGCATGCTTCGCGAGCCCGACGATGTTGATGCGATGCGTCACCGACTCCGCCGGCTCACGGCCCGGAAGGAAGTCCGTGGCCAGGCCCTTCACCTCGACCACCGAATCCGCCGGGATGCGCATGACCGTGGGGCTGAAAATGAAATTGTTCGTGAAGCGCCGCTCTTGGGCACCGGTCGCCGACTTCTTGAACTGCGCCAGCGCTGGCGTGTTGGTGGGGTCGAGCGACGCGACGATCTCTGTGTTGATGCCACCCTCGCGGACGCCGTAATCGTCCTGGGCGTTGAGCCGCAGTTGCAGCACGTCGGTTTCCAGGATCGAAATCTCCATGCCCAGGTCGCCGAGGTCCACGCGCGGCGCGGCATCCTTGGTGGGACGCAAGGCCAGCAGCCACGGCGCGACCGGCTTCAGCCCGAATTCGTCACGCCAGTCAAAGGTGGCCTGCGACGAGGTATCCAGCTTCAGCGAGCCGCTGTTGAATTTCTCGCCCGTGAGCAGCAGGGACACCGGCTCGGTCTTGTCCACCGTGACCTCCGCCGAGGCGAGCGAGCGTGTGGCGGTGCCGTTGAGCGTGACGCGGCTGCCTTCCAGCACGGGCAGGGTGGCGTTCTGCACGATCTGATTCGTCGGCGGGTATTGGAGATAGGCCGGGAGCTGGACGTTCGCCGCGAGCTGCTTGAGCGCGGGACGGTGCATGGGCTTCACCGCGATGGTGTGCGTCGCATCGCCGAGGCGGACCCGCAGCAGGCCGTCCTGCGTCTGCCCGGGGATGGTGAGCTTCACTTCGCCGTTTTGCACGGGCGCGGAAAGCCTGGTCTGCAATTCGAACCGTCCGCTCGCACTCGCGGGTTTCCAGAACGAGCGGTAGTTCACCTTGGCCACCAAGGCGAACGATTCGCCATGCGGCACCACGAGCTGCGAGGGGAGATTCTCCAGCGCGATGAACGTATAGCGCGGAATCCCGGCGACCGGAATGGCCCAGCGTTGCAACGCATTCCACCCTGCGGCCGGCGCGATGCCGAAGGCGAACGCCACCGGCACCAGCACGGCGGTCATGGCAAAGGCCGCGAGGCGCGCGGGCCGGGAGTTCACCACCGTGCAGAAGTCATGTTTCGCGGCGTCCGCCGAGACCTGCCGGATGGCGGCGCGGCACAGAGCGAGCGACATGTTCTGGGGACGTTGCTTTTCCTCCGCCAGTTCCACGATGCCCAGCAGCCGGTCGCCGAGCCGGCGGTGGCCGTGTTGCACGACGTTCGACAGCGCCCGCAAGTCCCGCCGCTGCCAGACCCAGCTCCGGCACCAACGCACCACGAACCACGCGGCTCCGCCTACCCCTGCCAGCAGGAGGACCGTGCGCAGCGTCTTGGGCGTGTCGCCGATGCGGTCACACAGGAAAAGCAGAGCAAAGGAAGCGCCCAGCGCGGCAACCGCGCCGCACGCGGCATGGGTGGACTCCGCCCGCCACAATGCGCGCTCCAGCGCCGCAAACTGCGCGCGCAACGAATCCGGCAGGGAGATGCGAGGTT
>CAZOCL010000181.1:0-13168 GCA_964578245.1 uncultured Klebsiella sp. | reverse complement strand
TCTGCCGCACACCGACCACTGCAACGGCTACGGCTCGGTGATCAAATACAACGCGGCCACGGTGATGGAGGTTGCGTGCGATGTCGGCTCGATGGCCACAGATGACGGCTCCTGCTGCATCATCGAAGTAATGGGCCGTGCCGCCGGGTGGATCGCCGCCGGCACGGTGCTGGCGAAGCGCAAGCCCACGGACGCCCCACACATCATCCTGCTGCCGGAGATTCCCTTCGAGCAGGAGAAGTTCCTCGCCCGCGTGCAGGCGACGGTGGCGGAGCTGAAGCATTGCATCATCGTCGTGGGCGAGGGCCTGAAGAATGCCGTCGGCGAGGAGATCGGCGTGGACAAGACGCGGGTGGACGCTTTCGGCCATGCGGTGCTCGGTGGGGCAGCCGACCGGCTCGCGGAAATCGTGCAGGGCAAGCTGAACTTGAAGACCCGCACCGTGAAGCTGGGCTACGCGCAGCGCGCCGCCGCTCATTTTGCCAGCGGGACAGATGTGCTGGAGGCCGTGGCCTGCGGCGAGACCGCCGTGCGCACCGCTGTGGCCGGGAAGAGCGGCTACATGGTCAAGATCGTCCGTCTCGAAACCAAGCCCTACCGCTGGAGCACCGACATCCAGCCGCTGGATGACATTGCCAACGTGGAGCACTTCCTCCCGCGGGACTGGATCACCGAGGACGGCTTTCTGCCGAACGAGAAGTTCATCGAGTATGCCGCGCCGCTGGTGGAGGGCGAACTGCACCTGCCCATGGAAGGCGGTCTGCCGAAATACGTGGTCCTCGACAAGGTGCCGGTGGAGAAGGTGCTCGCGGCGCGGGCGTGAGGCCGAGTCCAAGTGCCGGGTGGCAACGAGTGAGCCTATACCAATTGTGGGAAAACATAGTTGAATCCCGCAGTGGGCGATTGAACCCGCTCTCCCTCACACTGGCCCTCTCCCGCTGGGAGAGGGAGCCACGTAGCCCGCTGCGGTTGGCAAGGGTGCATCGCTGGGACACGTTGCGGTCGAAGATTCTCCCTCTCCCAGCGGGAGAGGGCTGGGGTGAGGGAGAGCGGCCACGAAGTTCGGCACGTCCCGCATTACCAAACTATTTTCCAGCCGGTTATAGGCCGCCGCTCCTGCTCGAAATCCTGATCCAGCTTTGGGGCTGCCCACAGGTTGCCTGGCTGCACGTGTAGGCTGATCACGAGCCGGCGGCTGTAGCATGGAGCCCGAGGTTGAGGAATTCCGCCTCGACCTTCTTTACGCAAGCCGGGCAGATGCCATGGCTGAACTTGGTCTGGGGCCCGGCATGTTCGGAGATGTATTGCTCCACGGGCTGCCACTGATCCTGGTCGTCCCGGATTTGCTTGCAGTAGGCGCAGATGGGCAGGAGTTCCTCAAGCTGGCTGACATGCTTGCGCAGGCCGAGAATGCGCTGGGCCACGACCAGCCGCGCTGCGAGCTGATCCTCGTCGCAGGGCTTGGTGAGGAAGTCATCCGCCCCCGCCTGCATGGCCTCCAGGTAGTTATCCTTCCCGCCCAGCGAGGTCAGCATGATGATGAAGGTGTAAGGGGGGCGGTTGGTCATGCGGATGGCGCGGCACAGCGCCAGGCCGTCCATTTCCGGCATGAGCCAGTCCGAGATGATGACGGATGGCGAATCCGCCAGCCAGCGGATCAGGGCCTGCCCGCCGTGTTCGACGGCGATGACTTCGTGGCCGAGCATTTCCAGGGTGCTTTGGAGCATGAGGCGGGACGTGGCGTCGTCCTCGGCGATCAGGATTTTCATGATGGTGACTGGATGGGGGTGGCGGCAGGAGCGGGGGCGGAAAATTCGAGTCGGAGGGCACGCGTGACGCGTTCAAGCTCGGTGGCGAGTGCATCCAGCAGTGCCGCGGCACCGGTGGTGGTGCCGGATTTGCCGAGCAACTCCAACTGCTGGCAGGTGGCTGCCAGCGCACGCGCGCCGACATTGAGGGCAGCGCCCTTGAGGGCATGGGCTTCCTGGTTGAGCCGGGCCGCATCGGTGCGGGTGACCCCGTCCTGCAGCGCGGCGAGGCGCGTGGCGGCATCGCTGCAAAAGACGTCCACCAGGCGGGCTGGCAGCGCGGCATCGTGGGCGCCCAGTTTGCGCAATCGCTGGACCATCACTGGGTCCAGCGGGGCGGCGGGGGCGGCGGGTATTGGTTCCGAAGCGGGAACCGACACGGCTGGCGGTGCGGCTGCGCTGACAGCACGGGCGGGGACGCGGTCCAAGGACGCGGTCAGATCCTCGATCATGAGCGGCTTGGTGAGGTAGTCGTTCATCCCTGCGGCCAGGCATTTTTCGCGGTCGCCCTCGAGCGCGTGCGCGGTCATGGCGATGATATGGAGGCCGGGGTTCAGGCGAGCGAGGTCGGGGTCACCACCCGCACGGATGCGGCGGGAGGTTTCGTAGCCGTCCAGGCGCGGCATCTGGCAGTCGAGCAGCATGGCGTCGAAAGACTCACACCGGAGCGCTACGAGCGCTTCGAATCCATCCCCCGCCACTTTGACGGTGTGGCCGGCGTAGCGAAGCAGGCCGGTGGCGACCTCCTGATTGACGCTGTTGTCCTCGGCCAGCAGCAGATGCAATGACCGGCCGGCGGCCTGGGCCGGGTGTTCTGAAGGAGTGGCGGGGCGGGGGATGAAGGTGGTCCCAACCACGATGTTCGCCAGCGTGTCGAAGAGCAGCGACTGCCTGACCGGCTTGGTCAGGCAGGCGGAAAAGGCGGCGGCCTGCATTTCCGGTTCACTGAGCTGACGGCCTTGCGACGAGAGCAGCACGAGCCGGAGGCCGGCGAGCGCCGGGTCGGCCTTGATGGCGTGGGCGAGCATGAGGCCGTCCATGCCGGGCATCATCATGTCCACGAGCACCACATCAAACGGCAGCTCGCCGGTCTGCGCTGTGCGGAGCCGCGCCAAAGCCTCCGGGCCGTTGGCGGCGGTTTCGCTCTGCATGCGCCAGACACGGACCTGATGCTGGAGGATGTCACGGTTGATGGCGTTGTCATCCACGACGAGCACGCGCAGTCCGGCCAGGGAGCGGGGCAGCGCAGCGGCGGGCGCGCTGGCGGGCTTCAGCGGCAAGGTGAACCAAAAAGTGGAGCCCTGGCCCGGGGTGCTCTGCACGCCGATCTCCCCGCCCATCAAGCCGACGAGGTGCCGGCAGATGGCCAGGCCGAGGCCGGTGCCGCCGAATTGCCGCGTGGTGGAACCATCCGCCTGCGTGAAGGCCTGGAAAAGCTTGCCCTGCACGGTCGGCTCAATGCCGATCCCGGTATCGCGCACCTGGAAGCGCAGCGTGATTCCGGCGGGCGACTCCGCCGCGACGAGCACCTCCACGACGACTTCGCCGCGTTGGGTGAACTTGACGGCATTGCCGATGAGGTTGGTCAGGACCTGGCGGAGGCGAAGCGGGTCCCCGCAGACATGGCGGGGGACCGTGGGGTGGATGAGGCAGGCCAGTTCGAGGCCCTTGGCCTGCGCGCCGGCGGCCAAAATTTCGAGCGGGCCCTCCACGGCGTCGTGCAGATCGAAGTCGTGCGAGTCAATGTGCATCTTCCCGGCCTCGATCTTGGAGAAGTCCAGGATGTCATTGAGAATGGCGAGGAGGGACTCGGCGCTGGAGCAAATGGTCCTGGCCTGATGCCGTTGGGGCGGCGTGAGGGACGAGCGCAGGAGGATGTGGGTCATGCCGATGACGCCATTCATGGGCGTGCGAATCTCGTGGCTCATGTTCGCGAGGAACTCGCTCTTGGCCCGGGCGGCGGCTTCGGCGGCTTCCTTGGCCACACGCAGATCCGCTTCTGTCCGCCGGCGTTCGGCAATCTCGACCTCCAGCTCGTTGGTGCGCTCGCGGACCCGGGTTTCGAGCTGGTCGTGCGCCTGGCGCAGGGCGGTGTCGCGGGCCTGGACCTGCGTCAGCATGTCGTTGAAGTCATCCGCCAGCCGGCCGAGTTCGTCCTCGCCTTGATGGGCCACGCGGATGGAGTAGTCGCGGTGCTGCGAAACTGCGCGGGCCGTCCCTGCGAGTTGGAGCAAGGGCTGGGAAATCACCCGTTGCAACTGGGTGGACAACAGGAGCGCGCCCAGCAGGGCGACGACAAGCACCAGCACGGCGACCCAGGCGAATTCTTCGAGCTGTATGTAGAGGGCGCGCAGATCCGCCTCCAGATACACGGTGCCGGCGGACTGGCCATGGTTCACGATGCGGTGAAACACCACGAACTGGCCGTTGGTGAACCCACGCCGGTTGTCCTCCGGGAGTGGCGGCTTGAATTTGCGCGCCTCGCCCGGCCGCTGGAAGGTGGCGAAGACCCGGCCCCGCTCGTCGTAAAGTGCTGCGGCGACCACGCTGGGCTGGACGCGCAGCGCGGCGAGAACTTCCGCAGCGGCCTTGGGGTCGTCGAAGTCGAGGGCGCTGGCGCTGTTCTGGCCGATGATCTCGGCGAGGGTGGCCAGTTCACCGGCCATGCTGGCGCGGAACTGGCGCACCTCGGTGGCCACGAACCCGGCACACGCCAGCAGGAGCGCGCCCGCGCTGGTGAGCAACAGCAGCAGGGTCTGCTTGGTGCGGATGGAGGCTCTTTTCCACATGCGCGGGGTCAGTCCTTCGACTTGGCGGGCCGGCCTTTGACCTGGTCCGCCAAGGTGAGGAGCCGGGAACTGACTTTGAGGCCGGCGGCGTTGGCGGCATCGAGATTGATCTGGAGGCGGATGTTGCCGCCGCGCTTGACCAGTCCGATCACACCGCCTTGCAGGATGAACGCATCGGCGTCGCTCACGGTCAGCACCGGATAATCCCGCAGCAGCGGCGCGAGGTCGGCGAAGCTCGTCCGCTCCGTGGCCGGGAGGTAGAGGATGTGACAGGCGGCGAGGCCGGCGTCCAGCTTGGCCTGGCGCAGCTCGAAGGCGCGGCCGTTGACGAGCTTGCCGGCGATGGCGGTGCGAAGGTTTTCGCCAATGGGATCGGAACCGAGGACGCCAATAATGATGGGCGTGTTCGTGCTGCTGAAGGCCGAGTCAGGCCACTCGATGTATTTGGCGAAGTTGAAGATGTAGGCGGCCTTGACCTCCGACTCGGTGAGTTTGGGCAGGTCGGCTGCTGTCGCCAGCAGCGGCATAAGGCATAGTGCAGCGATCAGCCAACGTGCCCAGCGGGACGGTCGGCGGCGCTGCGGGCGGCTGGTCGTGGGCGGCATACGTGTCAGCGATCCGGGCGGGAGGGTGCGCAGGTTCAGAAGGTGTAGGTGACCTTGCCGTAAACGGCACGCTCCACTTCGGTCCGTTCCGTCCGGATATAGCGTGGTGCGTATTCCGGGTGCAGGTTGTCCAGCAGGTTCTGGCCGACAATGGCGATTTCAAGATTGGGCCGGGGCTTCCAGGCGAGGCGCACATCCGCGGTGAGGTAGGCGGGAATCTGCACGCCGCGGAGATTGTCCACGTAGCGCAGCGTCGTGTCGAACGTGAGGTTGCGCGGCAGGTCCCACGACGAGACGAGCGTGACTTGATGACGTGGGCTGGTGCCTTCGGCGGCTGCCTGGGAGGTGTCTGTGCTCCCTGGCCGGAGGTGGAGTTGGACGGACAAGTGGGTGTAGCTGGCGGTCAAACGCCACCAATCGGCTGGCCGCCACCGTGCGGAGACCTCGGCCCCATAGGTTTCACCGCGTCCGAGATTGGCCAGGATCAGTGGCACGGTCACGTGGGGGGCCGGCGTGGCTTCAAGGAAAGGCGTGCCGACCTCGGCCGTGGAGAGGTTGGAGTAGTCGTTGTAGAACAGGGCGGTGTCGAAGGAGAGATCTGGCCGCGGCTGCCAGCGGTGGCCGAGTTCGTAGGCCACCACGCGCTCGTCACCCACTGCGGACGAGCCGAAGAGGGCGAACAAGGTCGGTCCGGGAGCGGCGCTGGCATTGAGCCGCACGCTCCGATCCGCCTGCGAGGGAGTGCGCACCGCGCGCGAGACCGCCGCCCAGAGATGGTGCTGGGCGTGGGGCGTCCACGCCAGACGCGCGCTGGGCTGGAGGGACCAGCCGGTGTAGTCGTTCCGTTCCACCTTGGCGCCCAACGTGAGCTTCATCGTTTCCGGCACGAGGTCCACTTGATCCTGCAGGAAGAAACTGACGAGGTGGCGCGATTCGGAGGGATCACCCAGGCTCACATCGAAGCTCTGCCGATAAGTGTCGTTCTGGTAGAACCGGTAGCCCGCCCCCCAGATCAGTTCCTGCCGTTCGCCGACCGGGAAACGGTGCTGCAGATCGAAGTTAAACGTATCCTGCGAATCGGCGAAGAACGCTTGATCCCGGACGGTGCGGTCATAGTAGGCCTGCACGCGCAGGTCGGATTCCTCCGAGAACCGCCGCGTCCAACGGGCCACCGCATTTCCGCCGTTCACGCGGCCCACCTGTTCGGCCGTCGAGGAGAAGGGCGGGGTCAGCGTGGCCGACGTCAGGGTCTGATGAAAGCCGCCGCCATAGACATCGCCTTGGAAGGTAAATTGATTCGCATCCGAGGGTTCCCAGTCCAGCCGGAAGCCGCCGCGCGCCTGCCGCCATTCATCATTGGCGTCGCCGCCGCCGAACCGCGTGGAGTGATCGTTCAGAAAGCCTTTGCCATACAGGCGCAGGAATGTTTCGTCGTTGAGCTTCACCCCGTAGCGGACGCCGATGAGGCCTTGATCCTCGGTGCCGCCGCCCAGCGTCACCAGCGTGCCCGGCGTGGCCTTCGCCGGCTTGGTGATGATGTTGATGACGCCGTTGACGGCGTTGGCTCCCCAGAGCGCGGAACCGGGACCGCGGATGACTTCGATGCGGTCAATGTCCTCCAGCAGCGTGTCTTGAACATCCCAATAAACGCCGGAGAACAGCGGGGTATAGACGCTGCGGCCGTCCACGAGGACGAGCAGCTTGTTCGCAAAAATGTCGTTGAAGCCCCGCGCCGAAATGGCCCAGGTGTGCGCGTCCTGCCGGGCCACCTGCACACCCGGGACCTGCCGCAGCGCCTCTGCGATGCTGGTGGCGCCCGAGCGGTGGATGTCTTCCTGCGTGAGCACGTAGACGGCTGCCGGAGCCCGCACGAGCAGTTCCTCCTTCTTGCTAACCGAGGTGACCTTGATCTGCCCCAGGTCCTCGAGCGAGAGGGTGGTCAGGTCAGGCTTCGCCGCGCTGGGGACGTCCGCCGCGAACGAGCGCGCTGCCAGCGAGGCCGCGCACGCCAGACCGGCCAGAGCCCGGGAGGCGGAGCGAGGATTACGCCGGCCTTTTAGAATTGGGTTGGCTGAGTTCATGCGTGTTCATCAGTTGCCGCTCCCGCCTGACGAATATCCGAGACGGTAACGGACAGTTTACGGAATGAAGGCGTTTAGCCCGGGAAGATGGTTTCATCACATCAGGGAGAGGAGGAGAAGGCAAGCCGGAAGGTAGTGTAGGACACTACCAGCCGGAACGGCGGCTGCGCCCGCTGGCGGCGGGACGCGGCAATGAGGCTGAGGACCTGCCCTTCAAGCGCGCGGTGCACTCTAACGACGTGCTGCCCACCCTCTGCCGCCAGTTCGGCGTGGCGACCGACGAGGTCTTCCACAACGCCTTCGGCAGTCGGCTCGCGCGCGGGAAGCCGATTGAGGAATTGATTTGAGCCGGCCGGGTTGATCCACCCATTCCCTCCCTCGCGCTCGGAAGGAGTGCGTTCGCCAAACCCAAAGCTCAGCGCGTTTTGCCATCGGCGGCCAGCACCCGTTGCACGGCTTCTCCCAGACCGCGCAAATCGTAGGGTTTGGGGAGGAGTTCCCCGAAGCCCAGCGCGAGTGAGCTTTCCCGGTTCATGCGGACGCTGAAGCCGGAGGTGAGGATCATCCGCTGGCCGGGTCGGGTCGCCAGCACTTGCGCCCCGAACTCCGCTCCGTTCATGCCGGGCATGTTGTAATCAGTGATCACCAGGTCGAACTCCGCCGGTCGGGACTGGAACTCGGCCAGGGCTGCGGCGGGACTGGTGTGTCGCACCACGCGGTAGCCGAGCCGCTCCAAGGCGGCCTTGCCCATTGCTGCCAGTGCCGCTTCGTCATCCACGAGCAGGACCAGTTCGTTCTGGCCATGCGGAATCGGCAGAGGCGCGCCTGGGGCCGCGATGATCTCACCGGCGAAAACAGGGAAGTAGAGGTGGAAGGTCGTGCCGGCCCCCGGCTGGCTGGCCACGAGGATGCCGCCATCATGGCTTTTGACAATGCCGTGCACGACGGAAAGGCCCAGGCCGGTGCCTTCCCCCACGGGCTTGGTGGTGAAAAAGGGCTCGAACATGCGTTCCTGCGTGGCGGCATCCATGCCGCAGCCTGTGTCCGCCACGGTCAGCCGGACATACCGGCCGGGGCGCAGGTCCGGGTGCTGCCGCGCGTGTGACTCATCCAGGTCCGTCTCCGCCAGTTCCACCGTGATCGTGCCCGCACGGCCCTTCATGGCGTGCCATGCGTTGGTGCACAGGTTCATGGTGATCTGATGGATCTCTGAGGGGTCCGCCAGCACGGTGGGTGTCGGGGCCAGGCTGGCGCGGAACTCAATGTCGGCGGGGACGGTGGCCCGCAGGAGCTTGAGGGCCTCCTTCACTACGAAGTGCAACTGCAGCGGCTGCCGCTGCTGGGACTGCTGCCGACTGAAGGCAAGAATCTGGCGCACCAGATCGGTCGCCCGGTGGCTGGCCGACAGGATGGCGTCCAGATGCTCTTGCGATTCATGACCATCACCAGTGATCAGCCTGGCCAGGTCGGCGTTGCCTATGATGGCTGCGAGCAGGTTGTTGAAATCATGCGCGATGCCACCGGCGAGCTGGCCGATGGCCTCCATCTTCTGCGCCTGCCGCAACTGCTCTTCCAATTGCTTTCGTTCGGTAATGTCCGTGATGACGACTACGATGAGCGTAATCTCGCCGTCCACCCGGGTAGGCTCATAGCGGACGGCATAATGGCGCACTTCAGCCGTCGTCCTTTGGTTCAACTCATACGCCACGCGTTCGCCGGCAAACGCCTGGTCTAGGCGGGGCCGGATCTGTGCTTCATAGAGCGGGGCCAGCACGTCCGCGACGCGCTGGCCGACCAGGTCAGCCGAGGGCAGGCTGAGGATTTCGGCGTAAGTGCCGTTTGCAAAGGTATAGCGTCGTTCGCGGTTGATCATCACCAGGCCCACCCGGGCATTGTCCGTCACCCGTCGGAGCCGTTCTTCGCTCGCGCGTAACGCCGCTTCCGTGCGTTTCCGCTCGGTGATGTCCGTGAACATGGAGACAATCACCGGCTCGGGTTCGCCGGGGAATTCAATCAACTCCATCGAAATCTGGACCTGCACCAGGTCACCATTCTTCCGCCGAAAATGCGCCTCGTGGTCGCGAATATACCCGTGCGCCTGCAGCTCTTCCACCATGGCGGCGCGCGTCACTGGATCGGCCCATAGGGCGAGTCGCACTGAAGACTGGCCGATCAACTCGTCCCGTGCATGGTCCAGAATCTTGCAGTAGCGCTCGTTGACCTCGATGAACCGTCCGTCCCGGATCGTGGTGATGCACATCGCCGCCGGATTGGAGTGAAACGCCTTCGCAAACCGGGCCTCGCTCTGGCGCAGCGCCGCCTCAGTCTTCACCTGCTCGGCGGCGGCCGCGACGCGGTCAATCACCGCGGCCGCGTGGCTGGCGAGCGCGGTCAGGAACTCGCGGTCGGACGACGAGAGCGGGCGGACGCCTTCGTCACCAAAGGTGCCGGTGCCAATCGCTCCCAGCCTTCGTCCGGCGAGGAAGACGGGCACGTTGACGAGGGTGCGATTGCCGAGCCGCGCGACGATTGTCTTGTTCGTGCGCGGGTCTGTGCGGGCGTCCTCCACCACCACGAGATCCTGGCCCGTGGCGATTTCCTCCAGCATCGGGTCGCCGGCGATCAGGAGCAGCTTGCCGTCGTCCGGTTGGTTGCGCGGGGTCGCTCCCTCGTCGGCCGTGACGAAACGAAGGAACTTCCTGTCCTCCGAAATCAGATAGAGCCAGACTAGCTTGAAGCCAAGGGTGCCTTCGACTTCTTCCCGTGCGGCCCGGAGAATGTCCGTGAGGCTCTCCACGCGTTCGAGTTTCCGGGACAGACGCAGGAGGCTCTGCGCATGGAGCTGCTGGAGGTGCAGTTCGGCCTCGGCCTGCTTGCGCGGCGTGATGTCGCGCACCGTCGTCACGATGTAGTCCCGGTCAAGGCGGACCCATTTCGCGCTATATTCGACCGGGAACGTGGTGCCGTCTTTGCGCCGGTGAAAGCCTTCGCCGGTAACCGGGCCGTTGGCGCGCATGGCTGCCACAAGGTTTGGCCAGTCTGCCTCGCGGATCGTCGGGTCAATGTCCACCACCCGGAGCGCGAGATACTCGGCGCGGCTGCAGCCCAGTTCGCGCGGACCATTCTCGTTCACGTCGAGAAAGCGCGAAGTTTCCGGATCAATGACTTCAAACGTGTCGCTGGACTGGTCTACGAGGGTCCGGAACAGCTTGAGCACCTCCTCCGCTCGCCTCTGCGCGGAGATATCCCGCGCCACTTTTGATACGCCGGTGATCTCGCCGGTGAGGCTCCGGATCGGTGAGGCCGTGACCGAAACGTCAATCCTCCGACCGTCCTTCGTCAGCCGCTGCGTTTCAAAGTGCGTCACGCTTTGACCCCGCCGGATCATGCCCAGAATGTGGGGTTCCTCGGCGTGCCGGTCAGCGGGGATGAGCCGCAGGATCGAAGTGCCCAACATCTCTTCGGCTGTGTAGCCGAACACCTTCTCCGCGCCCCGGTTCCAACTGGTGATGGTCCCGTTTAGATCCTTCCCGAGGATGGCGTCGTCTGAGGATTCCACGATGGCAGCCAGCCGGTCGGCCGCTGGTGGCACCGGTTCGGACGGCGCTCCCGTTTGATTGGGCTCTGTGGACGGGTTCATGCGCTCACGGATTGCTAGCACGACTCTTGCCAGTAGCACGGCGGGCGATTGCTGGGCTTGTCCGCAATTGCCCTGGACGAACCGCATTTTGGGATTGGGCGGCGCAGCCTTTGAGCAGCTTGCACCCAAGCTGCCGGAATCCTTCCCTCCTTTTGCTGTTCCATGACTTCATAGACCCTTCCCTCATCCTCGGAATGCTGGTTGAGGGGACGGTAAGGATATCCGGCGCGAGTGCAAGCCATCCGGCGGGAGGCAATTGCCTGGCAATTAGGCTGTCCCGGGCTGCCGGAGTGCTAACGGCCACGGGTGCAAGCACTTGCAAATGTGGGCGTAGCCGCTGCCTGCGGCCACAGAATGTTGCCTAAAAGATACATGTGTGGCTTTGAATTCCGACAAACCACCCGCATACTCTGTGGAGCCGACACCGATCCGTCTCGCGGTTGGTCCAACTGTCTGTTCCAGCATAATTTTGCGATCACACGCCAAAGCGGTCACTCTCGCGGCACCAGTCCCCAAGCCGATAGGGCACATTCTTGTCGTCGAAGATGAGCCGCACATGGCCAAGTTTCTCCGTTCGGCCCTGACCCATGCCTCGATTCACTCTTCGACGGTGCATTCTGGGGAAACGGCGTTCCTCCGTCTCGCCAAGGAACGATTTGACCTCATCTTGCTGGATATCAGCCTGCCTGGCATGAGCGGTCTGGACGTCTGCCGTCGGCTCAAGGCGGATCCCCAGCTCCGGCACCTTCCTGTCATCTTCCTCACCACCTACCACGACCACCAGATGCAGGCGCAGGCCTTTGCGCTGGGAGCTGCTGAATACCTGACCAAACCCGTTGACCTGCCGCGCTTCCTCAAGTGCTTGTTGCGTCACCTCGCCTCGGCTGCCGTTACACGTGACGGGCAGTCTCCGGTCTCGCGCCTGCTGCCATGAGCACTGACCGCCCAACGAGTTCGCTCGGGGCCAGGCCCGTGCCCTCCGCGCGGGTGCTCGTCGTGGAAGATGAGCCGCAGATGAGCCGTTTCCTGCAGGTGGTCCTGACGCGGTCGTTGATTGGCGTCACCCTGGCCACCACGGGGGAGACGGCGCTGCTCCTTCTCGCCAAGGAACCCTTTGATCTGGTGGGGCTGGACATCAGCCTGCCGGGCATGAGTGGCCTGGACGTTTGCCGCCGGATCAAGGCCGATGTCCGATTGCGGCACCTCCCCGCCATCTTCCTCACCGTCTATCAGGCCCATCAGATGCGGGCGCAGGCCTTTGCGTTGGGGGCCGCCGAATACCTGACGAAGCCCCTGCAAGCCCAGGGCTTCCTGGGTTGTGTCACCCGTCGGCTGGCGCTGTCCGCCGCCCGGTTGAGCGGCCAGCCCACGGCTTCCTTGCTGCCAGGCACCCGGCCGGTCTAATTCGGCATGAAGTTCCTTGTCCCTCCACCGTCGAAATCCGCCGTATGACTAACCGACTTGTCCTGACTACCGCTTTTGCCTGCGCTGCTTTCTCGCTTTTTGCCGCGGATGCACCGAAGGAAAAGAAGAAGCAACCCGATCCCGCCGGCCACGAAGCCGACAAGGCCGTCTCGGGCCTGGATGTCCACCCCGCCTTGCAGGCTGACCTGTTCGCCTCCGAGCCGCTGATGCTCAACCCGACCAGCACCGACGTGGACCACCGGGGACGCGTCTTCGTCTGCGAGGTGGTGAACTACCGCAAGCACAAGGGCAAGCGCCCAGAGGGCGACCGCATCATTATCATCGAGGACACCAAGGGCACCGGTAAGGCCGACAGCGTGAAGGTCTTCGCACAGGGGCCGCAGTTTGATTCCGCCCACGGCATCTGCGTGCTCGGCACGCCGGATGGCAAGGGCACGCGGGTGATCGTGAGCTGTGGTGACAAGGTCTTCCTGCTCACCGACACAGACGGCGACGACAAGGCGGACAAGGAGGAGGTGCTCTTCAGCGGCATCTCCGGCACGCAGCACGATCACGGCATCCACGCCTTCACCTTTGGTCCCGACGGCCGGTTCTATTTCAACTTCGGCAACGCCGGGAAGCAGATCAAGACCGCGAAGGGCGAGCCCATCGTGGATCTGGCCGGCAACACCGTGGACGACAAGCGCAAGCCGTATCAGGAGGGCATGGTCTTCCGCTGCAACCTCGACGGCTCCCGCTTCGAGACGCTGGGCTGGAACTTCCGCAACAACTGGATGGTGACGGTGGACAGCTTCGGCACGCTCTGGCAGTCGGACAACGA
>CAZOCL010000180.1:0-13244 GCA_964578245.1 uncultured Klebsiella sp. | reverse complement strand
GCGTCGCGATGCAGCGGCTGATTCGCGACTGCCACGAGTCGCCCAAGCAGAAGCAAGCCCACCGCAAGCGTGCGTGGCAGTTGTTCCGCTCGCTCGTGGAACACAAGATCATTGAGTTCCTCAACCCGCGTAGCAGCCGACCCGTCCTCCGTAGCATTACTGCGGAGGGTGGACGTGAGGAGGCTCAATCTCAAAGCGGAAAGCGGAAAGCGGAAAGCGGAAATGAAAGTCAGAGCCTCCTCACGTCGGCTGCTACCGGGGCGAAGTTGCGCGTCAACGTCACCTTGCAGGACGACTTCTCGATGGACCAGACGCTCTCGCTCTACCTGCTCGAGACGCTGCCGCTCATGGACCCCAACGCGCCGGACTACGCGCTGGTCGTGCTCACGCTGGCGGAGTCCATCGTCGAGGACCCGGACATCATCCTGCGCCGCCAGCTCGACCGCGTGAAGGACCAGAAGATGGCCGAGATGAAGATGGAAGGCGTGGCCTACGAACAGCGGATGGACGAGCTGGAGAAGCTCGAATACCCGAAGCCGAACCGCGAGTTCATCTACTCGACCTTCAACGCATTCGCCGCGCGCCACCCGTGGGTGGGCCAGGAGAACATCCGGCCCAAGTCCATCGCGCGCGAAATGTTTGAGTCCTTCCGCTCGTTCTCGGATTACATCCGCGACTACGAGCTGCACCGCGCCGAAGGCGTCCTGCTGCGGCACTTAAACGGCGTCTTCAAGGTGCTCACCCAGACCGTGCCCGACGCCGCGAAGAACGACACCTTGCGCGAGATGGAGATCTACCTCAGCACGATGATCCGGCAGGTGGACGCGAGCCTCATGGACGAGTGGGAGCGGATGCGCAACCCGTCCTATCAGCGCACCGAGACCAAGGAAGTCCGCCCGCCCGGAGCCGAGGAAGCCGCGCGCGACATCACGCGGGACACGAAGGCCTTCACTGCCGCGATCCGCACCAACATCTTCAGCTTCCTGCGCGGCTGGGTGAACGCGGACACCGAGACGGCACTGAGCCACCTCTCCTCGCCCAACGACCTCGACGGCGTCCCGTGGACCGCCGAACGCCTGCGCGTCGCGATGGACGGCTTCCTCGCCGGCCATCGCCATCTCTGCCTCGATCCCGAAGCCCGGAACGCGCGCCACACCTACACCAAGCCCGCCAAGGACCAGCGCACCTGGCGCGTGCAGCAGATGCTGGTGGACCCCGAGGGTCACAACGACTGGGTCGCGGAGTTCACGCTGGACCTGGCCGCTTCGCGGGCGAGTGGCGAGCCGGCGTTAAGTCTGGTTCGGATCGGGAGTCTGACTTGAGCGATGCGGTTTAGCTCCAGCCTTCCCAGTCAACTCGGAGTCGCAACCCGAATTGACCACAGAGACACGATGAACACAGAGATTTGCCAAGGTGGCCGTTCTATGTCCCGCCACCGCACCAACCAGAATCTGCGGGAACCTTCTGAGTTCTCTCGTCCCTGTTCTCTGTGTTCATCGTGTCTCTATGGTCAAATTGGATGCTGCGCACGAAGCGTCCGGCTTTGCGCACGGTTCCGCCGGCTGAAGCCGGGACTCCGAACGTGGTTTAGGAGAGCGCGCACCCCACTCTTTGCCAGAGCATTCATGGTAGGGTTATACCCCATGGCCGGGTCCGGCATTGGCACAGTTAGGATGGCGCCTATGAAAAAACTATTGAGCAATGCAATGATCATCAGCGGCACTCTGCTGATGCTGGCCACACACTCAGCCGTAGGCGAGGAAACCGCCGGGGACCTCTACCGGGCGAAGGAGTTTTCCGTGGACGGCTTCGGTAGTGGCTCGGTCTCGCGCTACACCATTGACCACGTCTCCCGTTCACGGGTTCGTCAGAACACCCGCCTGGGCGTGGGCGCGGGGGTCAATTACTACTTCAGCCAGAACTTCGGCATCGGCGGCGATGTCTATGCCGAGGACACCCACGGCTCGTTCATCGACAGCACCTCCCTGAGCTTTCTCTATCGCCTGCCGCTGGGCCAGAGCGGCTTTGCGCCTTACGCCTTCGGCGGCGGCGGCCGCGAGTTTGACGGCGTGGATACGTGGTTCCTACAGGCCGGGCTGGGCATGGAATACCGCTTCACCCCGCACATCGGCGTCTTTGTCGACGGCCGCGGCGTGGTGCCGAAGGAGACGAAGTATTACGGCGTCGCCCGGCTGGGCATGCGCTTCGCGTTCTGAGTTTTGAATTCGCGGGCAGCGGGCTGGGGTCAGCCCGCTGCCTTCAGCGGGTCCGTGCAAAAATCACCTGCCAGAGGCGCGCGGAGCGCGCGGTCAGAAACAGCAACGCGGCACGGGCGGATGGCTGGAACAAAGCGCGCTGCAGCCAGGCGGCCCACCGCAGCCGAGGAGTGAAATGACGGTCACAGGCAGTGGCGATTTGCGCCTGCGCCTCGCTCCAGCCTGATTCTCCCCGGCTGAACTTCACGAGCGGTTCGATGGCCAGCTCGGCGGACTCAAAGGCCATGGACATGCCGTTGCCGGTCACCGGGGGAATCATGGTCAGCGCATCGCCCACACTGCACTCCTCCCGCTGCACCGCCTGCTGCGGACGCAAGCACAGCCCAGCAACGGAGCAGAATGAGGCTTCATCGAACTGCGCCCCGGCCAGCCGCGTGCGCAGCACCGAATCGACCGGGCCGCCCAGCCAGTCGCGCCAGCGCTGCGCGAGATCGGGCACGGTCGCCGCGCTGCGGAAGAGGCCGCAGATGTTCACTTCGCCACCTGGCAGCCGGCACAGGCCGACATATCCGGCCGGCACGAAGTGCATCTCGAGATCGGCGGTGAGCGTGACGCCGCGTGCGTGGACTTTCAGCCCGAACAACCGCCAGCCTTCCGTCACGGGCTCCGCACGACGGCCACTGGCGCGCACCACGCCGGGGCCGAACTCGCCGGACCAACGGGAGCCAGTGCGCAGGTCGCCGCCTAGGCGTTGAAACTCGTTCGCGAGCCAGTTATCCAGGACGAAGCGCGACACGCACAGGGCGGCTTCGGGAAGCGGGCGGGCAGCGACGAGCGACTTCCCGGAGAAGAACGCCGCACTCTCGGCGACACCAGTGCTAGCGGTTTGCAGTCCCTTCAGCAGCCCCAGCCGCGCGAGCGACTGCTGGCCACCCCCGCTGATGAATTCACCGCAGACGCGGTGTCGCGGATACCTTCCCGCCTCCCAGACCGTGACTGGCACGCCCCGCTGCCGCAGGCCGATGCCCAGGGTCAGGCCAGCCAGGCCGCCGCCTACGATGGTGATGGGTTCAGGCATGAGGACGGTCGGAATGTCGGTTCCGAATCCCAAAGGGATTCCGGCCCAAAGCCCGGGGTTGCGCGTGCCTTGCCGTAGCGCAGCGAAGGCAGGAGGCACGAGCTACCCCGGGGGGAGCGGATTGAACCGAGACAACCCCAACGGGGTTGTGGCCAGATGAGAGCGGCGGGCCACAACCCCGTTGGGGTTGAAAGCAATGCGGATGGTTAACCCAGGGTAGCTCGTGCCTCGCAACCCTGGGCTGGAGGCCACAATCCCGTTGGGATTGAGAAAGGGCCGCGACTGCAATTGTGCGCTTGGATGATCGCTGGCTAACGAACGTTTCTGCGGCCTGAAGGCCGCGCTCAGCGTCCTCGGTGCTCGCCTGTTTTGGAGTTGGGGATGAATTCTCGGAAGGCATTGGGACTAGACAGTTCGTTGCGCGAGGAAGCGGTGGCTGAACAGGCCGGCGGGCTGCTCGCTCAGTTGCCATTCGCCGCCAGATGGCCAGAGCGCCGAGAGGTCGTGAGCGGCGAAGCCCGCGCGCACGCTGACCGCTGCGTCGTGCTGCGTGACGCGGTTGCAGCCGATGAGCCAGAGGAGCCGGCAGGCGGCGAGCGCGAGCGGCGAACGGCGCGGTTCGCAGGCGAGGAACAGGTTCGTCCGCGCGCTGGCCAACCGCAGCAAGGTTCCCAATCGTTCCGCCTGAAAGTGGTGGAGAAACAAATTGGCGAGCATGACATCCGCGACGGGGGTGGGTTGTTCCAGCCAGGTGAAGACATCGCTGGCCGCGCTTTCCACGGCCCAGCCCAGCGACGCAAACTCCCGCCGCGTCTCTGGTGAAACCAAGTTCTGCCGGTCAACGAACGTGACCTGAGCGGACACTCTGAGCGAAGACCAGCTCCGGGCCAGTCGCAGCATCAGCGTGCCGTCTCCCGCGCCGAGTTCAACGATTCGGAGCGGTCGCGAGCACGCCAGCGCTGGCCGAAGCACACGCGCGAAGATGCCCGCGTGGCCCATGATGCGGTTCAACCGCCGCAGATCCGCGCGTGAACCCACGGCTTCGGGGTCCACGGGGGAAAGGTCGTCGAGGATTTCTGGTTCGACCAGGCGGCGCATGGCTCAGTCCACTTTCAACAACGCGCCGTGGCAACTGAAACCCGCGCCGAAGGAGGACAGAAACCACCAGCCACCCGGAGCGTTTTGCGCGAGCGCCCGCTCCAGCACGAAGAGCACGAACGGGCTGCTGACATTGCCCACGTCGCGCAAGACGGCGGCGCTCAGCGACACGTCGGCCTCACTGAGCCCGAGGCGCCTTTGCAAAGCACCCAGCACCTCGCGGCCACCGGCGTGCAGCATCCAGCCAGTGAGTTCATCGCGTCGGAGGGGATGGCAGTGGAGCATGCCGGCGAGCAGGTGTTCCACATGCTTGGCGGCCAGCACGGGCACTTCGCGTGAGAGAATGTTTCGCAACATGCCGTCCCGTTGCTCGAAGCGCAGATAATCACGGTCCGCCGGACTGAGCAAGGTGTCCACGGTGGTCCACTGCACCCGTCGCGCGTGCGCCAGCGGCTCGGCCGACACGACAGCCGCGCCCGCGCCATCCCCGAAGAGGCAGGCGCTGATGAGCACGCCGGGGTCGTCATCGAGATAGAGTGCGGCACTGCAAACCTCGACGCACACGGACAGGACATGTCGCGCACCCCCGGCCACCAAGGCCGCGGCGGTGCGCAAGTTTGGCAGGGCCGCACCGCAGCCCTGGCCGACCAGATCCAGCGCCTGCACGTCCGCGCGCAAGCCCAGCCGTTCACTCACGTAGCTCGTGAGCCCGGGACACAGATAACCGGTGCAGGTGCTGATGAGGATGGCGTCCACGTCCGCCGCCGTGAGCCGGGCGGAAGCGAGGGCACGCTCAGCGGCCTGCGTGGCCAGCACAGGGGCGTGCCGCGCGAAGCGGGCATTCAATGCGTCAGGGGTGAGATTGAAAGCTTCCGTCAGTTCCGCAACCGCGAGGTGGCGCGTGGCGATGCCGTTCTCGCCGGAAAGCACTTTGCGCAGCAGCGCATGGGAGCGGGCATTGAGCTGCGGGAACTGCGGGGAGTGTTGCAATGCCGCCAGACATTCCGCCTGCGTGAAGCCCCGGGGCGGAACCGCCGTGCCGAGTCCGGTCAGATACATGGGCCACGATGCTGGCGCTGAGGGCCGGACGCAAGGGGCAGAAGGACGGCGCGCATTTCTCCCGTATGGAGTCCCGCCTTTAGGCGGCGGGGCATCCGAAGGCCGGTGAGCGTTCTGAGAAGCGACTTGAACCCCTAACCACGGCGTGCCCGGCCACTCGCCGCCGCTCAATCCAAGAAACTGCAAACCGGAACTGAGGGTCAGAAAGATGGGGTCAGAAAAATTTCCGAGCAGTCCAGTCCCGATCTTTCTGACCCCATCTTTCTGACCCTCATCGGTTCCTCGGCGAGAGAAGCGGCGGCGAAGGGCAAGCTTGCGCCACCAATCACGGTGTTCGCGGACTTGCTCAAAAACTGATTCGCACACGTGTCGGACATCTGCCTAGCCGTCACAGGCAGACGCCTGTCCGAAGCATAGGGTTGCCCCCCACAAAGTGCCGCACGAGGTTTATAGCGCAGTCAACCGCGTGGTCTGCGCTTCACCAGAAAAGCAGACGACGCATCAACGAAAGGAAAACGTTATGAACTCGAAACCTACCTGCCGGCTCGCGCTCGTCGCAGTCTTGAGCGCCTTGCTGGTCACCGGCATCTCGGTGCAGGCCAACGAGACGGACAACCGGATCGAGACCTCCGCCAAGAAGTCCTATGTGTTCAAGACCTACCTGAAGGACGACTCGGTCAAGGTCGCCGCGAAGAACGGCGTGGTCACCCTGACCGGCACCGTCCACTCCGAGGCCAACAAAACCCTGGCCCAGGATACCGTGGAGGGTCTGCCCGGCGTCACGAGCGTGGACAACCGCCTGAAGATCAAAGGCGACAGCCAGACCGAGCGTTCGGACGGCTGGCTGAACACGAAGGTGAAGTCCTCGCTCCTGTTCCACCGGAGCGTGAGCGCCACGAAGACCGAAGTCACGGTGCATGACGGCGTCGTCACCCTGCGGGGTGAAGCTGCCAGCCAGGCTCAGAAAGAGCTGACCACCGAATACGCCAAGGACGTCGAAGGCGTGAAGGAGGTCAGGAACGAGATGACGGTGGCGGCCACCGAGATCCGCCCGGCGGAAACGCTGGGTGAAAAGATCGACGATGCCTCCATCACAGCGCAGGTGAAAGCCTCGCTGCTCTCGCATCACTCGACCAGCGCCCTCAAGACGAAGGTCGAAACCACCAATGGCGTGGTCACCGTCAGCGGCATTGCCAAGAATGCCGCGGAAAAGGACCTCGTCACCAAACTCGTCGCCGACGTGAAAGGCGTCATCCGGGTGGTCAACAACATGACCATCAGCCCGGTGGCGGCGAATTAAACCGACTGCTTCCTGTGGCTGGCGCATCCGCGCCAGCCGCAGTGAACAGCCACTACTGACTCAGGCTTATGTTACTAACCATTGCCATCATCCTGCTCGTGCTATGGGCGTTGGGGCTGGTGAGCAGCTACACCATCGGCGGGTTCATCCATTTCCTCCTGGTGGCGGCGCTGGTCATGGTCCTGGTGGACTTCATTTCCAGCCGCAAACGTTCCCTGTAACTGGGAACCGGGCGCGCTGCGCGAGCGAACAACTCTGCGCCCACAGGGCGCAGCACCCATCATGAAAACCTTGTTTACAGCCGAGGCGATTTCCAAGGGCGGACGTTCCGGGACCATCAGCACCCCCGACCAGTCGCTGAATGTGACCCTGGGCAATCCGCTGGATCCGAGCGCGGCGCAAGGCGGCCCGAATCCCGAGCTGCTGTTCGCCGCAGCGTATTCCGCCTGCTACCACGGCGCGTTGACCAACGCCGCCCGGCGGCTGGGCAGCCCGGCGAGCGATTCCACCGTGCGCTGTCTGGTGAGCCTGCTCGAAGATTCCGGAGGAGGCTATCGGCTGGCAGTGGAGTTGCGCGCGAGGCTGCCCGGCATGGACGCGGCACGGGCGCGACGCATCATGGAGGAAGCGCATCAGACCTGCCCCTACTCCAAAGCGTTGCGCGGCGAATGCACCATCACGCTGGTGGTGGATTAGCGCGGACGACCGCGAGTCGGACCGGTCGATCACTTACGGCGCATACCGCGCCCGTTTTTTCACCGTCCCGTGGATGGCGAAGACAGTCAGACACTCAACCTATAACCCAGCGTCCACCGCATCATGCGTGGGCCGATACTCGAAGCCACTTATGCAACTCAAACCCTGTCTCCCATTCATCCTGTGCCTGGCCTGCCTCGCGGCGGGCTGCAAGAAACCCGAAACAACCGAGCAGAAGATCGAGAAGGTCCAGGAAAAGGCGTCGCAAGCCGCGCAGGACATGAAGGACTACACCTACGCGCAGAAGGCCGAGTTCGTGGAAAAGATGCAGGCCAGGCTGAACGCCATCCGCCAGGAGCTGGATCAACTGGCTGCCAAAGTGGAGAAGTCCAACGACGCGGCCAAGGCCGAAGCCCGGCCCAAGGTGCAGGCGCTGCGGGAGCAACTGGCCCGGCTGGACAAGCAGCTCGACGACGTCAAGAACGCCACGGAATCCACCTGGAACGACGTCAAGGCCGGCGTGAAGAAGAGCTTCGACGAATTCAAAGACGGCTTCGACAAAGCCCGCCGCTGGCTCAGCGAAAAGATCGCCCCTTGATGATCAGGGACTGAACGCCGGTCGCGGTTGGCGGTCCAACTAGGCGGGGGTGGTGACCGGGACCAACCGAGGGCAGCATGATGTTTGACGACCACGAAACGAGACCGGCAAGACCATCGGCAAAGGATGGACTGGCCTCCCCCGCCCGCATCCAGGCCCTGGCGCTGCTCGTCATCACCGGCCTCGGCATCTATGTGAGTGGCCGGCTCGCCCTGCCCTTTGCCGCTCCGTTTGCCTGGGCGCTGGCGCTCGCGGTCCTGTTCGCCCCCGTGCATGCCTGGCTGGAGCGCCGGCTCAAGCAGCCCAGTCTCACGGCGCTTACTTCGGTGCTGCTGGTGGGTTTGATCGTGGCGGTGCCGGCCGTCTTCGTGGGCCAGCGGCTGATCGTGGAGGCCACCAAGGGCGCGGAACTGATGCGGACCAAAGTCGAGTCGGGCGAATGGCGGCGGGCCGTGCAAGCCCAGCCACGCCTGGCCCCCATCGCGGACTGGCTTGAGCGGCGGGCGGACCCGCCGGGAGCCCTCAAGGATCTCGCCACCTGGGTGACCGTGACCACCGGGGCGATTGTCCGTGGCTCAGTGGTGCAAATGATTGGCTTCGCGCTGACCCTCTATCTGCTTTTCTACTTCCTGCGGGACCGCCAGCTCGTGCTCGCGTCGCTACGGTCGCTGTCCCCGCTCAGTGACCCGGAAATGGACCGGCTGTATGCGCGCGTGGCGGACACTATTTTCGCCACGGTCTATGGGACGCTGGTGGTAGCCGCAGTGCAGGGTTTGCTCGGCGGGCTGATGTTCTGGTGGCTCGGGCTGCCGGTGCCCTTGCTGTGGGGCGTGGTCATGGGGCTGCTGGCGCTGGTGCCGGTGCTGGGCGCCTTTGTCGTCTGGATCCCGGCGGCCCTGTTTCTCGCGCTGGAGGGAAACTGGATGGGCGCCACCATCCTTACGATATGGGGGTTGGTGGTCATCGCAGGGGTGCACAACGTCTTGTATCCCATCCTCGTCGGCAACCGGTTGAAAATGCACTCCGTCCCCGCGTTCATCGCCATGGTCGGCGGGCTGATCTTGTTCGGCTCGGCGGGGCTCATTCTGGGTCCAGTGACGCTCACCCTCACGGCGGTGCTGCTTGGAGTGTGGCGCAGCCGGGCGGAGGCACCGGCGCGGTCGCGGTCGCGGTCTGCGCCGGCCCTGGTCAAGACGGATCATCAGCACGGGCACGCCCCGGGCGGACAGGTGCACCCGCAAGCCCAGGCCGGTGCGGACACTCTGGCACCAACAGCAGCTCAAGGCTGAAGCGTGAATCTGAACCACCCAAATCCCAGCGTGATCGCCACCCTGACTCACCGCCCCAACACCATGCTCATGCCGCATCGGAAATACCTGTCGATCCTGGCCGTTCTCTTCGCCGTCTGCTGGACCACGCTGGCCATCCACCCCTGGCACCGCAACACCTGGCTGCTGGAGAATGCCCTGACCGTGGTGGCCGTGGGCCTCCTGGCCGGCTATCACCAGCGACTGCTGTTCTCGCGGGTGTCCTACACGCTCATTTTCGTGTTCATGTGCCTGCATGAGGTGGGCGCACACTACTCCTACGCCGAGGTGCCCTATGACGTGTGGTTTCAGGATCTCACCGGGCGGACCTTCAACAGCCTTGTCGGCTGGCAGCGCAACAATTTCGACCGCGTGGTGCATTTCGCCTACGGGCTGCTGCTCGCCTATCCGGTGCGCGAAATCTTCCTGCGTGTGGTCAATGTCCGCGGCTTCTGGGGCTACTTCCTCCCGCTCGACCTGACCATGTCCTCTTCCATGCTCTTCGAACTGCTGGAATGGGCGGCTGCGGTGCTGTTCGGTGGTGACCTCGGCCAGTCGTATCTCGGCACGCAGGGCGATGAGTGGGATGCGCACAAGGACATGGCGCTGGCCAGCCTCGGCGCGCTGGTCGCCATGTGCATCACCGCCGCCATCAACTGGCGTTACCAGCGCGACTTCGCCCATGAATGGATCGAGAGCCTGCGGGTGAAGCACAAGGCCCCGCTGGGGGAGGACGAGCTGGCCCGCATGGCGCGGAATCAAAAGTGAGACGGGGCAGAGCCCTGCCCGGGCAGTTGAGCCGGGATGCGTGTGGAGCGCGGCGTTCACGCGCAGAGGGTTGAGGAGGATGAGTGCGTTCGAGGCATCAATGGCGTGCTCCCCTTTCTGCGGCCTGAAGGCCGCGCTCTTCGCCGCGGCGTTCGCCCGTTTCGGAAATCTAGATCAAAGGGTGGAAGGAGTGCGGGTCCTATAGGACGACATCTCGTTGAGCGTTGGACTTATACCTACCGCTAGTGGGCAGCCTACCTAGAACCAAGCAGGGTTGCTCCGCGCGGGGTCGTCGCCGAGCTTTAAGCAGCAGCTAAACGCGTAATCGGCTCTTCAAGGGAAAGGACGAGGACGCATCATCAAAAGGAAAACGCCATGAAAACCAAATCATCCCGCTGGCTCGTCCTCCTGTCCGTTGGCACCGCCCTGCTCCTTGGGAGCGCCCCGTTGCGTGCCACGGAGACAGACAATCGCATCGAGGCTTCCGCGAAGAAGTCCTATGTGTTCAAGACCTACCTCAAGGACGATGCCGTCAAGGTCACCTCCAAGAATGGCGCGGTCACCCTGACCGGCACGGTCCTCTCCGAGGCCAACAAGAGCCTGGCGCAGGACACCGTGGAGGGGCTGCCGGGCGTCTTGAGCGTGGACAACCGGCTCAAGATCAAAGGCGAAAGCCAGGCCGACCGCTCGGACGGGTGGCTGGTCACGAAAGTGAAATCCGCGCTGTTATTCCACCGTAGCGTCAGCGCCACGAAGACCGAAGTCCTGGTCCGTGACGGCACGGTCACCCTGCGCGGTGAAGCCACCAGCGAGGCGCAGAAGGAGCTGACCGCCGAATACGCCAAGGACGTCGAAGGCGTCAAGGACGTGAAGAACGAGATGACGGTGGCCGGAACTCCTCCCGCACCGCCGGAACGGACCGTCGGGGAAAAGATTGACGACGCCTCCATCACGGCACAGGTGAAGGCCTCCCTGCTCTCGCATCGCTCAACCAGCGCGCTCAAGACGAAGGTTGAAACGACGAACGGCGTGGTGACGGTCAGCGGCATCGCGAAGAACGCCGCGGAGAAGGACCTGGTCACCAAGCTCGTCAGCGACATCAAGGGCGTGAGCCGCGTGGTGAACAACATGACCATCAGCCCGGTGGCAGCAAACTAAACCGGCCGCCCGCTGCGGGCAGCCATAACCAGACACAGGCTTATGTTACAGACTATTGCAATCATCCTGCTCCTGATGTGGGCATTGGGACTGGTGAGCGCTTATACGATCGGCGGGTTCATCCATCTCCTGCTGGTGGTGGCGCTCATCATGGTGCTGGTGGATTTCATCTCCAGCCGCCGCCGCGCGCCTTGACGGGCGCCGCACCGTTCACCCTCAACTTGGAGAACATGCCATGAACACCAAGAACATCCTGGCCATCCTGCTGATCGCCGCCGGCATCGTGGTGCTGGCCTATTCGGGCATCACCTTTACGACGCCCGGCAAGCCGGTCGAGTTCCTCGGCCTGCGCATTGAGACCACCGACAGTCACTTCATCCCGCCGGTCGTGGGAGCGGTGTCCCTCGTCAGCGGAATTGTGCTGCTGGTGATGAAGCCGCGGCAGGCCTGATTACCAACTGCGGGAATGGTGTGGTAAACGCAAGCTGCGGAACGCCGTGGCCGTTCTCCATGATCCGCGTTTGGAGTCCCGGCTTTAGCCGGTGGAACGTAGCTACGATCCAGACGCTGCGCAGAATGCCCACCGACATTTGAACGCCCCGCCGCCTAAAGGCGGGACCATACCGCAGGAGCGGCTCGGACTCCGAGAGACCGGATGGCCGTTCCTAGCTCGGGCGCGCCAGTTGGACCACCGCCGCCGCGATGGTATCCACCGACTTCAGGATCTTCTTGGCCTCGCCGGTGTCGGCGATCTTGAGGCCGAAGTTCTTGTCGAGAGATACGACGAGCTGGAGGGCGTCCACGGAGTCGAGTCCCAAGCCATCGGGACCGAAGAGCGGAGCGTCATCTGCGATGTCGGCGACGCCGATCTGGAGCATCAGGCTGTCCACGATCATCAACTTGATGCGCTGTTTCAGGTCTGGGTTGTCGGTCATGGGTTGGTCAGTCGCAGTCCGGTTGCCCGACCAGACTGTGGCGGAGGTTCCGGCGGGACAAGTCAAAAGCTGTGGGTCCGGGTTCATGTCGTGGGTCCGGTCTGCGCGGTGTAGGCGCTGAAGATGCCGATTTCGACGTGGCGCTGGACGTTGAGAAAACCCGCCCCCTGCATCGCCTCCAAAATCTTGGCGGGCGGCACGCATGCGTCGATGGTCTCCCAGTAGTAGGACATCATCTCGCGGGCATCCCGGCTGCCGGTGATGAGCCAGGAGAGCCCCGGCAGGACGTCCCGGAAATAACAGCGCGCAAACAGCAGCCCGAGCCGGGTCTGTGGACGGCTGATTTCCAGAATCAACAGGCGTCCGCCCGGACGGAGGACGCGCCGGTATTCGGCGAAGGCAATCCCCAGGTCCGTCACATGCCGGAGTGCGTAGCCCATGGAGAGAAAATCGAAGCTGGCATCAGGAAACGGCAGCGCCTCGGCGCGGCCGATGTGGAATTCCGCGGTCAGGGATTTGCGGGCCTCGCCCACCATGCCTTCGCTGGGGTCCACGCCGCACACGCGTCCCTGCCCTTGCGTCACCTCGAGGATGGCCCGCGTGACCGCGCCGGTGCCGCAGGCCACGTCGAGCACGTCCATGCCCGGACGCAACCCAGCCTGCTGCAGGGCTCGCTTCCGATGGAAATGACCGGTGCCGAGAAAGCCGACGCGGCCGATGCGGTCGTAGTGCGCCGCGCCGCGGTTGAACAAGTCGTGGACGAAGCTGCGTTTGCCGGCTTCGTCCGTGTAACGGTCGGCGATGGTCTCGTGGGGGCGCATGGTCAGGCTGGCGTGGAGCGTGGCGTGGAGCGCCCGGTGCGTTTCATCCGGCAAAGTGGCACAGTCGTCCCGCCCGCGCAGAGTTTATTCCAGGAAATCCTCAGCCACCACTACCGTTGGCAGCGGGCCATCCCTTTCAACGCAGAGGCGCAAAGACGCAGCGCGGCGGAGCCGCAACCCAAGTTGACCACAGAGACGCGATGAACACAG
>CAZOCL010000179.1:0-13308 GCA_964578245.1 uncultured Klebsiella sp. | reverse complement strand
GCGCCGCTCGCAGCAGGAAGCCATTGGGCATTCGTCATTCGTCATTGATTGGGCACTGGACATTGGGTATTGGACATTCGCCCCACATCCAACGCCGCCCTCGCCGTGAGCGATCCCACCCCCATCCCCGCGCTCCTCGCCGCCGCCGACCGTCTCGTGCAGCGGGAGAAGGGCGCGCGGCTCCTGTTTCGGGCCGCCCCGATGGGGCTTATGTTGAGCCGGCTTCAAATACTCGTGAGCGTCACGGCTGTGGTCAGCCTTGTTCTGATCAGTTGCAAGACCGAGTCCCCCAAGGCTAGGAAAGACAACGCGCTTTACGAAGCTCAGTGGCGAGCTGCGTATGCTCACATTACGAACTGTGCCGTATGCAAGGGGCCGCTGGTGACACTGAAATCCATAGGAGGCCCGGGCCGACTTGTGTCGGACAAAAACCTCCGCCTCTGGAACCAAAGCATTTGCGCCGATTTGCTTGTCGGTCCCGATTCGTTGATCTGCAAGCGATGCTGGCACCTCTGCGTCATTCCTGAAGTCTGGACTCGCGTGCTCAATTCGGCTTCGGAGTTCAAGCGCCCCCTGAACCCCGTCATCCTGAACGCTCCGATGCCAAAGAGATTGGAACTCTATTCTGGTCCCGTCTTTACTCAGACCTACAGGAGCAATCGCTTCGAGGAGGAGGTCTTTTTCGAATGCGAAGATAAAGAAGCACTGCGAGCCCGATTGACTGCTTACGGAACCACCAACCAAGTGAATCTTCGCCTTGATCGAAACAAGCGATTTCCTAGACGTCTTTGCGTAACAATCTCCGCTGTCAACTGACGTGAGCGATCCCACCCCCATCACCACGCGCCTCGCCGCCGCTGACCGTCTCGTGCAGCGCGAGAAGGGCGCGCGGTTCCTGCTGCGGGCCGCCCCGTGGGCGCTGGGCTTCCTCCTCTTTGCCTTCGCGCTGGATGTGGTGCTGCATTTCGGGCCGGTGGCGCGCGTGGCGCTGGTCGCCGCCTGGGTGCTGCTCGGCCTGCTGATGCTCGCCGCGGCGTGGCAGCTCGCGTGGCTCCGCCGCAACTCCGCCGAGCATATCGCCCGCCTGCTGGAGGACCGCTACCCCGCCCTTGGCTCCAAGCTCATCAACGTCCTCCAGTTGGAGGCGCAGGCCGAGGACCCCGCCAAGGCCCCGCTCACGCGCCAGATGGCGAAGCTTGCCGTGGACGGCTACGCGCGCGACCTGGGTGGCGTTGACCTCGAGCGCCTCGCGCGCACCGACACCGTCCGCCGGGAACTCCGCCGCGCGGGCTGGTTCATGCTCGGCTTCGCGGTGCTGCTGGGCGGTTTTTACCAGATCACTCTCGCGGAACTGCCACGCTTCGCCGATCCGTTCGGCGACCACCCGCCGTTCTCCTTCACGCGGCTGGAGATCGTCGAGCCGGCCACGAACGCCGCGCCGGTCGTCTTCCGGCAGGGCGTCGGCGTGCGCGCGCAGGCCGCTGGCCACCGCCCCGGCGAGTTGTTCCTCACCTTCCATCCGCCCAACCACCCGGAGAAGGCCGTGACCGTGCCGATGTTCGACAAGGGCAAGTTTGGCTACTTCCAGCAGATCGAGAACATCCAGACCGATCTCGTCGTCTTCGCGCACACCAAGGACCGGCACAGCCTGAGCCGCAAGCGCGCCATCACCGTGCTGCTCACGCCCAAGCTGGACAAGGCGTTCGTGCAGGTCGCCCCGCCGGCCTACACCGGTCTCGCGCCCGCCGAGCGGACCTTCGCCTTCAAGAACGAGCGTGCCCTGCTGGGCAGCCAGGTGCGCTTCCGCCTCCAGTCGAACCGCCCGCTGCGCGAAGGGGTCATCGAGCTGATCAAGGAGGCTGGCGAACCCCAGCGCATCCCCATGACCAAGTCCGGCGAGCACGAAGTCACGGGAGTCCTCGAAGCCCGCGATTCCGGCCGGCTCAAGTTCAGCGTCGTGGATGTGGATGGCATCGCCTCCGAAGAGGCGTGGGAAAGCTCCCTGACCGTGACTCATGACCTTGCGCCGGAAGTGACGGCCATCGCCCCGAACAAGGACGGCTTCGTCTCCGTGGACTACCGGATGGAGGCGCAGTTCGAGGCGAGCGACGACTACGGACTAAAGCGCTTCCGCATCCACCTGGCATTGAACAAGGAACCACTCCCCCCACGCGAAGTGAACTACGAGAAGCTCACCCGGCACGCGCGCGAGACCCTGCCCTTGAACCTGCCCGCTCTCGGTGCCAAGCCCGGCGACATCCTCACGATTTACGCCGAGGTGATGGACACCGCGCCCGAGCCGAACTTTGCCCGCACCACGCCGGTCAACCTCGCCGTCATCAGCGAGGAGGACTACAACCAGTTCCTCCGCCAGCGCACCGACCTCTCGGAGATCGAGGCGAAATATGCCGACCTGCTCGCGCAGTTCCACGAGCGCATCGAGGCGCAGAAGCAGCTCGGCAAGGACATCGAGGCGCTGCGCAAGAAGCTCGCCGCCGCCGACCCGAAGCAGCGGGAGGCGCTGCAATCCGACCTCGATCGCCTGCTCGCCCGGCAGAACGAAGTGAACCAGCAGCTCAACCAGGTCGCCGAGCGGATGGAGAACTTCGTCCGCAAGAATCCGCTGTATGACCTGGAGGCGGAGTTGCAGCACGCGTTGGAGGAGAAGGCCCGGCAGATCCGCGAATCCACGGCGCAGACGGATGCCAGGACGCTGGACATCGCCCAGCGCAGCGCCCCCACGCCCGCAAAACGCAGCGTGACGCCAGAGCTGCTCGAGGAATTGAAACACGCATCGGACGAGCAGCTGGCCCGGCTGGAAAAGACGGAGCAGCAGGCGCGCGAAGAAACGGTCGCCCCCCTGCACGACCTCGCGCTGCTGCATGAGCTGATGAAAGACTTCAACCGCTTCGAGGCGCTCGTCCAGGCTCAGCAGGCCATCGCGGAGCAGGCGGCTGCCTTCAACCGCACGACACCGCTGAGCCGTGAGGACCAGCTCGCGCTCAAGGACCTCGCCGCCTCGGAACGGCGCGTCGCTGAGGAACTTACGCGCGTGGAACAGCAGTTGCGCGCCGATGCGAAGCAGGCCGAGGAGCTGTTCCCCAAGGCCGCCGCCAGCGCCCGCGATCTCGCCGAGAAGATGGAGGGCATGCGCCTGGAGCCGCTCGCCAGCAAGACCACTTCCGAGATGCTTTCAGGTGCAGGCGCGCAATCCTACCAGCTCGCCGAACGGCTCCGCGCGCAGATGGCCTCGCTGTGCAGCGAGTGCAATGGACAGGGGCAGTCGCAGATGTCCTCTGAACTGGACACCTACCTGCGCGCCCAGCGGAACCTCAAACCAGGGAACACCTTCAAACAGATGCTCCAAAGCCAGAAGTTCGGGCGCGGAAACGGTTCGAGTCTGGGCTTCGGCTTCGGCCCTACGGGCGCGGGCGGGGAAGGCGGGTTCGCGGTCTCGACCGCTCCGGCTTTGGACGTGCATGGTAGCGAGACCTTTCTCATGCAGAACGCCAGCGCCTCAAAGCAGTCCGGGCCGCCCGGCCAGGGCCCGGGCAAGACCGATGCGGAAGCGGCCACGCTGGCCTTCGAGAAACCCGATGCCGTCCAGGGGGTGAAGCCGGTGAACCGCCAGTCCGGCGCGGTGGTCTCGGAGTCGTTGATCGGCGAATACGCCGAGCTGGTGGACCGCTATTTCCGCGCGTTGAGCAAATGAAGGAGACGCCATGAACATCACTGTCCCCAGCGTCCAACTGATCCGCCGTCTGGCCCGCCTGGCCTTGAGATGCGCCTTGCTAGCCGTCCTGCCACTGCGCGCCGCCGCCCCGGCCGACGTGACCCAGCTCCAGTGCGGCAACCTCATCTACGCCGGCAACAAGAGCTCCGTCTGCTTCGCCGACAAGTTCCTCGTTGACGTGGGGCGGGACACCAAGCTGAACGTCGGCAAGAACTTCGTCCCCGTGCGGCTGGATTCGGACAAGCTCTTCGACTTCCCGTTCTGCGTGGTGTCCGGGGAAGGGGCGTTCACGCTGACGGACCGCGAGCGCGCCAACCTGCGCCGCTACCTCCAGCAGGGTGGGTTCCTCCTCGCCAGCCCGAGCTGCTCGGATGCGAAGTGGGACGCCGCGTTCCGCAAGGAGCTGAAGCTCTGCTTCCCGGAGCTGGAGCTGCAAAAGCTCGCCATGACGCACCCGGTGTTCAGCGTGGTGAACGCGATCCCGCGCCTGACCTGCAAGAACGGCAATACCGCGCTGCTGGACAGCCTCGAAGTGGGCGGGCGGCTGGCCTTGATCCATTCGAGCGAGGGCCTCAACGACGTAAGCAATGCCAAGGGCTGCTGCTGCTGCGGCGGCAACCAGATCAATGACTCCGCCCGCGTCAACGTGAACATCTTCACCTACTCGCTGCTGTATTGAACGAGCTGGCAGGCATGACGTTGGCAGCGGGGGAACTTCCTCCCCGTGGCCGCCGACGTGAGGGGGCGTGGGGCGTGAGGGCACTGTTTGCGCTGCTGCTCGGCCTGCTGGGCGGGTGCACCAAACAGCCCGGCGTGCCGGTGGCGGAGGACCTCACCATCCTGTTCACCTGTGACACCCACGGACGCCTCGTGCCGTGCGGCTGTTTCACCGGCCAATACGGCGGCCTCACGCGGCTCAAGACCGTGCTCGACACTGATTCCGCGACCAATAGCGTGCGTGTGGACATCGGCGACGCCATCCAGGGCACGCAGGACTTCGAGGTGATCCAATACCGCTACCTGCTCCGGGCCTACGCGCTCATGCGCTATGACGCATTGAACCTCGGGCACCGTGAGGCCCAGCTTCCCGCCGCGGAGCTGCGCCGGCTCATCAAGGAATCGCCCGTGCCCATCCTGGGTGCGAATCTCGTGGACCGCCAGACCGGGAAGCCGCTCGGCGAGCCGTATCGCATCCTCCAGCGCGGGGCGTCACGCATCGCCCTCGTCGGTGTGCTCGATCCGCGCGGCCTGGCCGACACGCTCGGCGAGGGGCTGGCGGTGGAGAAGATGGAGAGCACGCTCGCACGCCTGCTGCCGGGCTTGCGCACCCAGGCCGACCTGATCGTGCTGCTGGCCTTCACGGATGAGTCGACGCTGGCGGCCCTCGCCCGCGAATTCTATGAGCTCGATGTGATCCTCGGCGGCAAGGTAAGCCAGCCCTCGCAGAAGCTGGAGCGCGAGAACCGCAGCGTGATCCTGCACGTGACCAACGAGGCGCGCGTCCTCGGCACCTTGAAGGGCAGGCTGGCCGGGCGCGCCAGGCTGACGGACGTGACCCACAGCATCCAGTTGCTCTACGACCACATCCCGGAGCACCCCGCCGTGGTCGCGCTGGCCAGCGAGTATCGCGACGAAATCCGACGCACGCGGCTCGCGGTCGATGATCCCGCCCGGCTCCAGGCCGACCGCATCCCCGGCGTCCGCGCCGCCACCGCCTATGCCGGCAGCGCCGCGTGCGCGGAGTGCCACAAGCTCGCCGCCAGCCAATGGAGCAAGACCGGCCACGCCGAGGCGTTCGCCACGCTGGCCGCGCGGAAGGCAGACGCGGACCCGAACTGCATCGCGTGCCACGTGGTCGGCTTCGGTGCGCCGAGCGGCTACCGACGGGAGTTCGCAGGGCGGCAACTGGCGGATGTGGGATGTGAGAGCTGCCACGGAGCCGGCAGCCTGCACGTCCAGCAGCACCGCAGCGGCGTCCCGGTGACGTTCAAGTTCCGGCCGCTCGGTGCAGGTGACTGCCGCCAGTGCCACCACGGCGAATTCAGCCGGCCGTTCGACTGGGACAAATTCTGGCCGCAGGTAAAGCACGGCAAAGAACCGGCGGCGGGAGGACAGTGAATGGGTGCAAACAAATTCCACAACTCCTACTTCGTGCTCGACGCTGCCACCTTGGCGTATCGGCGGCCGGCAACGCAGGGCATCTGGCCGCAGAGAATAATGAGCTAAGCGGCGCTAAAAGCGCCGGGAACAGACTGCGCTGCATCCATGGCCGCTCCCGACTCACCCGCGCCGCTCGACTGGAAGCTGAAGTCGTTCGCCCTCGTCGTTGGGACGCTCTACGCGGGCTACCAGATCACCAACCGCTGGCACTGGCGGCCGCCGGTGACGTTGCCGCTGACCTGGCTGGACCGGGCGGTTCCCCTGCTGGAGTGGACGGTCTGGCCCTATCTCGTGCTGGCGGGCGGCATGTTTCTGCCCCTGCTCCTCAGCGACCAGCAGGTCTTCCGCCGGTGCCTGACGGCGCTAGGGTGCGGCTATTCCGTGAATCTGCTCATCTTTGCGGTGTGGCCCACGATGCTGCCACGGGAAGGGCTGCCCGATGGCTGGCACCGCGCCGCGTTTGCCTGGCTCTACGCAGTGGACTCGCCGGCGAACTGCTTTCCCTCCGGCCACATCACGGCGCCCTTCATTGCGTTTCATGCCCTCGCCACGGAGCATCGGCGGTGGCGCGGCCTGCTCTGGCTCGTCTTCGCTTTGCTGTGCCCGACCATCCTCACCACCAAGCAGCATTATGCGGTGGATCTGGTCGGCGGCCTCGCCACCGGGGCCTTGGGCGTGTGGCTGAGCGGGCTTTGGCTGGGACAACTTCAGCGGAAACAGGATGACCCGGCGCAGCCTGCTTCGCCGGTCTTCAACGGCGGGCTGGTCAACCTCATCCGGTTCCAGCGCGATCCCCTGGGCTTTCTCGCGAAGGTAAACCGCGAGTGTGGACCGGTGGTGAAGTGCCGCCTCGCCTGGCTGAAGCTGATCCTGGTCAGCGACCCCGCGGCCGCCCGCGCCATCCTGAAACTCCCGCACCACAGCGCGAACAAGGACACGCGCAGCGCCGCCTGCATCAGCCTCGTCTCGGGCCGCAGCCTGCTCACGGCGAACGGCGATTCGTGGTTCCGCCTGCGCCGGCTGGTGCAGCCTGCTTTTCACCATCAGCGCCTCGCCGGCTACGCTGCAGAAATCGAACGCCTCGCCGCCCAGTGGATCGTGGAGTGGCAGGCCGCGCCCGGCAGCCGCAGGGAAGTGGGCGCTGCGTTGCGCCAGCTCACCTTTCGCTTCATCTGCCGCGTGCTGCTCAGTGCCGATCCCTCCAAGGAAATCAACGCGCTGGAGGTGTCCATCAACCAGCTCCTCACCGCTGTGTGGCAGGCGATTCAGTCGCCGTTTGACTGGCGCCTGAAGCTGCCCACCCGGAACCGCCGGCAATTTGACGCTGCGCTGGCCCATGTGCGTGGTTTCATTCGGGAACACGTTGCTGCCCGCCGGAACAGCAGCGGACCTCCCGCCCATGACTTGCTGGCCATGCTGATGGAAGCCCGCGATGCCGACACCGGGCAAGGCATGTCCGAGGACGAGATCATCAACGAATGCATCACGCTCGTCCTGGCCGGCTACGACACCTCGGCCAACGCCCTGACCTGGGCGCTGACACTGCTCGCCCGGCATCCAGATGCCGCCGCCCGCCTGCGCGCAGAGCCTGAATCAGTGACGGACGCGCCGTATGCCCGCGCGGTCTTCTTGGAATCGCTCCGCCTCTATCCGCCCATCTGGATCATCGAGCGCAACCTCGACGCAGCCGTCACCGCCGGCCCGTGGCACTTTGCCGCCGGTGCGCAGATCATTATCAGCCCGTGGGTGCTCCATCGCTCGCCGGACCACTGGGAAGATCCGGACGCCTTCCGCCCGGAACGCTTTCTCGATCCGGCTGTCGAGCACCAGGCCTTTCTGCCCTTCGGAGACGGGCCGCGGACTTGCATCGGCAAAGGCCTGGCCATGATGGAGGGCGTCAAAGTCATCGCGCTGGTCGGCAAAGCCGGAACGCTCGCAATGGCCGACCCGATGCCCTCCCCCAATCCCGGCATCGCCCTGCGGCCCCACGGCGAAGTTTGGATGACGCTGGGGTAGGCCGCTGCGGTCGGCGGCTAACGACTCGCCGCTTCCAGCAGCTTCGCCAGCGCGGGGTAATCAATCTTCGCGTTGTGCCGCCGGTCCACCGGCAGTTGCTTCACCGGCACCAGTCGTTCGAGTTCCGCCCAGGCGAGGGACTGGAGCAGCGTGGCGTCGTCGGCCGATAGCCCCGCCCCCTCCACGGCCAGCACGCGTCGGCCCGCCACGCTCGCCAGCGCGGCGCGGCGCACGCGGGCGTCGCCCAGCGCCGCGCACTCCACCGTGAACGGCCAGAGGGAGCCGCGTGCATCCGTCACGCGCGCGGAGCAGCGGCCCAGCAGCCACAGCCGCCCCTCGGCATCCAGCCGGCCCGCGTCCCCCGTGCGATGCCACACCTGTCCGGCCACGCGAAACTTCGTCTCCGCGTCGCCGCGGCCATGCAGATAGCCGATGAGGACGTGGTCGCCGCTGACGACGATTTCGCCCGTCTCACCCGCGGGCAGGCACTGGCCGGAGAATTCACCGGCCGAGAGCCCGCCCAGCGGTGTTCCCCACTGGTCGCGCAGGATACTCAGCTCGATTTCCGCCACCGGCCTGCCCGCGAGCAAGCCCGCGCCTCCGCGCATCGCGGTGTGGTCGTCAGCCCGGATTTCCCGCCGCTCCACATGCGCAATCGGCTCCGCCTCCGTCGAGCCATACACCGCTTCCACGCCCGCGTCCGGGGCGGCTGCACCCAGCGCGGCGAGCAGGCGCGGGAACACGGGGGCTCCGCCGGTGAAGATCTTCCGCAACCCCGCCAGCGCGCCCGGCTGCGTCCGCTCACCCTCAAGCAGGCGCTCAAAGAACGCCGGCGATGCCGAGCAGCGCGTGACTTGATGCGCTGCGATTTGCCGCAGCGCGGGAGCCGGATCAATCCGTCCCGGCGCGCGCAGATCGGCGTCAGGGATCACGCTGGTGACGCCGCTCGCCAGATTGGCCAGCAGGAATACCGGCAGCGTGGCCAGGTCCACCTCGCCCGGCTGCAAGGTCAGGTTCCGTTCCAGCGTGCGATGCTGTGCGCGCAGGAAACCGTGCGTGCGCACTGCGGCCTTGGGCTGGCCCGTGCTGCCGCTGGTGAACGTGAGCAAGGCCGGCGTGCCTGCCACCGCCGGGAACATCTCGCGCACTGGCACACAGTCGCGCCAGCCCGCCCACGTCCGCGCACCGGGCACCGGCAGTCCGATGGCAAACTTCAACGGAATGCGCCGCAGGGCGGGCGAGCGCAGCCGCAGCAGGTGCGCCCGCGTCAATGCGATCAGCGCCCGCGGCCGCTGTAGTTCACAGCAGGCCTCCATGTGCGCCGCCCCGGCGGAGGGGTCCAGAAACATCGCCGTCGCCCCCAGCCGGAACAGCGCGAGCAACGCGACATAAAGCTCCGCCGACATCGGTTGGAACACGAGCACCGACTCGCCTTCCCGCAGGCCCGCCTCGCGCAGCATCGCCGCCGCCCGTTGGGCCGCATCGTCCAGTTCGGCAAAGGTCGTCACGCACACCCGCCCTCGGCGCACCTCAACGATGGCCGGAGCATCTGGCCGGACCGCGACCTGGGCGGTGATGAGCGCGACGAGGTTCATGGCGGGAAACTCAGAGATTGGCCACGAAGGGGCGCAAAGAACGCATAGACAACAAGTCCGCCGAACCAGACCTCTTCGTCCACTGGCTCCTTTGCGTTCTTTGTGCCCTCTCGTGGCTCATTCCAATTCCTTCCCAAACAGCGTGTAGCGCCGGAACGGGGTCGCGTAGCGTCCGCTCAGGTTCAGCGAGTTGTTCGACTCGTGCATCAGCGCGTGGATGGCCCGCCGGTAGCCCAGCGCGCGCGCCGCCCGCTGCGTCTCCGCCACCAGCCATGCACCCAGTCCGGCGCAGCGCCGTTCCGGCAGCACGGCCACAGTCTTCACGATGACCGTGTCCACCATTTCGCCGCGCGCCGCCTGCTGCCAGTCGGGCAAGGTAAAGACATAGCCGGCTGGCTCGCCGTCCAGTTCCGCGAGCAGGGTCAGCTCCGGCTTCATCCGGTCGCGCAGGGCGAGGTATTGCGCGAGGAAGTCCGCCTCTGGCAGCGGCGTGTAGAGGAAATTTGCAGTGAATGCTCGTGCCGACACGGCATAGATGCGCCGCAGGTCCGCCTCCAGGTCCGCTGCATCAAGCGATCGAAGCCGCACGCCCACCCGCATCAGTCGTTCACCCGCCCGGGCGACCTGCGGGTCCTCGCGCGTGAGATCGGGGTTCAAAGCGGAGAAGTAGCTCGCCAGCGGTGCAAACCCCGCGTTCGTCCAGTGCGTGGGCCAGTCCGGCGGGTTGTTCGGCTCCAAGAAGAAGGACGGTTCCGTGCCGGGTTCCGTGACCAGCCGGTAACGTCGCCAGGTGTTCCCGTCCATCGGCCCGACCGCCAGCGTGCAGCCGCGCTCCGCCAGTCGTGAAGCCGCGTGTTGGAGCAATTCACCAGCGGCGCGATCATTCGTCGCCGCGAAGTGGCCGATGACCCCCAGCCGGTGCGCCGGGTGCGGTGGCGCATTCGTCCACCAGAGCGAGACGCGCGCAGCGGGGACATCGCTGTCGTCCAGCGAGAGCCAGTGTTCGTCCGGCGCGTGACGCAGCAGCAGTTGCGCATCGAAGGCGGGCAGCGTGCCGCCTTGGATGGCGGCGCTTTCCGCCGGGGTATGGATTTGAATGAAGCGGCTCACAACGGCCCTTTCCACAACGCCAGCAGCAGGGAAGCCCCTGTGGCCAGTGCTGCCCGGCAGGTCCAATGCGGCACCGTCGCCTCGAGACGCGGCAGCAGCAGATGAAACCCAATCGCCGCCAGCGCCGCCCCCAGCACGCCCACGTTCAGGGACGCGCCCGCCCCGGTCATCAGCCCGAAGGGCATGAAGGCGAGCCAGCCGCACAGCAGGCCAAAGCCCGCCGCGCGGCTCAGTCCGTGCGGCATCCGGTCCGTCCGCCGCAGTGCCACGGCGGTCATCGCCAGATGCGCCGCCAGCGCGAGGGTGAACGCGCCGAACAATTTGGGCCGTTCCAGGAAAAACGCCGCAAACAGCCAGGCCAGCGGCGGCAGCGCCAGGCCCAGCAGCGCCGGGTGGGTGTGGACCGGCAGGTCCTCGCCGCGCGTCCCGGCGTCCACCAGCAGCGGATGCAGCAGCCACAGCGTCAGCGGTGCGACCACCCATTGCCAGCCGCCGATGACCCAGCACAGATACACGGCCAGCGCCGCGCCCAGCAGCGTGCCCTCGCACATCAGCGCGTGCCGGCGCGTGGCCAGAAACACGATGAACAGGCCGCCCAGCACCGCGAGCCGCTCCCACAAGTCCGCCTCCGGCATGGGCACATACAGCCGCAGCATCACCAGCGCGGCCAGCGGGACGAACAGGTTGTCCAGGCCGCGCCAGGCCGAGGCTTCAAGGAGCATCGTGACCAGCGCGATGCACAGCGCCACCAGCGCCGCCCGCCCGCCCAGCTCCGGCCGCGCCAGGAGCAGCGGCAGCACCGCGCTGAGGAAGGCGACCGCGAGAAATGCCAGCGAACCTTCCCACGTCTTGAAGCCCTCGTCGGCCGTGAAGGAGCGCCGGCCCCACGACGTGCCCACCAGCGCCGCCGCCGCGTCCGCCAGTGCGAGCAGCAGCATGGGCACGACGTAGAAGACCGGCTCGTGCCCGGCCTGCGCGAAGAGGAGCAGCACGGATACCGGGAAGAACACATCACCCATCGAGGACCGGCCCACGCCCCCCAGCACGCGGCCAAACCGCATCTGCAGGGCCGGAACCAACCGGATGGCCAGCAGCAGCGTCGTCGCGCCGGCGACCGTGACCGCGACCTGCCAGAACTCAGTGAACAGCCACGGAAACGCCGTGCACACCAGCCCCATGCCGACATGCACCGCCTTGCGCGACCACTCCGGCGCGATGGTCCATTGTTGCTGAGCCCAGGCCAGCCCCGCCACCAGCGCGGCGAGCGCAGCCCATATGCCCAGGATGGCTAACAGCGGGTTCATCGCGTCACCAACGCCTTGCCTGCCAACTCCAAACTCGAAACGTAAAAACCTTCATCCCACCACCTCCTCGATCACGAGCCGGCTGTAGAACCACGCCTTGTCCTCGCGCAGCAGCCGGTCTGCCAGTTCCGGCAGCGGGCGCAGCTTGCCCGCCAGCGACTCGGGCCGGGAGCGGGGCGCGAGCATGTTCCAGTAGGCGAGGCGCGCGCCGGGATTTGACGCGTCCGCCAGCCGCTCCAGCAGCGTCGCCGTGTTCCCCTCGCTCATGTATTCGAAGATGTCGCTGAGGTTTGCGCCGTCGAGCCGGGTGCCGCGCTCGGCGGTCAGAAACTCCTCGATGGACTGGCAGCGCCACTCCAGCCGGTCGAGGTTCGCGCGGATGGCGGCGAAGTTCTCCGGGCGCAGCGCGAACGGCAGGGCGGTGACGTGCTGCCCGGTGAAAATCCACTGGAGATACGGATTCTCTGCCGGGTTCAACGCCGTGAGCGCATGGCGCGTGCGGGTGAGAATCCGGTCGGCCACGCTGCCCTCCACGTAGCGGAAGAAGCTGGGGTCGCGCCCAAGCCGGCCCATCATGAAACGACTGAAGAAGAACTTGAACAGGAGCCGCCAGCGCCACGTATCCCACTGCGCGGAATAAAAGTGCTCGCGCTCCTCCGCCGGGCCGCCACGCAACAGCGCCGCGACGCGTGCCCGCGAATGGATGAGCGGCACCACCCGTTCGCGGAAGGTCTGGAAGTAACGTTCAAACTTGCCCGCGCCACCGATGCCCAAGGCGATGTCTGCCGCATGGGCGTCCCAAAAGGCGCGCACGGGCGCGGAGAGCTGCGGACGGCACCGCTGGTAGAGCGCGGCGCGACGCGGGCTGTCGCGGGAGCCGATGAGTTCGAGCAGTTCCGCGTGCTGCAACTCACGATAGGCGGCCACGCGCAGTTCGAGGCAGGCGAGCTGGGCAGGGTTCAGGTCCAGCGCGATGACGCGGGCGGGGTTGCGGGTGAGCAGCGCCAGCGCGTTGTCCCCGGCGGAGGCTATGGACAGCAGCGTCGCGCCCGGCTTGGGGTCGAGCGCGGCGAGCAGCACATCGGCGTCCTCCCACACTTGGGCGTAGCGGATGTGCGAGAAGTCAGCGTGCTGGGCGGCTTCGGCTTTCATGCGGATTTCAACCGGCGGACAACTCCCGTGGCTCCGTCCATCTCCACCTCGTCGCCCGTGCGGAGCCAGGTGGTCAGGCCGGGGATGGACACGATGCCCGGCAGGCCCAGTTCGCGCGACACGATGGCCGAGTGCGAGAGCAGGCTGCCGCGCTCGACCAGCAGGCCGGACGCGGCGGGAAAGAGCATCACCCAGCCGGGGTCGGTGCGCTCGGCCACGAGGATTTCGCCCGGCTGAA
>CAZOCL010000178.1:0-13365 GCA_964578245.1 uncultured Klebsiella sp. | reverse complement strand
GGCCCGCGCGGCTCCGTGCCGCCCTACGTCTGCCTGCCGGGCATGCACCCCAGCGCCAGTTCCGCCTACCTCGGCGCGGCCGCGGTGCCCTTCGTGGTGGAGACCGATCCGAACGCGCCGAACTTCACCGTGCCCGATCTCTCGCCGCCGATGCTCATCGAGACCCGGCGGCTCGACGCACGGCGCGAACTGCTCGCGCAGGTGGACCGCTACCAGAAGACCGCCGAGGCCGCTGCCAACGCCGGCCCGCGCAACGTCAGCGTCTTCAGCCAGCGCGCCTTCGACCTGATGACCTCGCCGGACGCGAAGCGCGCCTTCGACCTCGGGGCCGAGCCGGAGAAGCTGCGCGATGACTACGGGCGCAACACGCTCGGCCAGTCCTGCCTCTTTGCCCGCCGCCTGGTGGAAAGCGGCGTGCGCTGTGTGACCATTGACCACTCGAACTGGGACACGCACGACGGCAATTTCAACACCCTCAAGACCGCGCTCCTGCCCAAGCTCGACGCCGCCATGTCCACGCTCTTCCGCGACCTCTCTGAACGGAGGATGCTGGAGAAGACGCTCGTGATCGTGACTGGCGAGTTCGGTCGCACGCCGAAGATCAACAAGAACGCCGGGCGCGACCACTGGGGTCCGTGCTTCACCGTCCTCATGGGCGGCGGCGGCATCCAGGGCGGGCGCGTCATCGGAGCCAGCGACAAATGGGCAGCGTATCCCGCGCACACGGCCTACGGTCCCGAGGACATGGCTGCGACGCTCTACCACCTGCTCGGCCTCGATCCCCTCGACGAGATGCACACCGCCGAGGGCCGTCCCATCATGATCGCCAACAACGGGCGCATCATGAAGGAACTGCTGTAACCGGTGCGCGGGCGTCCCGCTGGCTTTGCGCGTGCCCTCCTCCGAAATGGTGTGCATTGCCTCCACTCCGCTCAGCCACATCCCTTTTCGTGCATTTGGCGTGTTTCGCGGGCTCAGCGCTGGGCGTTCCGGCTGAATCCGCAATTCCCCCAAGATTGCACTTGAGCCGGTTGGGCGCGTTTGGCTTAATCCGCGTTCTTGCGCGCAGGCGCATGGCTGGTCGGTAGGATACCCAAGTGGCCAACGGGGGCAGACTGTAAATCTGCTGGCTCACGCCTTCCCTGGTTCGAATCCAGGTCCTACCACCACTTTCTTCCCCTTCCCGGTATTCCCGACTCCACGCTGTTCAGCGCTGCGCCGTCTCCGTGCCATTTGTCTGCTTGCACGGCAGGGTGACAATGAAGGTCGCGCCCTGGCCGGGCTGGCTGCGGGCCGTGATGCTGCCACCGTGGCGGATGGCGATTTTGCGGCAGACCGCCAGCCCCACGCCAGTGCCCTCGTATTCCTGCCGCCCATGCAGCCGCTGAAAGATCGTGAAGATGCGATCGAGATACTTTTCGTCGAAGCCAATGCCGTTGTCCGCCACGTGGAGCCGGATCAACGATCCATCGCGCTCGCAGAAAACCTTCACCACGGGTGACTGGCCGGGCTGGTGAAACTTGAGCGCGTTGGCGATCAGGTTTTGGAACAGTTGCCGCATCTGTGTGGGGTCCACCTCGATCGTGGGGAGTTCGCCCAGTTCCACCCGGCCGGCGGTCTGCTCCAGACGCGTCTCCAGATCGCCCATCACCTCACGGGCAATCTCCGCCAGATCGCACGCCACGAACGGCTGCGCCCGGGTGGTGATGCGGGAGAAGGCCAGCAGATCGTTCACGAGCGTCTGCATCCGCGCGGCGGCGTTCTGCATCCGGTCGAGGTAATCCCGTGCCGTTTCATCCAGTGCCGTGCCGGACCGCGCCTTGAGCCGGTCGCAAAAGGCCTGAATCTTGCGCAGCGGCTCCTGTAAATCATGCGAGGCGACAGAGGCGAAATCCTGCAGCTCGCGGTTGCTTCGTTCGAGGCTCGCTGTGTAGTAGCTCAGTTTTTCCTGCGCCAGCTTGCGCTCGGTGATGTCCGTCCAAACGCCGGCCACTTCCACTGGGTCACCGTTCCCGTTGCCCACGGTGCGCAGGCTGTCCTCCACCCAGACGAAGCGCCCGTCCTTGTGCTGCAGGCGATATTCGATGGTGGCGCGGCCGTCCGGGCCGGACCGGGTGACGCTGGCGAGCGCCTGCGCCCGGTCCTCAGTGTGCAGCCGGTTCACCCACCAGTCGGACGCGCAGGATTCCGCCGCCGTGAAGCCGAGCAGGCGCGTGATGTTTTCACTGACCAGCTGGTGCAGCACGCGGCCGTCCGCCACCGTCAGTGAGTAGATCACCGCCGGGCTATGCGCCAGGAGTCGCTGGAGCTGGTCATGCGTGTGGCGCAACTCCTCTTCCGCCCGGCGCCGTTCGGTGCGCAGCCGCTTCTCCCGCAAGGCACGCTCGACCGCAGCGCCCAGCCGCGCCGTGCGGTCCTTGATCAGGTAGTCCGTGGCCCCGCGCTTCATGGCCTCCACGGCGATGTCTTCACCGATGGTGCCGGAGACCAGGATGAACGGGATGTCGAGCTTCCGCTCATGCAGCACCTCCGCCGCCCGCAGCCCGTCAAAATTCGGCATCGCGTAGTCGGACAGGATCAGTTCGGGGGAGTTTTCGAGTTCCGCGAGGAAAGCCGCCTCCGTTTCGACCCGCTTCCACTGCGGATCAAAGCCCGCCCGGCGGAGCTCGCGGATGATCAGCTCGGCGTCGGTCACCCGGTCTTCCAGGACGAGAACGCGAATCGGGGTGCTCATGGGGTGCCTTGGGGCCGCGGCGTCACTTTGGCTCGTGATTCACCAGCAGCCAGTAATGCCCCAATTGGGCCACGGCCGTCGAGAAGCCTTCGAAGTCCATCGGCTTCACCACGTAGCTGTTCACCCCGAGCTTGTAGCTGTCAATCACGTCCCGCTCCTCACGGGACGAGGTCATCACCACCACGGGCAGGAGCCGGGTGCGCTCATCGCTGCGGATAGCACGCAGCACTTCCAGGCCGTCCACTTTGGGCAGCTTGAGGTCCAGCAGGACCACTTTCGGATGCTGACTAGGATTCCGGCCCGCATAAGCGCCGGTTCCGAACAGCCAGTTCAACGCCTCCTGGCCGTCCTTGGCGTGGAAGACGTGGTTGGCCAGGTTGTGCTTGCGGAGCGTGCGCAGCGCCATTTCGGCATCGCGCGGGCTGTCCTCGACCAGGAGGACTTCCACTTCAATTTGATGGCTCATCGGGGTTTTCCTTTCGTGCGGGCAAAGTAAAATAGAAAGTCGCGCCGGTGCCCAGCTTGCTTTCGGCCCACACCCGGCCGCCATGCCGACGGACGATGCGTTGCACCAGGGCCAGCCCCACGCCCGTCCCTTCAAACTCGGCCTCGCTGTGCAGCCGTTGAAAGACGCCGAAGAGTTTGTGCGCGTATTTCTCGTCGAAGCCCACGCCGTTGTCCTTGACGTAGTAGGTCATCTCGCCGTCGCCGTTGCTGCCGCCGACCTCTACGGTCGGATTCGGATTATGGCGGCTGAACTTGACGGCGTTGCTGATGAGATTGGTGAAGACCTGGCGCAGCATGGCCAGATCACCTTCCGCCGGTGGCAACGGTTTCAGGTCGAAGCGCGGCGGGGCCACGGTCGCCGTCCGGGTCAGGTTTTCAAAGACCGCCTGCCCCAGCGCGGTCATGTCCACGGGCGCGCGGCCCATCTGTTCGCGGCCCAGCCGGGAGAAGGCCAGCAGGTCGTCAATCAGCCGGCCCATCCGCTTGGCCTCGCTGCTCACCACCTCGATCATGCGGTTTCCTTCCGCATCCAGCCGGTCCGCATAGTCTTCCTGGAGCATGCGGATGTAGCCGTCCACTCCGCGCAGCGGCGCGCGCAGGTCGTGCGATACTGAGTAAGAAAAGGCCTCGAGTTCCTTGTTGGCCGACTCGAGTTGCGCGGTGCGCTCCTGCACGCGTTCCTCCAGGCTCGCGTTCAGCTCGCGGATTTCCTCCTCGGCTTGTTTGCGTCCGGTTACATCGCGGTAGTTGGTGACGATGCCGCCAATGGCGGGATCGCCGAGCAAGTTGACCGCCACGCCCTCCAGCCAGAGCCAGTGGCCGTCCTTGTGCCGCCGCCGCCACAACACCGGGATGGCCTTGCCCGGCTGGTCCAGCAGTTGCCGGACTGCGGTCTTCACTCGGGGCTGGTCGTCGGGGTGCGTGTCTTCTAGGCCGTTGCGCCCGACCAGTTCTTCGGCGGTGTAACCCTCCACGGCCACCACGGACGGGCTGAGGTAGAGGATGCGGTTCTCCGCATCAATCACCGAGATGCTGTCCGAGCTGTGCTCGATGAGAGCGCGGAACCGGCGCTCGCTTTTCTGCAAGGCCTGGTTCTGCTCCTGGATGCGCGTGAGCATCAGGTTGAAGGCGTCGGTTAGAAGTCCCAGTTCGTCTTTCCCCTGCTTGGTGGCGCGGACGGAATAATCCTGGCGGTCGGAAACGGCCCGGGCCGTCTCGGCCAGCGAGAGAATCGGCTGGGAGATCTGCTTCTGCAGCGCCCGGGAGATCAGATACGCCACCGCGAGGGCGACGGCCAGCATCAGCACGGCGATCCCAACAGACGTGCGCAACCACTCCTCCATGATGGCCCCGGTGTCGAGCTGGAGGTAGAGCATGCCCAGCCTCCGCTGGTTCTGCATCACCGGCTGGTAACCGATCAGAGAAAGGTGCTCGAACTGGTAGCCCGCCTGCCCCGGCGTGCCGGGCAGCGCGCTGTCCGGCAGGGTAGCGGGATACTTGGCGAACAGTTTCCCGGCCTTGTCATACAGGGCGGCGGCCGTGACATGGCGTTCGGCCTTGAGGGCGGACAAGGTTTCCCCGGCGTCACCGGGGTTGTCAAAGGCCAGCGCAGCGGTGCTGTTCGCCGCGATCACTTCGCCCACCGTGGCCAATTGCCGGAGGATGGCCTGCCGGAACGTCACGAACTCGTAGGCGAAGGACACCGAGCGCATCAGCAGCAGCACCGCCACGGTCGTCACGAGGATGATCACCATGAGCTTGCGCCGGATCGGAAGATCTTTGAGCGGCATGGTCAGTCCTTTCCCGGCGAAACAATCTCCGCCGCCTTCAACAGCTTGGAACTGATGGTCAAATTGACGGCCTTCGCAGCTTCCACATTGATGCGGAGCCGGATTTTGTTCTGGTCGGTGAAGAAGCGGATCATGACCCCCGCTCTGGCGGCTTCGTCGGAGTCCCCAACGGTCAGGGTGCTCCGACCCTTCAGGCTCTCCAGCAGCGGGCCGGGCGGCAGACTCTTCGAGCGACTGATGAAAAGGACATGGCAGTTCTTGATCTCATCCACGCTGGCATATCGTTGCACGACCAGTGGATGGTTGTTCACCTTTTCCCCGCGCACGAGTTCATCCAAGTAGGCCCCGAACGGATCCTCGCCGATAATGCCAAGGACTATGGGCTCCTGGGCTCCGCCAAAGGCCGTCGGCGGCCACTCGATGAACTGAGAGAAGTTATAGAGGAAGGCCGCCTTGATCTGATACTCCTTGGACTGGGCGGACAACGGCACGGCACTGACCAGCAGCAGGGCAGAAACGACGAGCCAGAGGCGGCATAACGTCTTGCCCCGCCCCCCCCTCGTCTGCTGCCCTGACGCATTCAAAACCGCCATGTGACCTTTCCATATACCCCGCGCTGGATGTCTTCCTGCGGATTGGGGTTGGAGATGACGTATTCGGAATGGTGCTTGTGCAGGAGGTTCTGGCCGACAATGGAAAGCTCCACGTTCTTGGAGGGATGCCAGCTCAGGCGGACATCCAGTTCCATGTAGCTGGGCACAGTGGCGGCGGCACCGCTGTTGTTGTAACGGAAGGAATCCACCCAGCGCAGTGCCGCATCCAGGCCGAAATTGTGCGGCAGATCCATTGAGGAGCGGAGGGAAAACCGCTGCTGGGGATCGGCGGTCTCGTTGAGTGCGTTGTTGAAGTCCGCCTGGCCTGACTTCACGTGGATGTCCTCCTTGAGCAAGTCCCAGCCGGCGCGCAGCCGCCACCAGTCGAGCACTTGATACGTGGCGCTCAGCTCAATGCCATACGTATGCCCTTCCAGGTTGTTGGCATAGAAGAGCGGCAGCCCGAACGGCGCGGGCGGTGGGCTGACGCTGGTGCTGCGGACGTCATTGTAAACGTTGTAGAACGTGGCGATGGAAGCGGTGGCGTTGGAGCCGATTTGTGTGCGATAGCCCAGCTCATAGGCGATGACGGTTTCGGACTCGAAGTTCGCACCCCCGACCAGCAGGTTCGGAATGACAGGGGCCAGGACCGGGGTGGGCAGCCGGATGTCACGGTCCACGCGCGACGGCGCGCGGATGGCCCGCGAGACCGCCGTCCAGATGGTCTGCCCGTCCGTGGGCGTCCAGGCGAGCCGCGCGCTCGGCTCCACTTCCAGTCCACTGTAGTCGTTGTGTTCGATCTTGGTCCCCAGCGTGAGCGTGAGACGCTTGACCAGCGTGATTTCGTCCTGCACGAACCCGCTAAAGAGATGGTGATCGAGCTGCGTCGGGGAAAAGGCCAGGCCCGGCGCGTTTTGCACCACATCGTGCGTGAAGCGGTAGCCGAGCCCCCAGATGAACTGGTTGCGCTCACCCAGCCGGACGCGGTGCTGGAAATCCACGTCGAACGTGTTGAGGTCATCCTTCAAATTACCGGACGGGGCGAAGGCATTGGCGGGCACGAAATTGTTCAGGTGCGTGCGGTCGTAATAAAGCTGGAGCGCCATGTCGGAGCCCTCGGAAAACACATGCGACCAGCGGCCAAGCACATTGTTTCCGTTCACTTTGGAGGTCCCGCCGGCTGCCAGGTTTTCGTTCCCGGCGAATCCGTCCCCCTGCAACGTGAAGGTGTTCTCCGGGCCCGGCTCGGCATCAATGCGGAAGCCGCCCTGCCCCATCCGCCATGAATCAAACGCGCTGTTCCCGTTGGGGAGCACCTCGCTGCCGCGGTCGAAATACTTCCCGTAAACCCGGAAGAACACATTGGAAGAGAAGGCTCCGCCGTAACGCACGCCACCGAAGTCCCGCATCGTCGAGCCGCCACCGCCTTCCAGATGCACGCCTTGGGTGTCCTTGGCGCTCTTGGTGATGATGTTGATGACGCCGTTGACGGCGTTCGCCCCCCAGAGTGTTCCGCCCGGACCGCTGACCACTTCGATGCGGTCAATGTCCTCCAGCAGATAGTCCTGCTGGTCCCAAAAGACACCGGAGAACAGTGGCGTGTAAACACTGCGTCCGTCCATCAGCACGAGCAGTTTGTTCGCCGAGTCCGTGTTGAATCCCCGCGCACTGATGGCCCAGCCGTGGGAGCCCTTCTGCGCGACGTGCAGATTGTCCGCCATCCGCAGCGCCTCCGCGATGCTCGTGGCTCCCGAACGCCGGATTTCATCCCCGGTGATGACCTGGATGGCGGAAGCAGTTTCGGCCAGCTTCTCGGGCCGTTTCGAAACCGACGTCACCTCCATGTTCATCAGCTCCTCCAGGCTGAGTTTCTTTAGCGAGTTTGGCGAAAACGGCTCGGTTTGCGCCTGGGCCAGACTCCCCTCCGGGCCGGCCACCACACCGAGGATCAGGCACAGCAACCGAAGTGGCCAGAGAGAGAGAGCCTCACACGGACTGCCTTTCACCGGGACGAGCTGAAAGGGTGGAGCGCTCATGGTTATGGGAGGATTATCGGTGATCTGTTAGGGACAAATTGGGCAAGGGACGCCACAAGGAAGCATCACGCGGGAGAGCGCTCAACCATCCTCCTCTTCGCGGTGCAGCATCGCGGGCGGACAAGTTCAAGCGAACATGAGTCGAAGACATCAAGTTAACCACCAAGTGCACGCGGGATATTTAATACCACGCTCCGTGACTTGCAAGCGTTAGCGAGGTCGAAAACCATTTGCTTGGAGTGGGCGGAGCAGGTGGAAGGAACCATCCCTTCCAAATCTCTGCGTTCCTCCGCGCTCTCAACGTCGCTGCGTCAAATCAAATGCGGCCGCAAGTGCGGCCTTCCATATAGGCTCAAGAGGAAGACGACCGAGAGGATCACCAACGCCGTCAACGCGCCGAGAAAGGTCTTGTCGGGCTTCATGCGGAGCAGTGCGGCGTCATCGTCGTGCCCCAAGTGAAATGGTCGGAGAGTCCCGGTTACGCGCGGCCTTCAGATGGTTTGCGACTGCACGCGACTGCACCCAGGCAGTCACTGTTTCGGCAGTGCCGCCGCGATTTCCTCCGCCACCTGCTTGCCGAGAAACTCTGAACCCTCCACTCCGAAGTGCACGTCCTTGGCCCGCTGCAGCCTGGCCACCACCGGCGTGACGTAGGTGTTGAGATCGTTGATGGGGATATGGTGCTCCTTCATTATCTTCGCTGCCGCGTCGTTGTAGAGCTTTACCAAGCGGGAACGGTTGGGCGGGCTGCGCGGGGAACTCATTTCATCCGGCACCGGAGTCGAGGACGCCCAGATCAGCCTGGCCCCGGTCTGCTTGAGTCGGGTCACCAGCACGCGCAGGTTCGCTTCGTAGCGGGCGAGCTGGTCCTTCTCGGGTTGCTCTGGTTCAGCCTTAGGGTCGGGGAAGGTCATCAAGTCGTGCAATCCCCAGTTGAAGTGGATCACATCCCATTTGCCGGTGCCGAGCCACTGGTCGAGCTTGGCGAGGCCTGCCTTGGTGGGGCCACCGTTTTCTGGAATCCGAAGCACGTTCGCCCGGCCCTGCAGCAGCTTGCGCACGGGCAGCGTGTAGCCTTCGGAAATCGAGTCGCCAATGAGCAGCACGCGCGGCAATCCGGGCACTTCCACGACCGCTTCGTAAGCGTTGCCCGGCTGCGCTCGGGGAGCGGACGGTCGTGACTGCGCTTCTGCCGCAACCAGGCTGGCCATCAGGAACAGGAGGCAGAGGAGGAAGCGCGCCATCGTCGGATTTGCGCCAAGCCAGTTGCGTGCGGATGTCTTCATTGAGGGTGGATGCTGCATGCCTGCGCTCAAGGTCCGAAGGTGAACGAATACACCTTCGCCAACTTGGTTTCCAGACGCACGCACACCGGCTGCTCTGTGTTCTTCTCCAAGGCGACCGCAACCTCGCCGGTCATTGTCGTGGTAAGACGAGTCCCTTCTGTGAGCACCTTCCCCGTAGCGTCGAGCAACGTGGCCTTCACCCACCCGCCCGCACCTATATCCGCCGTCAGTCTCAACGTCCGGCCGCTGAGCGTCAGTGGCCGGGTGACGATCACTGCGGGTTGCGCTTCATCCTTCGGCACATAACCCGCGAAGCCGTCCGGACGCAGCGTGGCCAGGGCGAAGAAACCTTCCCGCCAGTTGGTGTGCGGGCCGTTTGATGCTCCATAATAGAGGCGGATTTCGTGGTCGAGGAACACCGGCACCGCGGCCGGATAGACACAGCCCCAGTCGTAATCCTCGCGCTTGCTGGAGTTCGGCATCAAGGGCGTGCCCGGCTGGATGCGTTGCCACGTCACGGTGTCGGGGCTCCACGCCAGCTCGCCCTGCGTGCGATCGGTCTTGGTGTTGAAGATGGCGAGCAGGCCCAGATACACGCCGGCATGGCGGAAGGTCAGCATCGCGTAGGTCTGGTTCGTCACATCCCCGCGCAGCACTTCGACTGCCTTCGTCCAGTGAAGGAAGTCCGCGCTCTCGGTCCGCGCGACGAGCCGCTGGTCTGACTTCATGCGGGTGATCCCGACGTATTTGCCCAGCTCCGGCGACCAGAACGCGTTGTTGTGCGTGTCTCCTGGCACGTTGATTTCTGGGCAGAGCGTTTGCGGGCCCCAGTGCAGTCCGTCAGGGGAGAACGCCACGGCCATTTGCCGGACGGACTCCGAGCTGCGTGCGAACAATTTGAAGCGCCGCGCAGGGTCGGGGTCGTGTGCATCCCGCCATACGCCCGAGCCATGGGGCCGGCGCAGGACCAGGTTGTTCGCCGTGCTGCCGTTGAATTCGACGAGGCCTAGCGGTGGCTTCTCCCACTTCAAGCCGTCGCGTGAGGTCGCGTAGCAGACACCCATCTCGCGGTCATGCGGACGGTAGCGCACCGTCCCGCGTTGGGCTGAGGGTGTCTCGGTCTCCGCCGGGTCCACGATGAAGGGGCTATACCAGCACTTGTAGAGCAGGTCACGTTGGTCGAAGAGGACGTTCGCATAGACGTTGTCGTAGCGGACTTCCCACGGCTTGTCCTCCTTGAAGAGCGGATTCTGCGGATGCTTGATGACGGAGCCCACGCGCAACTCGGCGTTTTCCGTGCGTTCGATCAGGCGATCATCCAGCAGCAGGTATTTCTCACGAACTGGGACCGCGGCTGGGGCAGCAGGGAGGGTGAATCCCGTCGCGGTCAGGAGTGCACACAGCAGAGGCAAGCGAGGCAAGCGGAGCTTCATGTCAGATCTGAACCCAGCCGAGTGCTGCCCGTTGCTCGGGCGCATGCCGGCTTGGTTTCCAACGAGTCTCTGCCAGAACCCGCTGTGGTCAAGTGCGGGCTGCTCGGCAGGCGGCTGACTTTAGAAGTCCCCGCCACCGGAGTCGCCGCCGCCGGAATCTCCCCCGGAATCACCCCCGCCGGAGTCGCTGAAATCGCTGCCTGAACTGGAGTAGTCGCTGTCCCGACCCCGGAAGCCGGTATCGTCGCTGCTCAAGCCCTGGTCCTGGTCTGCTCCCCACGCCGAACCGTGATGCCCGGAGAACTGGTCGTAAAGCCACATGCCCGCCGCCGCACCGAACATTCCGCCGAGCAGCGAACTGAAGAATCCGCCGCCACTGGAACCGGCTGCCATCCCGCCTCCGGCACCACCACCGCCACCCGCCAGCGACCGGAACAATCCGACCACCAGCCAGAGCACCGCCACGCCCAGCAACACCGCGAGGATCAGCCCCAGTCCGCTGGATCCCTCGCTACGACTCACGCCGCTGGAGGTGGACCCGACCGCTGGCTGGCTCCGCGTCGCCGCGTGGCTGGCCATGGTGTTGAAGACGAAGCTCACGCCTTCGAGCAGCGCCTCGTCGTTCTGTTTGGCGCGCAGGCGGGCCAGCATCAGGCTGGCGAGCGCGTCCCGGTCCTTGAGCGTAAATGCCGCGTGCTGGGTATCATTGCCCACGACGATTTGCAGATGGGCGGGCTCCTTCGAGAGCAGGATATAGATGCCGTTGACCCGCAGTTGTTTGGCCTGCTTGATGGTCCACTCCTCAAACATGCGGTTGGCCGCCGGCTTGTCCTGCAGGTTCACGCCTTGCCGGACCGCCTCCGGCACTTCGGCGTAGGTCTCGATGACCAGGTCCTTCTTGAAGCGTTTCCCGATCTCGGCGACGCGGCGGCCGGCCTCGGCCTTGGACGCCTCGGAGAAAAATGCGGCGGTGTCCCGCACCGCGCCGTTTTGCGCCTGCGTGCTGATCGCACCGGCCAGCAGGCCGATGAAGACCCCGAGCCGGACAAAATGCTGAAGATAGTTAGTCATGGCTGCTCACGATTGCTCGTTGACCGATACTTTGGACAAACCGCTATCCGCCGCTCCTGGCAGTCTTGTGCCACTGAGAACGCCGACTCGGCGGTGATTCCTGATGCAGACCGTGCGCCCGGTCCTCCCCTGCGTCAAGTCCGCGCCACCGTTTTCGCAAAGGCCGGGCGCAAATCGGAGTTTGCACGTTGAGCCCGAGCGTTGTGCATCTTTATGGAAGTGGGTGGCCGCTCTCCCTCACCCCAGCCCTCTCCCGCTGGGAGAGGGAGAATCTTCGCCGTCGTCCTGTGCAAAAGCGGCGTGCCTTTGTCAACCGGTGCGGACTGCGTCGCCCCCTCTCCCAGCGGGAGAGGGCTGGGGTGAGGGAGAGCGGCTGCGAGGTGCAGGACGTGGCATCGCGCCTGGCCTTCGTCGAATTTCCGTTCGCCTTTCAAAGCCTGATTTGCGTCAGCAAAGGCTTGAGCCGGGCAGGTCATTGGGGAGAATTGCCGCATGCAACCTTGTCCCGCAGTCGCCCGCGCGTTCCGGCGCTTTACCTCCCTCCTGTTCCTGGCCCTGGCAAGTGGACTCGTCACGACTTCCGCCCCGGCTCAGGAGAAACCCGCCGAATTACAGACCATTCGCGCCAAGGTGGGTGACATCCCAGTCCTGGTCATCGCGCCGATGGAGACCAAAGGCCGCCCGCTCGTAATCTGGCTCACCGGCTTCAGCGGGCAAAAAGAATCGGTGGAGGGGAACCTGCGCGAGTTCGCGAAGAAAGGCTTCGTCGCTTTGAGCTTCGATCCTCACCAGCACGGCGAGCGGCGCATCGAGACCCGCGAGGAGCTGGTCAAACGCGTGCGCGGGAACATCCGCCGCTACTTCTGGCCGATCCTCGCCAAGTCAGCCGAGGAAACGCCGCAAGTCATCGACTGGGCCATCAAGACCCTGGGAGTGCGCAAGGAAGTGGGCATCGGTGGCATCTCGATGGGCGGGGACATCTCGGTGGCCGCTGCGAGCGTGGATCATCGGATCGTTGTGGTCTCCGCCTGCGTCGCCACACCCGACTGGATGCGCCCCGGCTCCTTCGAGCCGCCCGGCGAACCCGACGCTGCCGCGCAAGCCGACTACGACCGCCGCAATCCGCTCACGCATCTGAAGCTCTACGAGCACCGCCCCTCCATCGCCTTTCAGAGCGGCGCGGCGGACAAGCAGGTGCCCGGCGATGGCGGCACGCGATTCGTGGCCGCGCTCAAACCAATCTATGGCGATCAGGCAGACCGCCTCGTGGTGAATCTGGAACCCGAAGTCCCCCACAAGTTCACCCCGCTGATGCTCCAAAACTCCATCTCGTGGTTCAGCAAGTTCCTGAAGCCCTGAGCGGCACGCTGCAACCAAAGCGGAAGCGGGGCTTGCTTCAACGCAGAGATCGCAGAGAAAGCGCAAAGGCCCGCCGGAAGAATTTCCCTCCTCCGCGTTCCCCTGCCCCACGCGGTGCTATCTCCCAACTTCCCCACTGTCTGAGAAGTTTTTTCCAGCTGATTTTTTACCACAAAGACGCGATGAACACAGAGAGAACAGGGACGAGAGAACTCAGAAGGTTCCCGCAGATTCAGGACGGCCACAGATGTTTCCCCCATCTGTAGCGGTCCTGAATCTGCGGGAAATCTGGTGCGGCTTCTGGTTGGTGTGGTGGCGGGACACAGGACGGCAACCATGGCAAATCTCTTTGTGCATCCTGTCTCTATGGTCAACTTCGGTGGCGGCTCCGCCGCGCTGTGCCTTTGCGTCAAAAGCAACCAGCGGGCACTCCCTCACCCACCCGCAAACACCGGACGAAAATGCGCCTCGGTCAGAATCCGCGCCACTTCTTCGCGCTTGTCGCCTTGGATTTCGATCTGGCCGTCCTTCACCGTGCCGCCGGTGCCGCAGGCCT
>CAZOCL010000177.1:0-13392 GCA_964578245.1 uncultured Klebsiella sp. | reverse complement strand
CTTGCTCGGCAAGCTCAACCAGCTCTCCGGCATTGATTACCCGGACGACAAGGACCTGCGCGCCCGCATCAAGTCCTACGAACTCGCGTTCCAGATGCAGACCGCCGTGCCCGATGTGATGCGCCTGGACCAGGAGAGCGAGGCGACGCGCAAGCTCTACGGCCTCGACGCGGCGAACACGAAGCCCTTCGGCGAACTCTGTCTCGCGGCGCGGCGCATGGTGGAGCGCGGCGTGCGCTTCGTGCAGGTCTTCCACGGTGGCGGCGGCGGCGGCGCGTGGGATGCCCACTCTGCCATCAAGAGCAACCACACGAACCTCGCCGGCCAGGTGGACCTGCCCATCGCCGGGCTGCTGAAGGACTTGAAGCAACGCGGCCTGCTGCAGGACACGCTCGTCGTGTGGGGCACCGAATTCGGCCGCTCACCCGGCGCACAGGGCGACGGACGCGATCACCATCCGCAGGGCTTCTGCGCGTGGCTGGCCGGTGGCGGCATCAAGCCCGGCGTGCAGCACGGCGTGACGGACGAACTCGGCTTCCACGCCATCGAGAACCGCCACTACATCACGGACATCCACGCCACCGTGCTGCGCCAGATGGGCCTCGACTCGCACCGCCTTGAAATCCCCGGCCGCAAACGCCTGGACATGGACCACGGCGAGCCGATCACCGAGATCATCGCGTAACCCGGCGCGCGGCATTCATGCCGCTTCACCGCACAAATACCGCCAGGCCTGGAAATAACCGATGGCACCGCTGCGCAAGAGGCACATCTCCTTTCGCGTCCATTCGCGTGTTTCGCGGGCAACTCTTCGTCTTCTCTACATCCCTGTCTGCGTGCGCGACCTGCTCACCTCGGCCAACCATCCAGCGCATCCATGAAGGACTCCGGATCGGAGTAATCGGCAAACACGCGGACCGCACCTTCCGCCATGAGCCGTTCCGCACGGGGTCCCTGGCCGATGCCGATGAAGGGGAGGCCGAGGTTGCGGCAGGCCCGCGCATCCCACACTCCGTCGCCGACATAGAGCGTCTGCGTGGGCTGGCCAAATTGCATCGCCGCCCGCCGGACCGCCGTGCGGATGATCGTCTCCCGGTCCAGGGCATCATCGCTGGAGGCCGCAGGGTGCGCATGGTAGTTGAGGCCTGCGCCCGTCATCTTGAGACGCGCGGAGTCCTGCCAGGCTCCAGTGGCCAGCGCCACCCGGTGGTCCGGACTTTGCGCCAGGAGGGCCAGCATGGCGGCAGCGCCCGGCACGGGCGCAAAGCCAGTTTGCTGCCCAGCCTCGGTAAGCCGCTCGATGAACCGCTGGCGGAAACGCGCGATCTCCGCTGCTCCCGGTGCCCGTCCCGTTCGCGCCGTATGGATTTCGTGCAGGATGCCGGCGTCCGTCGCATGCCGGTAGGTGGACCAGTCGGTGTTGACGTCACGGAAGCCGAACACGTCCGCGAGCGCGCTCACGAAACAGTCTCCGTCAGCCTGATCGGTCTGCGTGAGCGTGCCGTCGATGTCGAAGATCACCAGCGTCATGGGTGCGGGGACGCATCCGGAAGTATCTCCAGCGCCAGACTGTAATCCGCAAAACCAACGGTGCGCCAAAAGGCGACGGCGCGCGCGTTCGCCACGAGCACCTCGACGGTCAGCCGTTTGGATTTTGGCCAGATCTGGGAGCGCAGGAGCTGAACGGCGCTCCGTCCCAGTCCCTGGCTGCGACGGTGGCGAACAACGAAAAGCTGGCGAAGGTAAATCTCCTCCGCCCGTTCGCGATAGAGCGCATAGGCCACGACTTCCCCGTCCGCCTCGAAGAGCACCGCTTGATACTCGCTCGTCAGCCAGCCGCGCATCCGCTGCTCCAGTTCAGGAACCGTCATCCGGTTGCGATGGCCTTCGTCCCGGATGAGCTGATGATTCATTGCGGCCAGCAGGGGACTGTCTTCCACGGTTGCTCGTCGAAACGTCATCGGGTTTCAAGTGTGCGGGCAGGGCCCGTTGATCACGGCCTCGATCCGATAACCGTCTGGATCAATGACAAAGGCTGCGCAGTAGTGCGGCCCATACTCCGGGTGCAACCCCGACCCGCCATTGTCCGTGCCACCGTGGGCCAGCGCCGCCTGATAAAACGCACTCACCGCCTCGCGCGAGGGCGCGGCAAAGGCAACGTGAAACCCATCACCCGGCACACCCGCATTGGCCGGGCGGAGTTTGAGGGCGAAAATGTCCTGCCCCGGGCGCAGGCCATAGCCCACGAACGTGGCGTCCTCCCAGACCCGGCCATAGCCCAGCGGTTTGAGCACCGCATCGTAGAACGTCGCCGACCGGGCGAGGTCGATGACCGCAAAGGAAAGGTGATGCAGCATGCGTCCGCTCAGTTCTTCACCTTGGCGATCTTCATCGACTCGGCATCGAACCACACCTCGCCCTTGCTTGCCCGCAGCTCGGCGACGAGCACGACCTCCGCGCTGTCATTGACTTCGATCGGATACTCCAGCGTCGTCCAGCCCGCGCTGCCCACGAGCTTGTTGGTGCGCTGGCCGCCGGAAATCCGCAGGCCTGCGCCAACGTCAGCCCCATCACCGGCCGGCTGCAGGTCCGCGCATTTCACGAGCGCGGTGAATCGATATTTGCCGGGCGCCAAGGTGACCGGTGCGCGCCACGACGCGACGGTCCCGCCCGCCTGCGCGCGGATGTGGTAGGTGGGGTGGCCGTCCACCTTCGGCTCGTCCTGCTGCGGGTCGCCGGACTCCTGCTTGGTCTCCCAGCGGCGGATGCGCGCGGTCCCGTCCGCGCCGAACTTCATCGCCTCCGGGGGCGGCGCGCCGAGCTGCTTCGCGATTTCCCGATGCCGCGACGTGATGCGGTCGCGCAGCCCGGCGACCTGGCCCTGATGATCCCGCGCCATGTTCGGGTTGATGGCCTCGAGCGCGGGCCGGATCACCGCGTGCATCTCGCTCACATGCGCGAGCATTTCATCCAGCTTGAAGACGTTGGTGAACACCTCCTGCGCGCGCTGCTCGTAGAGCGCGCGGCCCTGCGGCGTGTTCATGAACCCGGCGCTGACGGACCCGTTGAGCCCGCCGGGCCGCAGCGCGTTCTGGCCGCCACCGAACATCTGGTCCATGCCGGAGGGAATGAACACCATCTTCCCGGACGTCGGGTCGTGATACATCCGGTAGTTGTTGCGATTGTGCGTGTAGCCGTCCCAGTGGCCGGTGAAGACCTCCATCAGCGTGAAGGTCGCGAAGCGCTCCACGTCGAGGCGCTGGCTGAGCAGTTGCCAGCGCTGCTCCACGTCCGCCTTGGTTGCGGCTTCGAACAATTCCTTCAGGTCACGCTGGTCCTCCGGGTTCGCACCGGCGGTCTTCTGCTTCTTCGCATTGATGTCCTGGCAGAAGCCGCCATCGTAGAAATTGCCCGTCGTGTCGCTGAAATAGCGGTGGATGAAATCCTTCGCATAGCCCTCCTTCACCACGAAGAAGCCGAGGTCCCGCGTGTTGAGCTTCACCCGCCCCCACGTCACCTTCGGCGCGGGCACCCCGGCCTTGTCGAAGAGCCAGCCGCACAGGTTCTCGGTCATGAAGCTCGGGTCCTGCACCGAGTTGTTCAGATGCAGCTTGTGGATGCCCGTGAGCCGCTGCCCCTCCTCGAACTTGCCGAAGCTCAGCGTCAGCGCCGGCTTGTCATCCAGCGAGCGGAAGCTGCCTGCGCCGCCCTTGAGATGGACGCCGCAGTCCTTCGTGTAGAGCTGCCCGTCCACCGTCACGTCGCACTTCACATACGCCCGGTTGTCCTTGCGCAGCTTCGTGTATTCGTCCGGTGAAATCTCGATGACAAACGTGTGCGCGTTGGTGGCGTTGAAGAACGCATCGCGCGGGCTGACCTTCTGCGCCGCGCCCAACGCCTGCGGCAAGGCCAGCAGCAGCAGGAGCAACGCACCAACCACGCGGAAAAGTGAACTGGTCATCAGGGGCGAAATTCGTCCGGGGACGAACGACTTTCAAGCATATCTTCCCGGGGCGGGCGAACGACCGGAGCGTGCTCACAGCCGTGGGCGCATCTCAGTTTCTTGCAGGCATGTCGGCGCGGACTTCAATCACCCCGGAGGGGTGTCACATGAATAGCCGTGGGTGAAACCCACGGTGAGCGCGTCATGGAGCACAACCCCGGGAGGGGTTGAACGCAACGCCAGCCGATGAGCGAGTTCGACCCTTTCAGGGTCGAGCCGGAAAACCGCTCCCCGTGGGTTTCACCCACGGCTATTCACCTTGAAACCCTCCGGGTTTCTCCACTTGGCCGGAGACGCCTTGCCAGAAACTGAGATGCCCCCACAGCCGTTCTCAGGCTTCATTCCCCAATCCCCAATTCGTGTCTCTTCGTGTCCATTCGTGGTTCAAGTCCCTGACCAGTCCTCGCACTTCAAGCCCGGCACGCGGGCGAACTCCGCCGTGTTGTTCGTCACCAGCGTGGCACCCAGGGCCAGCGCGTGCGCGGCAATCAGCGTATCCAGCGAACCAATCGCCTGGCCAGAGGCTTCCAGCCGGTGCCGGATGGCTCCGTAGTGCGCGGCGCAGTCCTCGGGATCAAAGGGTAGATGAAGGAACGGCAGGATCGCCCGGCGCGTCGCGTCCAGCTCCGTCTGGTAATCTCCGCTGTGCCACGCTCCGAACTCCAGTTCCGCCACCGTGATGGCGGACAACGCGACCTCGTGCCCTGCGGCCTGCTGCTTTTGCGCACGGGCCAGGATGTGACCGGCGATGCGGTGCCGCTCACGCTGCTGCGCATTGGGATGGGGACGCACCTTCAGCCCCCGCACCATGAAGACCACGATGTTCGTATCGAGCAGGTAGGTCATCACTCCTTCGGCCAGGCCCGCCGCTGGGCTGGTGGCTGCTTGCGCTCTTTCATGAAGTCATCGGACAGCTCCTGGCAGGCCTCCTGGCAGATTTCCCACGGGTCCCGCTCCAGCACCAGAATCCCCTCCGGCACCCGCTGCAGCCGGACCTCCGAGCCTTTCACGCGAAACGCCTTGGGCAGCCGGATGGCCTGGCTGCGCCCGTTCATGAACACCTTCGCCGTTGTCATGGATGGTCTATACCATAGGATACTACCAAACTCAACGGTTCAAACGGAGGGACTGTCGCTTTGAATCTTGCCGCTCAAGCATGCCCATTCTCCCGTTCCCCAATTCGTGTCGCTTCGTGTCCATTCGTGGTTCAAAACCCATCAGTTCCTACGCATCACGCCAGGCCAAAAACCCCGCGCACCCTCGCGATGAACTCCCGCTGCGGCACCGGCGTGGCGGCTTCCCAGTCGGAGAAGTGGCGCGCCAGGGTCTTCTCCGGGTCCCGGTTGGCCGTGAGGTTGAGGGCGGTGATCGCTTCCCAGCCCGCCGGACTCGCCTCGAAGAGCGGCAGGAGCACGCGGGCCACGATGAGGTTCTTGTCGCGCAGGGTGGCGACCCTCCGCAGAGATGCCTCGTGCTCCCCAAACCATTTTCCGAAGCTGGCCTCCAGCGGCAGTCCCGAGACCGTGGAGTCCAGCCGCTCCTGGGCATACTTGGCGAGCGCGGGGGCGTAGCCCCTCCAGTTGGGATAGGGCGCTCGCTCCACCCAGCCTTTCCCCATGGCCCGGAGTGCGAAGAGCGACGCCGTTTCACAGAGCGATTCCTCCAGCCAATGGTTGGCCTTGCGCCCCACCCGCCAGCACTGCCGCCAGTCGTTCGCGTGCCCCGCCAGCGCGTGCCCAAACTCGTGCGCGAACTGAAACGCGAACTGGCTCCACAACCTCCCCTGCGACGTCAGCCCAATCGCAATCCGGCCATCCGCCCGGTGCTCGAATTCCGTGATGGGCGCGGTGCGCGAGTGATAAATGTAAAAGCCCGGCACCTCCCACCGCGTATTCGGGCAATGCCTCCAGATGGACTCGGCGGCGGACCGCAACACGGCCTGGATATCCGCCTCGCTCGCGTCGCCAAAGCCCTCCCCGATCTGGAAGTCCAGCCTTCGTCCTGTTTCAGTCTCGTTGTCCGCACAGACGGTCGCCACCGGCACCGCTGCCATCCACGCAGCGAAACAGCGGCGGGTCAGGCGCACGGCCAGTCGGGTCTGATTCGGCAACGGGTGCATGTCCCCATCCAAGCACTAGATCGCCAGGTCGTAAATCTTCTGAATGACTGGTGCCAGGAAAGGGGTGGTGGCTTGCTGAGCAAAGCAACATTTGACAACCTAGGCAGCCATGAGCAATGCCACAGCCTGACCGGCGAAACGTTGAGCATGTTTGCATGGCGTTAAGCACACATTCCGGTGGTGCAGCAGACAAGGCTGGTCTCTTTCATGAGGCGCTTTGGGGTGTTGACGCTTTTCTTGCAGTTCTGAACGGCGAGGCTTCAGCCATCCGAATCGAAACTCCCGGAGATGATGGTGCAGAATTCCATCTCGTGCGCGGAGCCGTTCGCGAGCACTGGCAGGCAAAGCGACAAACGACGAACAGCGGCACTTGGACCATCCGTGCATTGAAGCCAGTCTTGGAGTTCTTCTTTGGAAAGTTTCGCTCAGGTGACCATTGCGTGTTCGCTTCTGTCTCCGGCTCACCGGAATTGAAGCAGCTCACGGAAAACGCGCGTGCGGCACAGTCGTTTGCCGAGTTCCAAGCACACTTCCTGAGCAAAAAGCGTGATGCGCAGTTTGCTGAACTGAGGCAACACTTGGGTTCTCCCGAAGTGGAGGAAGTGTTCAACTTCCTTCGCACGGTGATAGTGAGGAGCGCAGATGAGGTCACACTCGGATTGGAGCTTGGCCGTGTCCTCGGCGCGGCTTTTCAGGGGCCGCAGCAGATCACAATGGATGTCTTGCGAAGCCTGTATCTGAGCAGCACGCACGAAACGCTCACAGCGGCTGACATTGAAAAGCACCTCCAGGATGGTGGCATTACTCGCCGCCGCGCTTCCTCTCCCGAAGCACGAGATCGTATTTTGGCTATAACGCGAGCCTATGTTGCAGGGCAGCGAGCGAAGTTGATTCGTGGGACGCCCATCCGGCGGGCGGTGGCGGACGAATTGATTGCCAAGTTCCAAAACAACTCCGCACCGCTGGACATCCTCATTACCAGCACGGCGGGTGGCGGGAAGAGCGCGTGCCTTTGCCAAATTGTTGAAGGATTGCAAGCGATGGGCCTGCCGGTGCTTGCCTTCCGCTTGGACAGTCTCGAACCGGTCGCCACTACCATTGCGCTGGGCGAAAAGCTTGGACTCGGCGAATCGACCGCAGTCGTGCTGGCCGAAAACTATCCAGCTCAGGCGGTTGCGCTCGTGGTGGACCAGCTCGACTGCGTGAGCACCGTGTCCGGGCGTCGCACGGAATACTTTGACGTCGTTGCCGCGCTCCGCGACGAAGTGCTTGGTCTTCGTTCACGAGCCAAGATTCATCTCGTGATGGCCTGTAGGAAGTTCGACTTCGATCACGACCATCGGCTCAAACAACTTCTCGCGAAGGGGCAGGCTCCGACTGAAGTCGGCGAGTTCACAGCCGACGAGGTCAAAGCCGTGCTGGCAAACGAGGGCGGTGACATTTCCAAACTCACCCCGCGCCAACAGACCATGCTGCGCCTGCCACAGAATCTTTCGTTGTTTGTCAGCGCACGGCTGGCTCGAACAGAAAACCGTTTCACGACTGCGAAGGAACTCTGCGACGCTTACTGGGATGCCAAGAGAAAGGCCGTTTCGGCGCACCGGCCTGATTGGGATGCGTTGTGGCTACCGGCCATCAAGCACCTCGCCACCGCCATGAGCGATCGTCAGCAACTGTCCGTTCCGGCGGCCACGATGGACAGCTTCCCGCCAGAGTTTCTGGAACGTATGGCGTCGGAAGGCGTGCTGACTTGGGACGGGCGGCGCTATGGCTTCGGCCACGAGACGTTCTTCGACTACTGCTTTGCCCGCACGCAGCCGAACGGTGGGCGCGACTTCGTCCGCTTCCTCGAAGGCGACGCGCAGCATCTGTTCCGGCGGGCACAACTACGGCAAGTGCTGGCGTTCCTGTGTGACGACGACTTCGCGGCGTATCTCGAAAGCGTTGGGCACCTGCTCCGAAGCGACCGGATTCGACCGCACTTGAAGTTGCTCACAGTCGAACTCGTCGCGGCGCATCCCGAACCGCGCGATGAAGAACTCCAGACACTGCTGCCGTGGATTGAGTCTGAATTGACCTGCCGTCGGACGAGCCAACCAAATCCCGACCGACTCGCTTCACGGGTTTTCGACTGCTTCTTCGCATCACGCACCTTGTTTCGCGTCGCTGACCGTTTGGGTTTCATCCAGCAATGGTTGCAATCCAGTGAAGCGTGGTTGCTGGACTTGATGTGTCGGTATCTGCACTGGCAGACCCACCAGCACGCCGAACGTGTAGCGGAGCTTCTGGAACCATTCGTCGCGATAAACGGCGATTGGAAACCACGGCTGCGTCACACGATGGAGGGGCGAGACCTTGGCAAAAGCCGCCGCTATTTTGACCTGTTTCTGCGGCTGTTAGACTACGGAACACTTGACAGCGCGAGTGACCGGTCCGCTTCCAACGACTCCTTCTGGTCGGGGGTTTATGGCTTCGCCGAAGAGCAGCCCGTTTGGTGCGCCGAACTTGCCGCGCATTGGCTTGACCGACGGATTGCCGCCGCCAAGTCGGCAACAGGGCAACATGTTTCACCGTGGTCTTTGCTCAATGACGAGTTCGGAGCGGACGAGCTCTTCACAAGCGCTCGCAAAGTTCCGGATGCTTTTCTTGAGCACGTCCTGTCCGCCGTCATCCGTGCCGCAGAAGCCTTCAAGTATGGCGACGACTGCGCGCGCGCTAGCGACCAAGTGTGGCCATCCCGGTATCGCGGCGAGCATATCAGCATGTCCGAAGCGTATCCCGGTGCGTGCGAAACGGCATTCGAACTCGTTGGCAAGAAATCGCCAGACGCCTTGCGTCCTTTCATCAGCCAACTACGTGTGGCGAAACTCTACACCGCAAACTACTTGCTGATGCGCGCCTACCTGTCTTGCCCAACGGCATTTGCGGATGAGGCGCTCGGGCTGCTTGCTGCCGAGCCGGAGCGGTTTCTCTGTGGCTATTCGGACAGCCCATTCTGGCTTTCCCGCCAAGTCCTTGAGATGTGTTCCCCGCATTGCACAGACGCGACTTTCCGTGCGGTGGAAACAACCGTTCTGGCCTTCGTTTTGCCGCACGAGCGGACTAAGCGAGGGCTGCGATGGCGAGGCAACTCGGCCTTTAATCTAGCATCTGCACTCGCCGCCCACCGGAGGAGCAGGCATGCGAATGCACAAATCGCCGAGTGGCAAACGAAGTTTGGGAAGCCAGATGATCCGCCAATAGGCATACGTTCATACACTGTAGTGTCGCCCATTTCGACGGAGTCGGCGCAGTGCATGACCGATGATCAGTGGCTTCGAGCCATTGCTAAATACAACTCGGCAGACCGGAGACGCGACTTCGAGCACCCTGAGCGCGGCGGTGCCGACCATCTTGCAGGAACGCTCCAGCAATTTGTGAAAGAGCAACCGGAGCGGTTCGCCCGACTCGCGCTGCGATTCCCCAACGATGTGCGTCCAAGCTACTTCATGAACGTGCTTTACGGTCTGAAGGAAGCCACAATCTCGCCGGAGGTAAAGCTTGAGGTCATGCGCCGCGTGTTCAACTGGGAGGACAAGGCGTGCCTGTGCGCCGCTGTGGACTTGCTCGGCGAGATGACTGACACCCGGCTTCCCGACGATGCCGTTCAGTTCGTCCGGTGTGCGGCGCAGCATTCGGACCCGGATTCTGAACTTTGGGAAGGTGAGCGGCCCTACTACGGAGGCGACATCCTCACACACGGCATCAACACCGTGCGCGGGCACGCCGCCGGAACCATCCGCAATCTAATCCAGCACAATGCGACGTATCTGGCGGATTTCTCTGACGCACTTAACAAGCTCGTGGCGGACCCAAGTCTGGCCGTCCGGTCTGTGGCAGCCTCGACCATGTCCGCCGTCGCCCAGCATGACACGCCGTTGGCCCTTCGGCTGATGGGGACGCTACTGGATGCTGATGAGCGGCTTCTGGGGACGGGCTACGTGCGAGATTTCATTCAGAGCGGACTGCGCGAGCACTTTACACACTTTGCCCCAACCATTGAGCGGATGCTGCATTCCTCAAGGGATGAAGTGAAGAAGCAGGGCGGGGTTCTTGCCTGTCTCGCCCGACTCTATCACGAGGCGGCTGACCCGCTGGCCGGAGCGGCGCTCTCTGGTGATGAATCGTGCCGGCTGGGCGCGTGCGAAGTCGCCAAAAGCAACCTTTTGCACTCGCAGTGCCGCGCGTGGTGTGAGCCCGTGTTGCTCCGCTTGTTCGACGACAACAGCAAGGCCGTCCGCACCGAGGCGGCGAGATGTTTCTGGCACCTCTGGCACTCCCCCGAGACGCCGCTCACAAATTACGAGCCATTGATTCGGAGTTTCCTCGGCAGCCCGGCCTTTGCCGACGAGCCAACGTTCCTCCTGCACGCGTTGGAAGACACCAAGCGCCGGGTGCCAGAAATTACCCTGGATGTCTGCGAAATTTTCACCACCCGGTGCGCCGAAGGCGACAGCGACACCCGCACCTCGCTTGCTGGGGACGAACACACCATCGGCAAGCTGGTCTTCACTGCGTATGCACAACTTCAGTCACCGAACCTGCGGGCGCGGGCGCTCGAAGTGATTGACCGGATGAGTTTGGAAGGATTCAGAAGCGCGAGCACCCACCTATCAGAGTTCGAACGGTGAGAACTCTCGCACCCACCCATCCAATTTCGTGTCCATCGTGGTTCAAATCGCCCGGTCGTAAATCTTCTGAAACACCTTGTCAGCGCCTTCGCTCGCCCGGTTCGGATCACAGATGGTGATGCCGTCCGGCCCGAAGCGGACGGTGACGGTCGCGCCCTTGCCCTCGGCCATGTATTTGAAGTTCAGGTCGCGCACCTTGGCGGCGGCGTCCACGATGGCGCAGGTGATGCGGGCTTCCTCGGCGGTCGGGTAGAGGCTCGCCACGGCGTCGCGGGTTTCGCCGGCGAACTTCACGCGGCACACGGCCACGAGGCCGACGGTGAGGCTGTCCACGCCGTAGCCGACGTAGGCCTTGGTGCCGCCGGCGCGGAGGACGTCGCGGGTGAAGTGGTTGTTGCTCGTGCGCGAGCCGCCGCCCTGTTCCACCAGCGGAAGCTGCTTCTGTTTGCCCGCTTGTCATTAAACCCTGTGGTTGCTAACCTCCGACCTGTGGCAACCCCGAGGCGCAAAACATTAGTTCGCGAGGTCATGGAGGTGCTCAAGGAACAGCGCGCGCTTTTCCTACTCATGGTCGCGTATGCCACGACCATCGTGGCAGCCCTGTTCAAATGGCAGGAGATTGCACAAAAGTGGGCTGCGGCATTTCCTGGCACGCCTGTAATGTGGCTCTTTGTAGTCGCTTTCGCGCCGGTGTTCGTGCCAGTGGCGGTCGTCATCCACCGGCGCTGGCGCACGGCTGGTCTGGAGCGGCGGGTGAGAGACATCAGCGAGCACAGGCTCAACTTCCACCTCGGCCACTTCCGCACCGGGCCTTATGGCGGCACCAAGGAAGATCGCAAGGCCTACGCCCGAACCGATCTCGCCCATGAGACGGCGCTCACTCGCCTCCGCAGCGCGGCGGGAAAAGGCGAGCCGTTCTTTTTCCTCCACAGCCAGTCCGGTTGCGGGAAGACCTCGCTGCTCCAAGCCTTCGTCATGCCGGCGCTGGAAGAGGCGGGTTGGCGCATCATCGCCCTGCGGGGCTACACCGGTGTTCTACCTGAGTTAGCGAAAGCGCTCGGGCTGCCCGGCCCGGCGACGTTAAACGAAATACGAGAGGCCCTTGCGGCAGAGGCCGCTGCCCGGCATGCAGCGGGCGGCACGTTACTCGTTGCCGTCGATCAGTTCGAGGAGTTCTTCATCCGCCACCCGGCGGAGAGCGAGCGGTGGGAGGCCGTCCGCGAGTGGCTTGCTGCGCTGCGGGCCGCGCCGGTGCCGGGACTACTCGTGTTGCTCTCTCTGCGCAGCGAATACCAACCCGACACACTTAAACTCGGCCTGCCGGACTTCGACTCTGCGCGCTCTTACACCGTTCCTCTCTTTACCGTTGAGGATGCGCGCAAGTTCCTCCGAAACGGCCTTGAAGCTGACTGTAAAAAAGCTGGCACACTCCCTCTCGATGAATTCATCCGCCAGATGGAAGACCGTGATGATGTGCGCGGTAAGGTGCGTCCCGTGCAGGCGAACCTAGTTGGCCATGCTTATCGCACGTATGCCGCCGATTTTCACAGACGACTCCTTGCGAACAAACGTGTGGATTTCCTGGCAGATTGGCTTCAGCGCCTGCTTGAACGCCGAGAGCTGCGGCTTCATGCGCGCCCCATCTTCGAGGCCCTGCTGCAAAAGGACGGCAGCCGCTGCCCCGCCCGCGTCGACGACATCGCCACCGAGACAACACTCGACCCCGACGTGGTTCGCTACTGCCTCAGCGCCTTTGAAAGCGAAGGCCTCGTCCGCTGCCTTACCCCCGACCTGACCGACGATCACCAAAAGCTCTGGGAGATTTCCCACGATTTTCTAGCCGTTCAGATTATGCGCCTACTCAGCTTCTGGCGCCGCCTCTGGCACGAATCGATCAACCGAGCAATCCCACCGATGGTAATCGGAATTTGGTTAGCAAGCGTAGTGCTGTTTAATCTCAACAATACCAAGAGCGTTGAAAACGCTCTTCGAGTGGAATTGCAAAAGGGCGGCGTTCATTGGAACGAGCGACACCGAAAAGCGTCCGTAGCATATGAGAACAGAGAACACTTCAATTCGGAAGACCTCAAGGCGGCAATACCATTGCTCAAAGCTCTCCGTTGCACTGAACTTGATTTGTCTAATTGCACAAATCTTGACGACATCACGAGTTTAAGAGATTTGAGTGGCCTCAAAACACTGGAACTATATTTTTGTTACGGGATCAAAAATGTGGATGGGCTAGAAGTATTATCATCAAGCCTTGAGTATGTTGCGGCACGCGGAATCTCAGTCGAAGTAATAAGGAAAATACGGAAGCAGTTGCCGAATATCCCTGTTGTTAATGATGAAAAAGACTGATAGCAGCAGTGTTCAAATCGCCCGGTCGTAAATCCGCTGGAACACCCCGTCCACCCCTTCACCCGCGCGGTTCGGGTCACAGATAGTGATGCCGTCCTTGCCAAAGCGCGCGGTGACGATCGCGCCTTTGCCTTCGGCCATGTATTTGAAGTTCAGGTCGCGCACCTTGGCGGCCGCGTCCACAATGGCGCAGGTGATGCGGGCTTCCTCGGCGGTCGGATACAGGCTGGCCACGGCGT
>CAZOCL010000176.1:0-13443 GCA_964578245.1 uncultured Klebsiella sp. | reverse complement strand
GTCAACTTCGCCAAACAACAGACCATCGGCCGCACCACGCCGGACGGGCGCTCGGAAGTTTTCCTCACGCTGCCCGGCAAGAGCACCGGAAACGGCATCGTCTTCAATCGCGCCGGCACCATGTTCATTGCCGACTACGCGGAGCACAACGTCCTGCGCGTGGACATGAAGACGAAGCAGATCTCCGTCTTCGCGCACAACCCGCAGATGAACCAGCCGAACGACCTCGCCATCGGGCCGGACGGCACGCTCTACGCCAGCGATCCGAACTGGAAGGACGGCACCGGCCAGCTCTGGCGCATCGACCTCGACGGGAAGACCACGCGCCTCGCGACCGGCATGGGCACCACCAACGGCATCGAGGTCAGCCCGGACGGGACGAAACTCTACGTGAACGAGAGCAAGCAGCGGGACCTGTGGGTGTTCGACATCGCGCCGGACAAGTCGCTCACGAACAAACGGCTCCTGCGGAAGTTCGAGGACCATGGCTTTGACGGGCATCGCTGCGATGCGGATGGAAACCTCTACATCGCGCGCTATGGCGAGGGCGTCGTGGCCGTGGTGTCGCCGAAGGGCGAGATTCTTCGCAAGGTGCCGGTGCTGGGCCCGCGTCCGAGCAACCTGTGCTTCGGCGGCCCGGACGGGCGGACGGTGTATGTCACGGAAGTGGAGCACACCCGGCTGGTGGCGTTCCGGACGGACCGGCCGGGACTGGCGTGGAAACGGTGGCAGGAGGCGAAGTAAGTCCACAGAGACAGGGAGCCGAACACAGCGCCTGCCACGGACTGGCGGCGAAGACTCCTAGCGGCCGGGCTACAACGTCCGCTTCACGAGGTGGCGCGTCCGTTCCCGGGCGCGCTGTTGCTGTTCCGCAGTGAGATTCTTCAACACAGTGTCAGCCTCGGTGGCAGCCGCCGTGGAGCCGGCTTGCCCAGCCAGGAGGAGCCACGCGACGGCCTCGACCGGATCCGTCGGCACATTGGACCCGCGCTGATAGAGCGCGGCCAGCTCGCGCATGGCCGGCGTATCCCGACGAGTGGCAGCCCGCAGGTAGAGGTCCATGACCGTCGCCAGCACTGCGTCATCGCCTTTGCGCCTCGCCTTCCAGTCTCCTTCCCGAAACCAGTTGTTCAAACCGCCGGGCATGGCGGGATCAAGGGAGGCGCTGCCAATTTTCATCTTCGCCGTGGAATCGCCCAGATCTCCGACGAACGAGGCCCCATGAAGGAACCACCGTGACGCGGCCACCAAATCGCGCGGCCCGCCATAGCCCCAGCGATAGCGGTCCCCGAGCATCAGTGCCGCTTGAATGTGTTCGCCTTCGGCCGCCGCCAGCAAGAGGCGGTGGGGTGTTTCGTCTGGACCGGAAGGTTCGGCCTCGCCAGTCGCAATGAGGCGTGCGAGATGGAATTGTGCCGCCGCGTCCCCCACCTTGGCTGCATCCCGCCAACCTTGGAGCAGCAGGCCCGGTCCCACCTGGGCTTTGGCCAGCTCCTGCATGCCCTCGGTGAAACCAGCCGCAACCGCACGGAGCATCCACTTCGCACCCGCGGCTTCGTCCACGGCAATGCCTCGCCCGGCCAGGAGGCTGTAGCCATACGCGTTCATGGCCGGCGGATACCCGGCCTCAGCAGAGCGAAGATACCAGCGGTTCGCCTCGGCCGGGTCGGGTTTGAATCCATATCGGCCGAGGAGATGCGCGCGTCCGATGGTGCGCATGGCGACGGGACTGCCGGCAGCAACGGCCTGCTCGTAGAGCTGCAACGCAGCGCGGGCATCCGCAGCCATGCCGATGCCGGAGGCTTGAAGCTCGCCGAGCAAATGCAGCCCGGCTCCGTTGCTCCGGCTCGCAGCGGCGCGGGCGAGGCGGAGGGCCTCATCCAGATCTTCAGGCACCCCTTCACCATAGAGCTGGCGGCGGCCCAGCTCTGCCATCGCTTCGGCGTTGCCCTGCGCGGCAGATTGCCGGAGCAGCGTTAAGCCGCGTTCGACCTCGCGCGCAACCCCGCGACCGGCGATGAGCAACTGCCCGAGGTAAAACTGCGCAACCGCATCGCCACGGGTGGAGTCGGCTTCGATGTCCGCAACGGACCGCTTGGCCCAGCGTGCGGAAAGCGCGTAGTAATCGAGCGCGCCAACGGGGAGCTCGGCGGCGATGGCTTGCAACCCAACCGCGAGGAAGGCCGTGACGAAGAGAGACAGCTTCATGGCATGGGCCTCATGGCTTCGGCGGGACTGTCGGCACGGGTGCGACCGGCGGTGCGTTGGTCGTGCGCGGACGCGGCGAAGTGCCGCGCGCGCGGTCGCGCAAAAACTCCTGCATTTCGTCCGGATCCATTTTCCCGTTCTTGTTTTTGTCGTAGCGTTCGAGAATCTCCGGCGGCGGCGGGCCTTCCGGCAATTGTCCTGGACGGAGCATTTGCCCGGCGCGACCGGGGAACCCGGGCAGCATTGGCTGTCCGTTCGTGCCGATTGCGCCCGGAAATCCTGGCGGGCGAAAACCGGGTGGACCAAAAGCCATCCCGGGACCGTAGCGAGGCGGGTCTTTCAAGAATTTGTCAAATTCATCCAGTTCAGCGTGATCCAGGCTGCCATCGCGGTTCTTGTCGGCAACCGAAATGCGCGATCTAAACATTGAGCCACCCGAAGTCCCCGCATCCAGCTTCTCGACTGATTCCAAAACTGCAAATTCCACTGCGCTGAGTTTTCCATCGCCGTCCGCGTCATACGTGTGCAGCCACTGGTTGACCCGGTCGCCATCCGCTGGCTTGGGCCGCGCGTCCCGGGCCAGGGCAAACTGTGCAAACTGCGACTCCACGCGCGGGAGCACTTCGCCCCACGCAATGAACCAAAAGCCGGGGGATGCTTCGTGGCGATAGACCAGACCCAGTGGGGTGGCGAGCAGTTCGCCTGCGGCATCCGCGAGCCGCTCAAAAGAATGGCGGGAGCGGGACCTGACGACGGCCTCCCGCGTGAGCGCGCCTGGAGGCAGTTCCAGCCACAACGGGACCACTGCTGGCTGTTTTAGTTCAGGATGCCAGGCGGCCAGCCGGACGTGATGACCGTTGGTTGATTGCATGCGGGTGTCGGCATCGGTCGCTCCAAGCTGAAAATTCAGGCCGTCAATACTCCACAGCCGATTGGACATTGCACCCGTCGCCAAACCTGCGGGCGAGAGCGTGCCATCCGCTGGCTGCCACAGTGGCACGGCGGGAATCTTGATGCCGTTTGAGAGAGCCTGACCACTCCTCGGAGGAGGAGGCAGTCGGAATGCCGCCAGCCGCGAATTGGTTCCATCATGCGAGAGGAAGGACGAATAGAAAACATCGTTGCCGTCTCTCCTGACCGACTCCAAGCGGTCGGAGAGCCACCGGCTACGTTCCCCCGACAGGGCGAGGTAGGTCCACACCTTGCTCTCAAAGTCGTAGTCGTAAGCGCCGACATTCCCAAAGGCCACCCGCAATCGAGTGGTTCCCACCGGTCCACCAACCGCCAGCCGCAGCGCACTAGTTCCGTCCAGCATGTTCAGCGCCGGCCGCCTCCGGGCGCTGACCAGCAAAGTGACGGTCCCCTCCTTGGGCTCGTAGGAGTAGAGTGCGTCGGACAGGCTTATGATCAGCCTGCCATGCGCGGCGATCATGCGCGGCCGGCCACTGATCTCAACCGGGAGCTTCCTCCATGCTGGCTTGGCGAATTCCCAGACCCCGTCCGTGCCAGCAACATATACGCGTCCATCGATCACTTCAAAAACTCTCGGGAACAGTTCTTCAAACCGCGCCGCGTGCAAGTGCGTGGTATCGGGCAGAGCCAATTCTGGCGGCAGGCTGTCGGGGCTCAAGTCACCGGCAAGGTCTGGCAGGGAATAGCTGGCGACATGACTGCATCCCTGTCTCCAATAGCCGCCGCCGTCCGGCCCGAGATTCACAGAGATATTATGTCGCCAGGCCACCCACAGACGGCCCTCACGCCATGCCCAATCCTGAATATCAAGGTTCCGCGACTGGATACTGTGGCCGGCTGGGAGTGGAAACTGAACAAGCGACTGAACTGGACGGCGTAGCTCGGGTGCCAGCCAGAAATTCGTGACGCGCAAGGCATCGGGTGATGGCGTGTCCAGGACCGGCGAAACTACTGGAGGAGTGACACTCGCAGAAGTTGCGCCCTTTACCCCGGCCGCAGGCGGGATGGAAACAGTCGGCGGCGCTTGGGCATTGGTCAACTGCCTGAGGCGGGCGATTCTCGGCTCCAATCCAAATACGCTTGGCCACAGGCGTTTTGCATATCGGTCCACCTCGGCAAGGATTTCTCCCGCCTGGGCACCTGTAAAGTTCGGTAGCGTGACCCGTTCCAGAAATAGCTCCTGGTTATCGGCTTTGCTAGTGCGGAGAAATTCCAACGCGGGAGCCGTGCCCAGACTCGACGCATAGTCCCGCATCCGGTCATCCAGCGGCTTGAAAAACTCACCTACCTCTGGCTGTGCCAGCCGCATCCCGCCAAAGCTGCCCTTAAGCCGTGAAAAGCACGCCTCACGGAGGTTCTGCCATGTGTGCGGGGCAAGTTTTCCAGCCAGGAGCGCTTCCCGATGCGTCCAAGCAGCATCGGTCAGCCGGCGAATCGCCAGTTGCGTTTCCAGGGGTGGCGGGTCACTGAGGTCAACGCCCCCCGGCTTGAGCAGCTTGCCTAGCAGGCCTTCCAACTGTTCCGCTGCATTCGTGGAGTTTACCAGCGAATCCAAGTAGGTCTGCCACTTCTCCTTCAAGCCCGGGCGCTCGGCTGGACGCCAGGCCACCAGTGGCGATGGTGGAACTGTGGCAAACCGGTCTCGCCAAAGCGGGAAGGCCGGATGCCGCATGAGGCGGCGGTGAAGCGCAATCACTTCATCCGGGCTCTCAAACCAGAAGCGTCCATAATTCACCTTTAAGTTGTCGAGGTTCATCACGGCGTTGGTGATTGTCTCCAGGAAAGCCACAGTTTCGCGGGTTGTTGAACGCAGGCCGGCCAGCCGGTCCCCAAAGTCTCGGCGCTCTTCCGGCGCATGATAGAATTCGCCAAGCACTTGAGCCGCCTTGCTAATGGCCGCCTCCCCCTTCGCCAACCAGGCCTGGCTTTGGGCCAGTTCATCGGGGCTGCGCATGCGGCTAAAACTCAAGAACGCTTGCAACGCCCGTTCGGCGTATTCGAGGTTGGCGGCATCCGGCGGCTGGCGCAGCACTGGAGGATAATCTACGGTGCCGTGCCATTGCAGTTCACGGAACTGCAGGCTGCCCAGCAGCGCTTCCTGTCGGAGGGTGGCATGAACGGGACCGCGCAGTCCCAGCGCCCAAGCTGACTCCATGGCCTCCAGCGCCGCTCGCCACTGACCCCACTTGCCCAGCCAGACGGCCTCTTCGTAATACTTGACCGCTTCCTCCTGCGGGTTCCACGCCCTAGAGGCCTGCTTGTTGAGGGTAGCGAGCAGCTTGAGCGTCAGTGCGTCAGCGAGGGCCGCAAGATTGGTCTGGGCACCAGAAACCTCAAGATCCAGTTCCGTGCCTCCCGCCGGCGTAAGTCGCAGCCGCACGTTCAAATGCGTGCGGTTGGTGGAGTTGCGCTCAATGGAGCCTTCCACCAAGTGGCTGCCGCTCCAAAATGCCGATTCATCGCGCTCCCCCAGTTCCAGCTCGCGGGAGAGTTGCTCCAACCGGCGGCGCTCCAGGACAAGGACTTCGCGCTCGTGCGTGAGCCGGTGCAGGAAGACCAACGAAAATCCCTGCTCGATCTCCATCCTGTCCGGAGACGCAGTGGCCATCCTCACTCCCAGCAGTGAGATCGGCACCGCCGCATCGCGCCGCACCCCAAGTTTGCCAAGCCAGGGGCTGAACTGAGCCGTGAGCCGCCGGCTCCAATCCAACGCATTTGTCAACGGTAGCGGCACCTCGGCGGTGGACAGCAGCACTCCCGGCCCCACCGCCACCAAGCGCACGCTGGCCAGCACCCCGTTCGCCAGCGCATTGGTTTCCAGCAGTATCAGGCCCTGTGCATTCAGGAGTTCGCCAAGTTTAAGCGCATTCAGATTCATTGCCCCTAGAGTCTGCTCTCGGAGCACGCGGTCGATCTCCCCGCGTTCCACCATTATTAGACCTGGTTTCGCGCTCAGCTCTGCCGTCAGCAGCTCAGCAAGTGGCTGGACGCTCGCCACCAAAGGAACGATGGCCAGCCGTGGTGACCCGCCAGCAGGCGGCACGGCCGTCGCCGGTTCGGTCTTGACCGGACCACGATGGCTGACCCCGAACCAGCGCAGCAATCGATCTTTCGCGCCTGCGTCGCCTTTGTCCGCCGCCTCCCGCAACATTCTCAGGGCGCGTGTCTGGTTGCCGAACTGCATGTTCGCTCCCGCCGCTGAATACATCCGCTCGGCCAGGTTGGTCTGCGCCGGCAGCCAGCCAAGCTCGGCGGCGTGGTGCATGGCTTGCATGGCCTCCTGGTAGGATCGGTGCATCACGGCCGGGTCCGCAGGCTGCTCCACTCCAACGCCTTCCAGGCGACGGATCGCGTAAAGATAAGCCGATTCGGCATGGCCGGCCTCCCCAGCGACCTTCAACCACGGCATCGCCTCGGCGATGCGCACCGTGTTCATTGCCCCGCTGGAATAGAGCCAGACCAGGCAAAATGCCGCCCCACCATGCCCCTGCTTGGCGGCTGCCGTGTGCCAGCGCAGTGCTGCTTCGAGGTGCGGCTGCGGGACACGATCGTTGTTCAGCAGCACGCTGTTGCCCGACCGCCGGCTGCCGTCGAGTGCGGCAAGGTGGTTTGTGAACGCCGGCGCGAGTTGGTGGGCGAGGGCGAGTTGAAATTGCGCCTCCGCATCGCCGGTTTTAGCCGCGCTTTCCAGCCGGACAAGTTCGGCCCGGCTGGCGCCGGTGGGTTGCAGTTCGACGTCCACATGATGGAGCGCGTCCAGGCCGGGCAATGGGACTATGGCTGCCGTTTTGACTTTGAAATCCTGAGCGCGGACTTTCACTTCCGCGAGTTCTGCATCGGACAGCCTCGCCTGGGCGTGGGCTACCTGGATGGACACGTTGGTTGCCCCATTCCGTCGCGAAACCTCCCACCAATACGCCGCCTCCTTAGGATCTCCGCGTGCCAAAAACTCCGCCAGCCGCACATGCTCGGTGAACGCGCCCAGTTCTGCGGCCGCGCGGAGCCATGCCGCGCGTTGATTGGGCGGCGCGTTGGTGGCCCCCAGCACGCTGATGGCCACTCCACGCAACTGCACCGCCGGACCATGCCCGCGTTCGGCCAGGGGTCCAATCCAGCGCAGGGTCTCGTTGCCATCCAGCCGGCCCGCATAACGATTTAGCGAGTGGATGCAGGCCAGCCGGAACTGCGCTGCCTCACTGCCCTGGCTGGCGGCCAGTTGATACCAGCGCGCGGCTTCGGAGATGTCGCGCGGCCCGCCCACGGCCCGCTCATGCTTCATGCCCATGCGCAGCTGGGCCTCAACCACGCCGTTGCTTCCGGCGCTGCCGAACCACCGATATGCCTCCACCAAATCCGTCTTGCCATCACGCCCGCGGAGCAGCCGCTCGCCGAGTGCGTATTGCGCTGCTGCTTCGCCTTTCTCAGCGGCGGTCCGGACTTCGGCGAAGGGCGCGATGAACCATCGGGTGCCCGCCGCTGGATCGGGTGCCGCCGCCGAAGCTTGCGCTGCGGCGCAGGCGGTCACCAGGACGAGGAGCAGCGCGCGGAGGCCTCCGCTGGCCGGGTGTAAGGTGTGCTGGCTCACAGCGGGAGTTTCAGTTCGTCGCCGATCGATAGCTCAGCCCCAGTTGTTGGTGAATCGCATCATTGGAACTGATCGGCGTGCCGGCTGGGACGAGCTTCAGCATCACATAGAGGTCCTTGGGGCGGTGGTCGTAGAATTGGAACCAGATGAGATACTCCTGTTCCGGTTTCAATTCACCACCGGTCAGTGGCTGGACATACACGGGATAGGGAATGACTGTTTCCTCCCACGGCACATCCTTCATGCCAGGGCCGCCCCGGAAGAACTGGGTGAAGCCCTTCATCTCGCCGCCGCGCGGCAGAATATACCAGTTGCTGGGGATGCTCCGCGGTAGTCCGGCGAACGCCCAGACCATATCGCGCGGCTCGCCTTTGGGGACAGTGAAGCGGATGCCGTCGAAGCCGGTGCCGCGCTGGTTAAGCTGCACACGCAGGAACTTTTCCGTGCTGCCAGACGCCGCCAGATCAATTTTGGTGAACGCGTCGGCCGCTGCCTGCGTGGCACGATTGAACTCCTGGCCGGCCGGACCGGATGCGTCGGCCGCCCACTTGATCCTCGCTGCTGCCGCCTGACGCAGCTTGGCAGTCAGTGCGTCATCGTCCGCCGCGCTCAAGGTGATGGCAGCCGCGAACACGCACATCAGCTTCGAGGCGACGCCGGCCACATGACGGCGCAAGCCGGGAGCCTGGTCTCGGCTGATCAGAGCAGTGGGTGTTTTCACGGTGCCGGTGCTGGATGGATGAAGTCTTTCAGCAATCGGGCCTACTTCAGCAACTTCGCCGCAATTCGCTCGGCCAGTTCTGCGCCGGCGGTTTGGAGGGAGGTTTTGGCTGCGATGTGCTCGGTCAGGTCCACCGCCACACTGGTCTGGCGGTCCACGAGGAGCGTGCCGGTGGCGGTGTCGCGGATCTTCAGTTCCACGCGGGCCTTGCAGGTTTGCAGGCTGCCCTTGCGCGGTCCGCGTTCGCTGAAGGCTTCGCCAAGGATTTCGAAGTCCGGCTTGGTCTTGGACTGCGCGTCCACAAGCGTGAAGCCGCACTCGCGCAGGATGAGGCCGATCTCCGTCTCCGCCGCCGGGTCCACGGCGGGGGTGCCGAAATGCACTTCTGGGATTTTCACCAGCACGGTCGGGCGCTTGCCGGCTTTGAGCGATTTCTTCAGCGCCTCGAGCCGCTCTTCGCGGGTGCGCACCTTGGCGACGAGCGTGTCTCCCTTGGTCGTGATGGTTTTGGCGATCTTGCCCGCCAGTTCCGTGGCGAGGTCGGAGATGGAGGCGCTCGCGTTCCCGCGGGCGATCTCGCCATACACGCGGCTGGTCTCGGCGCTGATGATCTTGGCGACGGCAAGCGTTTCGTTTCCGGCCTTGAAGACCCGCCCGGTGATCAGGATCTTCGCGCCGGTGAGCTGGCCAACCTTTGCCGCCGTTTCAGCCTTCACCGTGCCGGACAGGCCCAGTTCTTGTTCACCCAAGGCTTTTTCCAGCTCGGCGCGTTCCAGGGTGATGAGGTCGCCCTCGGCGGAGAGCAGGGCGTTGAGCAGTGTCGCGATCTTGGGGCCGGCGTCGCGCAGGCCTTCGTCGGTGGCCTCGAAGTTGAACACCGCAACGGTCAGGGGCGGCACGGCCCCAAAGGCCGGCAGGCACAGGAGCAAACCCAGCAGGAGCGAGCCAACGGTCTTCATGGCAGTTCGGGAATGTGAGGGGAGTCTAGGACGGTTCATGGTCGGGAGGCCAGCAATTGTGCCGGCGGGGACAAGGCCAGTTCCGCCAGCCGCATCAGCGCGAGCTGGGCGGCGGGGGAACGGTCCAGGCCCGCCACAATCGAAGACGGAACGAGCACCACCACGCCACGGCCGACCTGCACCCGCTCCGCCAATGGTGGTGTGGGCCGTGAAATTGTCGGCGGGGTCTGGAGCCAGACCACCGCCAGTCCCTCCTTGATACGGGCAAGCGCGGCTGTCCCCAGCCGTAGTTCGCCTTGGTTGGCCTCGGCCTGGGGAGCCACTACCGCCAGCCGCCCGCGAAATTCGTTCCAAGCGTTGTCCCCGTTCAGTTCGGTGAACGGGATGCCACGTGCCAGCAGCACGGTGCGCAGTGCACCCGTTTCATCCTTGAGCCCTACCGCTTGACCACCGACCAGGTGCCGGAACAGCTCGGACAGGTTGTCCGGGTGCGCCCAAATCTCCGTCGTCCCCAGCACTTTTCCGCCGGCATCCAGCCAGCGGGCCGTGAAGCGCGTAGGGGTCCGCAGTTTCGGAAATTCGATCTCCACGCTTTCTACAACGGTTTGCCCGGGCAGGATCGTAAGCGTCTTCCACGGTCGCACGCTCTCTACCGGGGCGGCAGTGGCCGAAGTGAGTTGGAACAATTGAAACCGCGCTTCGATACGCACGGGTTCCGCTGCGTCATTCCGCCAGCGAACTTCCACCGGACGACGACCATCCGCGAACACCTGCTGCGGCTCCCGCGGCTGAACCACCTCCAGAGCCGGGGCTGGCAGCACGAGCAGGCACACCAGCATGGCCCAGGCGAAGACGAACGGAGGCTGTGGTGGGGCGGGCTGTCCATCCACCGCCAGGCCATTCCGGCCCGACGGGCAGCCCGCCCCACTTTGCCACGCCGCGCTCATAACACTTCCCCCAGCGCGGTCGCGCGAATGCGGTAGCCAGCGGCCGCCTTGCGCGGCTCACCACTGGTCCACACCAGCCGTTCCCCTACCACCATCACATTGCCCCTGGCGTCCGACAAAACTTCAAAGGTTTCCCCGTTCAAGGCCACGCGCTGGCCGCTGAAGGTGATGAACCGGCGGCAGGTGCCATCGTGGCAGATCTGCACCAGCAGCGGCCCGGATGCCGGCGGTTGCGCCTCGGCAGCAAGCACCAGTTGCGAACCGTGCCCGTCCAGCACCACGGCTTGCAGGCGGCCGGGAAACAAGGCGGCCAGTTCGTGGTAAATCTTCCGGTTTTGTGCCAGTTCGGCGGCACTGAATCCCACCGCGTGGCCGCGCTGGAACCCGATGAAGAATCCCAGCGCCAGGCAAGCTGCCGCGAGGCCAACGCCCCAAACCCAGCGAATTCCCGGCGCGGTCGGCTCGATTGTCGGGCGGTTCGGCCGGCGCAGTCCATCGACGACGGCTTGAGGGAATTGCTCCCAATAAGCGGGCGTCCGTTCCGGCACTTGGGCGCTCCGGAGCAGTTCGTTGAGTTCCTGGTGGTTCATGCGCCACCTCCCCGCACCCGCACCCCGGCGAGCAGTTGCTTGAGTTTCCGGCGCGCCATGAAGACCCGCCAGGAGACCGTGGTTTCCGAACAGCCCAGGGCACGGGCCGCTTCCGCGTGGTTTAATCCGTCATACACCGTGAGAACTACTGCCGCGCGCTGGCCAGCCTCCAGCTTGAGCAAGGCTTCCTGGACCAGTTGCGAGACCTGACCGTCCACGACCGCCTGGGCGGCGCGCTGTCCGCTCCATTCTTGGTGCACGGCTTCCCGGCGCATGGCCCGGGTGCGGTGGTTCAGGCAGCGGTTTAATGCGATGCGGTAGAGCCAGGAGGAGAAGCTTGCCTCGCTGCGAAAGGCCGCGAGCTGACCCCAGGCGGTGATGAAGGTTTCCTGCGCCAGATCCTCGGCCTCGGTCTGCGAGCCGGTCATGCGGTAGGCTAGAGCGTGAATCATGCGCTGATGGCGGCCGACGAGCCGCGCAAACGCCGTCTGGTCGCCCAGCTGGCTGGCGCGAATCCACCCCAGTTCCTCATCCGTGTCAGCCATGCGGCGTTTGGTTTCGTCCAGTAGGACAAATGGCGCGGGGAAATCCTTGGCGAAATCTCAAAAAATCGAACGCCCGCCAAAATGGGGGCATGCCGCCTCTGCGACCGCTCCCCTCGGTCTCCCTTCACTCCGTCGTCCGACCGCAACCGCCTACAACAGCCGTGGCTGCCGCTCTTCCTTCACCAGCGATTCACCCAGGCTCTCCACCCGGGCGCGGCGGCGCTCCATGATGTTCTTTTCCAGCCGGGGATCGTAGTCCACCGGGTAGTCGCCGTCGTAGCAGGCCATGCAGAAGCCTTCGCGCGGCAGGCCGGTGGCTTTCACCATGCCGTCCTGCGAGAGGTAGTGCAGCGAATCGGCGTTGAGATACTGCCGGATTTCGTCGAGCGAGTGGTTGGCTGCCATCAGCTTGTTGCGGTCCGGGAAATCAATGCCATAGACGCACGGGTTCATGTGCGGCGGGCAGGAGACGAGCACATGAACTTCCTTCGCGCCGGCTTCCTTGAGGCTGTTCACGCGGGTCTTGCACGTGGTGCCGCGCACGATCGAGTCATCCACGATGATGACGCGCTGGCCGCGCACGAGGTCGCCGATCAGGTTGAGCTTCACGCGCACCGCGAAGTCGCGGATGAGCTGGGAAGGCTGGAGAAAGCTGCGTCCGACGTAGTGGTTGCGGACGAAGGCCATCTCGTAGGGGATGCCGGACTCCAGCGAATAGCCCAAGGCGGCCGAGTTGCCGCTGTCCGGCACGGGGATGACCAGGTCGGCCTCGATGGGGTGCTCCCGCGCAAGCTGGCGGCCCATCTCGACGCGTGTGCGATAGACGTTGCGGCCGTTCAGGTTGCTGTCGGGCCGCGCGAAATAGACGTATTCGAAGATGCAGAAGGCCCGGCGTTCATGCGCCGGAAACGCCTGCACGCTCTTGAGCCCGTCCTTGTTGATGATGACCACCTCGCCGGGCTCCACATCGCGGACAAACTTGGCGTGGATCAGATCAAACGCGCAAGTCTCGCTGGAGAGCACCCAGGACTCGCCGACCTTGCCGATGGAAAGCGGCCGGAAACCATGCGGATCACGCACGCCGATGAGTTCATGCTCGGTCATGATGACCAGCGAATACGCGCCCTCGATGCGCCGGACCGTGCTGATGATGGCGCTCTCACCGCGCGGATCACCCGGCTGCGCCAGCAGATGGAGGATGATCTCGCTGTCCACCGTGGTCTGGAAGATGGAGCCCTTGGCCTCGAGTTCCTCGCGAAGCTGGGCGGCATTGGTCAGATTGCCATTGTGGGCCACGGCAATCTGGCCACGCGCACAATCCACGGTCAACGGCTGGGCGTTGCGGATGTGGGAGGAGCCGGTGGTCGAGTAACGGGTGTGCCCGACGGCCATGGTGCCAACAAGCTTGTGCAACTGGGCGCCATCAAAGATCTGCGGCACAAGCCCCATGCCCTTCTGCTCGCGGAACTGGCGCCCGTCACAGGCGACGATGCCGGCGCTTTCCTGCCCGCGGTGCTGGAGCGCGTAGAGTCCGTAGTAGGCCAGCTCGGCGGCGTTCGGATGGCCGTAGATGCCAAAAACGCCGCAGTAATGTTTGGGGTGGTCAGGAGATTGCATTGGGCGCGCTGCGGGCGAGACTCAAGCGGACGCCCAGTGCGTTGGCAAGTGGAGAGTGCGCGGTTTTTGGGAGCAGTCAAGTTGGGCACCGCATCCGCTGGCGCGCCGGTTTAGCCGGGCGCAGGCGGCAAGGCTTCGGAACGCGGCCTTCAGGCCTCAGAAACATGGGCAGACCATTGGTGGTTCGAGCGCCCGCTTCCACGCGAAGCTTTCTGCGGCGTGAACGCCGCGCTCCGTTTCACAGCGGCTTGTTGTGCATCCGCTGGTGGGCGGCGGCGATGAAGCCGCGGAAGAGCGGG
>CAZOCL010000175.1:0-13538 GCA_964578245.1 uncultured Klebsiella sp. | reverse complement strand
GACCAGATCGCCGGGCGTGTGTGGAGCTTCCGGGACATCACCGAGCGCAAGAAGGCCGAGCGCAAGATTCTCCAGCAGGCCAGCCTCATTGACCTCGCGCAGGATGCCATCATCGTCCGCGATCTGGGCCACTGGATCACCTCGTGGAACAAGGGCGCGGAACGCCTCTTTGGCTGGACCTCGGAGGAGATCAAGGGCCGCCAGGTGACGGAGCTGCTTTACCGGGACGCCACCGCCTTCGAGGCCGCCCAGCGCGAACTGCTCGAGAAGGGTGCCTGGAGCGGAGAAATCCGCCAGCTCACCAAGGGCGGCACCGAGGTCGTGGTCAGCTCCCGCTGGACGTTGGTGCGCGACGAGGAGGACCACCCCAGCGCCGTCCTGGCCATCAACACCGACATCACGGAGAAGAAGAAGCTCGAGGCCCAGTTCCTCCGCTCGCAGCGTATGGAGAGCATTGGCACGCTGGCGGGTGGCGTGGCGCATGACCTGAACAACATTCTCGCCCCCATCATGATGTCCGCCCCGCTCCTGCGGCAGGGCCTGGGACCGCGCGAGACCGAGACGCTCATCAACAACATCGAGACCAGTGCCCAGCGCGGGGCTGACATCGTGAAGCAGTTGCTGGCCTTCGCCCGCGGCATGGAGGGCGAACGTGTCGTGGTCAACCTGCGGCACATGGTGGATGAGATCGCGAAGATCGTGCGCGAGACCTTCCCGAAGAACATGACCGTCCAGTCCAAGAGCAGCCGGGACCTCTGGCCGATCATTGGCGACCCCACGCACATCCATCAGGTCCTCCTCAACCTCTGCATCAACGCCCGCGACGCGATGCCCAACGGCGGTGCCATCACCATCGTGGCCGAGAACATGCAGATCGACGACCACTACGCCAGTTTCGATGCGGAGGCGAAGAAAGGGCCTTACGTCGTATTGCGCGTGGCCGACACCGGCACCGGCATTCCTGCCGAGATTCTCGACAAGATTTTCGATCCCTTCTTCACCACGAAGGAGCACGGCAAGGGCACCGGCCTGGGCCTTTCCACTGTGCTCGGCATTGCCAAGAGCCACGGCGGCTTCCTCAACGTCGCCAGTGAACTCGGCAAGGGCACGACCTTCTCCTGCTTCTTCCCCGCCACGCCCAACGCCAAGGTCGAGCCGCGCGCCGAGAAGAAGCCGCTGCCGCGCGGCCAGGGCGAAACCATCCTCGTGGTGGACGACGAGCCCGGCATCCTCAACGCCGCCCGCCGGCTGCTCGAAACCAACGGCTACAAGGTCATCACCAGCAGCGACGGCGTCGAGGCCCTCGCCGTCTATGCCCAGAACAAGGAGGCCATCAAGGCCGTCCTCACCGACGTGATGATGCCCGTCATGGATGGCGCGGCCATGATGCGTGTGCTCAAGAAGCTGGAGCCCAACATCAAGGTCATCGCCACCAGCGGCATTGACCAGGACGCGAAGTTTGAGGAATTGAAAGCCCTCGGCATGAAGGCCTTCATCGCCAAGCCTTACACGGCTGAGAAGATCCTGACCGCCCTGCGCGACCTCTTCAGCGACGACGCCGCCAAGCCCGTCTGAGTTGTCCCGCGCCGATGACGCTCCAGCCCGCCAGCCTCGCCGACCTGTCCCGTCAACTGGCGGAGTGTCACGCGGCGAAGCGTCCGGTCGCCGCCGTCGATCTCGCCGCCCTCGCCGCCGTCCGTGACTACACGCCGGAGGACATGACGGTGACCGTGGAGGCCGGGATGAACCTGGCTGAACTGCAAGGCCTGCTCGCTGCGCGCGGCCAGTGGCTGCCCATTGATCCGCCGCACGCCGCGCGCGTCACCATCCGCCAGCTCCTCGCTGAGAATCTCTCCGGCCCTCGCCGCTGTGGCTTTGGCACGATCCGTGAACACCTCATCGGCCTGGAAGCCGTGCTCGCCGATGGCCGCGTCACCCACTCCGGCGGCAAGGTGGTCAAGAATGTCGCCGGCTACGACGTGCTGAAACTCTTCGTCGGCGCGCGGGACAGCCTCGGCATCATCACCGCCGCCACGTTCAAGCTGCGTCCGTTGCCGGCCACGGAGGAGTTCGCCAGCGTGAAGTTTGACACGCTGGCGGAGGCCCTGGCCATGGTGGAGTCAGTCCTTGCCTCCCCGCTCACTCCGGTCGTGCTGGACTTGGACAACCTCCAGCTCGTCCCCGGCCAGCCGTTCACGTTCACAGTCGGTGCCGCTTTCGCGGGCACCGTTGAAGAAGTTGCCTGGCAACGAGCCAGCGCCGCACAACTCGGCTTTCCCGCCTGCGCCCCGGCCGCAGCTACTGGATCGCAGGCAGGCACGCCGCTGACGCCGTTGCCGCACGACAGCATCTTTTGGAACGACCCTTCGATCTTCGTTTCGCACAGCTCCGTGCTGCCCTCGAACCTTGGATCTGCTTTGTCAGCACTCGGCCAGACGACCTTCATCGCCCGGGCGGCCAATGGGATCGTCTATCATCGCGGAGCGGTTGCGTCGCGTCCGGCTGGCTCCGCCTCCACGCTGGCGCAGCGCTTGAAGGATAAGTTCGACCCCCGCCACATCCTGCCTGCCGCACCGGTATGAGTCTCCTGAAACTTCCGCGCTGCGTTCGTCCCGCTGGTATTGAGTCCCGCCTTCAGGCGGCGGGGCGCTCGACCGTCGGTGGCCATTCTGCGAAGCCTCAGGACCGCGGCCACGCTCCACCGGCTGAAGCCGGGACTCCGAACGCGGTTCATGCTGCAGGGGAGTGGCCACCGTCTGACATCCAGCCGCCGTGGCTTCCGGTATGAGCGCCGCCGTCGAACCTTTTCTCGACCAGCAGAGGGCACTCGCCTGCATCCACTGCGGCCTCTGCCTCGGCTCCTGCCCGACTTATCTCGAGACGGGGAACGAAAACGACTCCCCGCGTGGCCGCATTTACCTCATGCGCGCCATCCAGGACGGCCGCCTCCCGCTCGGCGACACCGCCGTCCACCACATTGACCAGTGCCTCGGCTGCCGCGCCTGCGAAGCTGCCTGCCCCAGCGGCGTCCACTACGGCGAACTCCTTGAAGCCACCCGCGACCACATCGAGCATCATCACCAGCGCTCGCCGTTTCAGACCTTCCTTCGTCGCGTGCTGATCGAGCGCGTCTTCCCGCACCCGCTGCGCATGAAGCTCGCCCTGCTGCCCGCGCGGCTGATCAAGCGCGCCGAGGCCGGGCACCTCCTCCCCCAATCCGCCCAGGACGCTCTCGCCCTCATCCCGGATGAAGTGACCGAAGGCCATCTGCCGGAAGTCTCCCCCGCCATCGGCCAGCGCCGGGGCCGTGTGGGCTTCGTGCGCGGCTGCGTGATGAACGTGATGTTTGGCCGCACGAACGAGCACAGCATCCGCCTCCTCAATCGCGCTGGCTACGACGTCGTCACGCCCCGCGACCAGGGCTGCTGCGGCGCGCTCCACGCCCACGGTGGCAACCTCGCCGCCGCCCGTGCCGCCGCCCGCGTCAACCTCGACGCCTTCGGCCGCGAACCGCTCGATGCCATCATCATCAACGCCGCCGGCTGCGGCTCTACGCTCAAGGAATACAGCCACCTGCTTGGCGGCGACCCGCGTGCCTCTGCCTTCAGCGCGAAAGTCAAAGACCTTTCAGAATTCCTCGTGGCCGCCGGCTTTCACCGTTCCGCGTTCCGTGTTCCGCATTCCGCGTTCCGCGTTTCCTTCCACGACGCCTGCCACCTCGCCCACGCGCAGCGCATCACCCAGCCGCCGCGTCTGCTGGTGAAGGCCGTCGCTGGCGCGAATTACGTCGAGATGCCCGAGTCCGACGTCTGCTGTGGCAGCGCCGGCAGTTACAACCTCACCGAGCCCGAGATGGCCGCGCGCCTCCAGCACCGCAAGGTCGAGAACATCCTCAAGACCGGCGCGACCTGCATCGTTACCACCAACCCCGGCTGCCTCCTCCAGATGCGCGCCGGCCTGGACGCCGCCGGGGCCGGGCACATTGAGACCCTGCACATCGCGGACTTTCTGGAGCGAAGCTTCGTGACCACTTCGTAGGAGACGACCTGAGGAGTCTCTGACTAATTTGTCTTCAATAGCACCCGGCTTCTCCAACATTCTCCCGCCAACCTATGAGCACCGACAAGAAACTCTCCGGCAAAGTCGCCGTCATCACCGGCGCGAGCAAGGGGCTGGGCAAGGCGATGGCCCTCGCGTTCGCCGACGCGGGCGCGCGCCTCGCGCTGGCCTCGCGTGACGCCAAGCTGCTCGCCGAAGTCCAGGCGGCCTGCCGGGAACGCGGAGCCGAGGTGGAGTTTTACCCGGTGGACGTGACCAGCGAGGCGCAGGTTGAGCAGTTGAAGCAGGACGTGCTCGCCCGCTTCGGCAAGGTCACCATCCTCGTCAACAACGCCGGCATCAACATCCGCAAGCCGGTCACCGATTTCACGCTCGCCGAATGGCACCAGGTGCTCGACACGAACCTCACCAGCGTCTTCCTCATGTGCCGCGCCTTCGTGCCGCATATCGAGACGGGCTGCGGCCGCATCATCAGCCTCGCTTCGATGATGGCGCACATCTCCATCGCGCACCGCGTGCCCTACTCGGCCAGCAAGGCCGGCGTCATGGGCCTCACCAAATCGCTCGCGCTCGAACTCGCGGCCAAGGGCATCACCGTCAACGCCATCAGCCCGGGTCCCGTGATGACGGAAATCAACACCCCGATCCTCAACAACCCGGAACTGCTGGCCAAATTCACCGCCCAGCTCCCCGTCGGCCGCTTCGGGCAGCCCGAGGAAGTCGCTGCGCTCGCCGTCTTCCTCGCGTCCGGCGACTCCGGCTTTATCACCGGCACCGATGTAGTGATCGATGGCGGCTGGATGGCCCAATGAGCGAGATCATCCCCCAGCCGGAATCCCCGCCGCCCGCCCCGGTGCCGCAGCGAACTTCCTTGCCCTCGGCCCGCCTGCAATCCTTTGGCCAGCGCGTGGTGGTGGGTGTGCTGCTGGTGCTCGCCCTGCTCTGGATCGAGGAGATGTTCGCGGACCCGCAGACCCGGCAATGGTGGAAGCTGAAGCTCATGTTCGTGCTTATCCCCCTGGGCGTCGCCGGGGCGACTGCACTGCTGCTGGCCTGGCGGCGAGACCGGCAGAATCGTGGGTCCAGTTGAGGTGGTGGGCCTGCTCGGATTTGAACCGAGGACCAAGCGATTATGAGTCGCCTGCTCTAACCGCTGAGCTACAGGCCCAATAAAGACCGAGGACTTACGGTGCTTGCTGCGCCTGGAAAGTTGCCAGGAACGGATGCTATTTTGAAGCCCACGCCCTACCGAAACGCAGTCATATTCTGTCGGAGTTGAGGCAAAGACGCAAGAGGCTGGACGGAAACGTGACTCGGCGGCGTCCCGTCGAGTCCCGCGAGTGATCCGGCCGGCGAAGGTTTTATCCGTGTGCTTCAGTGTTCATCCGCAGTGGTTAAACTCCCGGTCCGGAATTCGGGTTAGTTCTTCGGCTGCCCCTTGACTTCGAAACTGCGGCGGAGGGCGCGCAGGTCTTTCCAGACCCCTTCCGTTTCACCGGGCGGTTTGGGAGAGGTGCAAACGAACAGGTAGTTCCGCGCCGTGCCCGGATCACTCCACGAGTGGATTTCAAAATGCAATACCTGCGGCTTGCCCGTGGCGAAGGGTTCGACCCAGTCGAGTTCGCCGGCGTATTGAGTGACCGGCGTGGCGGCGGGGAGCTGCTCCGGTTTCCCAGCCGCCTGCTTTGCCCGCTCCAGCTTGAAGGTGAACTTGCCGGTGTCCACCGTCCGGCCCCGGCCCTTTGAGACCGATTCGGACAGGCCCTGGTAATAAACGAGGATTTCCCGCTGGATGACTTCCTGGGTCAGCTCCTGTTCCTTCGCCACCGCGAACACGAAGGCATAGGAGAAAAACGAGCCGGACTGGGGCTGGAACATCCCCGGCGCAAAACGGATTTCTTCGATGCCCTTGAGCTTCATCGCCGGGGCGAAGGCCGGCGGCAAGGTGATGCGCTCGCCCTTCCAGTCAGTGCGGAAGATGAGCGCTTCGCCAGCCTCGCTGGCAGCGGCTTTGCCCGTGCCTTCCGCAGCGGCAGCCGGTCGGCTCAGGACGGCCAAAATGCCGATGACCAGGGCGAGGGGCAGGGATGTCCGGGAAGTTTTCATGCGTGGACCGGGAGACTGCGTCACTTGCCCACGGCGAACAAGTGCCGATTGCCCCGCAGATAGAGCGTGCCTTTGGAGAGTGCGGGCGTGGCCATGAGCGGCTCGCCCACCGGGTTGGTGGCGAGCAGTTTCAACTGCGCTCCGGCCTGCAGGACGAACACCAGGCCGTCCTCGCCGGCCAGGTAGATTTTCCCGTCAGCGGCCACCGGCGACGCGCTGAAGCCGAAGGACCGGTGCGGCACGCGCTCCTGATAGTGTTCGATGCCGGTCTTGAGATCGTAGCAACCGAGAAGCCCGTCGTTGTTGAGGACGTAGAGCTGGCCGCGGTAAATGAGCGGCGTAGGCATGTATCCGCCCCGCCGGGTCTTGCTCCAGGCCACGAACTGGTTGCTGGTCTCGTTGCCTTGCAGGGTGATGTCGCCAGCAGCGCCCGGGCGAATGGCGAAGATGGGGCGCTCGGGTGCCCGTCCGCTGGCCACAATGATCAGCCGCTCGGCATAGACCGGGGTCGGCGCGGTGATCTTGGAACTGCCGCCCAGCCGCCAGAGTTCCGCCCCGGTCGCAGGGTCGTAGCCCCGGATGAACTTGGATCCGTTCGTGACCAGCTCCGCGCGCACCTTCCCCGGATACACGGTCGGGGTGCCCCACGAAGGCAGCTCGTCACGGGGCGTCGTCCAGACGGTCTGGCCCGTCTTCACGTCCACCGCGATCAGAAAGGAGCCCTTTTGCTGATCGCACTGCACGATGACTTTGCCCTCGTGGATGATGGGCGAACTGGCTCCGCCCCATTCGTAGCTGGGCAGGTCATACGCCCCGACATCCATGCGGCCGAGATCCTTCTTCCAGAGGAACTCCCCCTGGAGGGTGTAGCAGAACAGCCCCTCCGAACCGAAGAGCGCCACCACATGTTTGCCATCGGTGGCCGGGGTCGAGTTGGCGTAGGTGGACTTGATGTGGCGTTTATCCTTGGGGCTGCCCCGGGTTGCAGTCTTCTCCCAGAGGAGTTTCCCGCTCTGCTTGTCCAGGCACAGAATCCGCCATTCCTGGATGGACCGGTCAGGGGAAGCTTCGCCTGAGCCATAGAGGCCGGGCTTGAACGAGGCATCCCGCTCACTGCTCACAGCGGTGGTGACCAACAACTGGTCCCCCCAGATCACGGGGCTCGAGTGGGCCAGTCCGGGGATTTCCACTTTGAAGCGAATCCCCTGGCCGGTCGCCGCATCCCACCGTTCCGGCAAATCCAGCCCTTCCAAAACGCCGCTGGCACCGGGACCACGAAATGATGGCCAGTGGTCTTCTGCGGACCCTGGCACCGGGATGAGACTCACCACGACGAGGATGCCCAGAGCTACGATTGAATTCGGTGTGCGCAAGCAGCCGTATCAAGAATCGGCTCCCGCCGAATCTGCTACCGTCCCGCCAACTGAGCCATTCGCAAGACGTGACCGGTGTGCTCCACGTTTCCGGCGTCGTCGGTGGCGCGGGCGGTGACGAGTCCATCGGTGGGAAGCGTCACTTCGATCGACCAGTCCGCGACGCCGTTGTGGGTCTTGGTGATTTTCGCGCCCGTGCCGTTCACCGTCACCGCCACGATTTCGCCGTTGTCGTGGGTGATGCCGGTGACGGTGAGCCGGTCGCCGGTGCGTCGCACGGCCGTGATGACAGTCGCCGGCGGGAGGTCGTCCACGGGATCGAGCACTTTGGGCCAGGACACGTTTTTGACTTCCGCGACGACCGACTCATCGCCGGTCAGTGGCGCCTCTTCACGGTAGGTGTTGCCGTCGGCGAGCAGGGGCTTGGCCGAGGTGCTGATGATCCTGGCGGTCCGGCCAGGGCCGTAAAAGTCATGCAGATAATAGGGGACTCCGCCGGCCACGAACTGATCACCGCGCGTCTGGCCCCCGCGGTTGAACAAGGAGCCTTTGCCCGCGGCGGAGGGTGTCCAGGTGACGTTGCGGAAATGGCTCTCGGCGCGCCCGCTCAGGTTGTTGTCGCTCATCTGCACGATCGGCGTGTGGCGGTTGCTGGCCTTGTCCAGATCGTCGATATGCAGGCCGTCCACAGTGAAGACGCCGACCTGGCAGCTGGCGTCGTCCATCCCGCGGTTGAACGGTTCGCCGCCTGCGCGGGTGAGGTGGACATTGCGGTAAACCTGGTTGTCGAATGCCGGGCGATAGACACCGTAGGCAGTGTGATAGATGCGCAGACCGTCGATCAACATCGAGGGGCTGTGCGGGCGAAACGCGTAGTGGGTTTCCCAGATTTTCAGATTCCGCACGATGTGCGGGTGACGGGCGTCAGGGGCGGTCCAGTCGAGCGCCTTGATCTGATCCAGCAGCTTTTGATCGCGCACCGTCGTGTCCGGCTGCTGGGCCCCGCCGTTGCAGGCGATGACCATGCCCGCACCCTGATCGCAGTGGGATTCGTTGTCGTCGAAGCGCCAGTTGGCAATCGTGCGGACATCCACCGGCTTGGTCGTGCCATCGGGCATCGTGATGGGGAGCGTGCTGTTGAAATACTTCGAGTGCTGCATGTCGTAGCGATAGCCGTAGGCGTCGTTTTCACTCGTGACGTTCCGCACCAACGTGTTGCGGCCGTTGGCCCACCAGAAGCCGGCCCCGTCGTTCTGATCAAACGGCAGCACTTGTTTGGGCAGCGGCTTCGTGCGATTGGCCTGCACGGCGAGATTGCGGTCGAGCAGGTTGTAAATCTCGGTGCCGTCCTCCATGAAAAACCCGTGGCCGGCGCTGCGGAAACCGATGCAGTCACGGACGATCAGATACTCGGTGCCATGAATCGTCACCCAGCGATTGGCCGAATCAACAATGGCGACGCCCAGCACCTGGCTGCCGCGCATGGTGTTGCCGACGAGGTGGAAATGTATCGCATAGCGACCGAGCACACCTTCCTTGCCGAGGTGGGCGAAGCGGGCGTAGCTGATGCCGCCGCTGCTGTGGGCATGATACATCGTGTGCCCGCGCACGCCGGCGGGATCGGCGCTTTCCACCACGACATTGCGTGAGAGATTGGCGATTTCGCAGCGAAACTCGCCGCTGCCGGAGTGGGTTTCCACAAGGGGCTTGTCCAATTCAATCGTCGTGCCGTCGATCCGGACGATGCGCCTTTCTTCGGTCCCCATCTGGTTCTGATAGGCTTTGGGATCCGACCCGCGCCGCTGATGCACTTTGGACGGCGTGATGATCACTTCGTCTCCCACCCGCCAGCCCTCAACCGGCTCAGCGAGCGTCACGGTTTTGGCCGTCGCTTCGGCATCAGCACCGAGCTTCACCCACGTGCGGCTCAACGGCGCGCCGTGCAGGTCCATCCGCGCTGAACAACAGACCAGGGCCGGGCCGTCCTTGGGGTCAAGCCCTTCCACATGATGCAGGCGGATGCGGGCCGTAAATTCGCGCGGCAGCGGGTCGGTAAGCGTGCCCACTTCGAGCGCCGGCATCGCCTGCGCCTTTCCGTTTGCGTCCTTTTTTGCGAGATCGCAGGAGAAGCCGGTCTCGGTGCAGTCATCACTGTCCTGAACCTTCAGAATCCCGACGTTGAGCTCGGTGTTGCGATCCCGGGCGAACACGAGCGTTCCGACCACCTGAATCAGCCGCACCACCTCCTTGCCCGCGCCATCATATGTGACGCGTGTCCCACGGCTCACGAGCACCCGGTCACCAGCCTTGGGCACGCGGGGCTGGCTCCAGGTCTTCGCATCCGACCAGTGGCCGTCCCGGACGCTGCGCAGATCAAATTGAACGGCATCCCGGGAATGGACGTGCGCGGCATCACTCGCTGCGGCAACCGAGCGGTGAGGTAGCAACACAGTCAGCGCACCGACGACACCTGCAAGGACAAGCAGCGATAATGCGCGTCGCGACATGATTTGATCCTGATTTCTGGACGCGACGCGATTCCGGGCGAACTGCTTTTGGTTCGGGTGCATGGTTTAGGATGCTGCGCATTCATGGGCGGTATGCAAGCCTCTCTTGTGATCTCCTTGTCAGCTGGCTGATCCGCTCTTCATGGTTTCGCAGGCGGCGTGGTGATCCGCGTGTCGCCAATCGTTCCACGTGCATTTCCCTTCAGATTGATCAGTTGCAGCGTTTCCCCCGCCGCCGGATCCAGCGCCCGCTTTTCCTTCACGATCAACTCGTCAGGATTCTGGCTCAACCGCAGGTTGGGGATGTCACGCTGCGGGACCAGTTCGTAGCGATCCAGCAGGCCGGGGTCAACCGGTGGATTGAAGTAGCTGGCCACGTCCGTCAGCCGGGCCGGCGTCTGCCCTGCGGTGGCCTGGCCAAACTTCTGGAGCGCGCCGCCCAGTTGCTCGATGAACCGCTCCTTGGCCGCATTTCGCAACTGCCCAAATGCCTTGCGCGTGTCGTCGTCAGTCTCCCAGCGCTGGCCCAGCGCGACCTTGCGCCAGTCCTCATCCTTGAGGAACTGCAGCTCGGGAATCAGATTGGTCGGTGACTGGTTCAGTTTTTGCCAGAGTTCCTGCGCCCGCAGGGTGACCACCTGTTCGACATCCAGGCTGGTCGGCCTAACCGGCTGCGAGGAACCCACCGCGCGGGTCGTTGGGACGGTCCGGGCGGTGGCCGCCTTGATGGCCTGAAGTTCCTGGGCAGCCTGCCGCAGCGGAGCGACCTCGCCCCGCAGCCGCATCAGTTCACTCTGGTCACCAGCCGTTCGCTTGATCTCCTCCTTCGTATGTTGCAAATCGGTGCGCAGGCGCTGCCGTTCCTCCTGGAGGGTTTGCACCTGCTCCGCGAGCGGTTTCACCTGCTCCCGCAGCGCGTGATTCTCCCCGCGCAGCGCAGCCACTTGCCGCTGCTGGTGGCAGACCGCGCCAATGGCCAGGGCGAAGAGACCCACGCCGAGTATTTTTTGAACGAGAGTCATGATCGGTCAGCGCAAGGTGAAGCGTGTGTCTGGCGGGGCCGCACGCCGTTCATGGATGGGGCGAAGCCCGTCCGGTGCCTGACAAACGCTGCTGCTTGCATATAGCCGATTCGAGGGACTCTTACAACCTGGGCGGAGCGTGGCGTTCACGGCGGGGCGCATCTTGACACTGTCCCCAAAAGCCCCGGAGCGCGGGTCGGTGACCCGCAGCTACTCCCGCCCGCCCATCTCGTTGGCAGGCACGAACGGCGACGATTACTGGACGTTGCTGCGGGTCACAGACCCGCGCTCCGGAGGCAGATGCGCCCCTTCAGGGGCTGGGCTTAACAATATGCTCGCCCACAATTCTCCTGCCCTTTGGATCGGACGTTTCCACAGCGAACAGGAGTGTCCGCCTCACACCACTTCCACGGGGCACTTGGGAATCGCGTCGAGGAAGGCCTGGCCGTAGCGCTTGTTCAACACGCGATTGTCCAGCACCACCACGATGCCGCTGTCCGACTTGGTGCGGATGAGTCGGCCAACGCCCTGACGGAATTTCAGGATGGCCTCGGGCAGGCTGAACTCGCTGAAGGCATTGCCGCCCCGTGCTTCGATGGCCTCGATGCGCGCCTCGATCAGCGGGTGGTCCGGCACGGCAAAGGGCAGGCGCGTGATGATCACGTTCGAGAGCGCCTCGCCCGGCACGTCCACGCCCTGCCAGAAGCTGTCGGTGCCGAAGAGCACGCTGTCCACGTTGTCCTTGAACTTCTCCAGCATCGTCGAGCGCGGCGTGCCGGTGCCCTGGATGAAGCACTCCAGGCCCAGTTCCTCAAAGAACGGCTGCATTCGCTCGCCCAGCTCCTGCATGAGCTTGTAGTTGGTGAAGAGGACGAAGGCCTTGCCGTGCGTCTGCCGGATGAAGTGCTTCACCCAGTGCTCCAAAGCATCCCGATACCCGGCGTCACGCGGGTCAGGCATCTTGTTCGCGACATAGACCTTCATCTGCTGCTCGTAGTCGAAGGGCGAGCCGAGCTGGAGGACGGTGGCGCGCTCGGCACCCACGCGGCGCTGGAAATAGGCCAATGCGGAATGCGGAGTGCGGAGTGTGGAATCCGACTTCGGCGCCCGTGGTGCGGTTCCGGCTTCTTCATTCCGCGTTCCGCATTCCGCGCTCCGCATTCCCAAAGTGGCGCTGGTCATCACGATGCTGGTGTCGCTCTCGAATAGCCGGCGTCGCAGGTAGTCGGCCACGTCCACGGGGGCGGCGTTGAGCGAGAGGTTCCGCTGGGTCTTGCCGCCGCGCTCGACCCAATACACGTAGTCCGGTCCGGCCTGGCTGAGGAAGGCGGAGACGGCCTCGCGCAGCTCCAGCAGGCGGCGGTTGCACTCCATCAGCTCCTGGCCGGTGTCCTTGTCGTCGGAGGTTTTGATGAGTTCGCTCACGGACTCGCGCAGGCGCTGGATGGGCAGGGTGACCGTGTCCTTCACGAGGTCGGGCTGGCGGATGCGCAGCTCCTTCCAGTCGCGGCGCACGCCGTCGCCGCCGCCGAAGCGCGGACGTTCCACCTCGCGGGGGCGCTCGTTCAGCGAGTCGCAGCTCTGCTCGACGCTTTGGAAGAACGTCTCGGACTCGGCGAGGAGTTCGTCCACGAGCTTCACGGACTTGCCCTGACGGAGCGTCGCGAGCAGGCCCTTGCCGGACTTGGGGTTCCACAGCCGGTTCAGCGCGAACCGCATCTGGCCGCTGCTCACGCTCAAACCGATGTGCTTGGCCGCGACGTTCTCGACCGTGTGGGCCTCGTCGAAGATGAGGAAGTCGTTCTTGAAGAGCACGCCGCCCTCCTGTTCCTCCGTCACGCCGCCGAGCAGGGTGAAGAAGAGCGTGTGGTTCAGCACCAGGACGTCGGCGGCGAGGATGCTCTTGCGCGCACGCTGGAAGAAGCAGAGGCCGTGATCCTTGGCGAAGTCCGACTGGTGGCCGCAGATCTTCGGCGAGCAGAGGCCGCGCTCGGAGCAGACCTGCGCCCAGACCTTGCGGTCCGGTTCCAGTTCGAAGTCGGAGAGGCTGCCATCCTTGGTTTCCTTCGACCAGTCGAAGACGCGCTTGAGTTCCTCCACCTCCGGCGAGGTGAAGAGATGGTCGGCCTGCTGCATGGCCTTGTGCAGCCGGCGGGAGCAGAGGTAGTTCGCCCGGCCCTTGAGCATGGCGAAGTTGAACTTCACCGGCTCCGGCAGCGCGCCGAACACGGCGGCGAGCATGGGCAGGTCCTTCTGCGTGAGCTGCTCCTGGAGGTTGATGGTGTGCGTGCAGACGATGGCCTTCTTCTGCTTGGCGAGGGCGAAGAGGATGGACGGGATGAGGTAGGCGAGGGACTTGCCGACCCCGGTGCCGGCCTCGACGACGAGATGCTCGCCCGTCGCCAGCGCGCGTGCCACGGCCACGGCCATCTGCTGCTGCTCGGGGCGGAACTCGAAGTTGCTCGCCTTGG
>CAZOCL010000174.1:0-13699 GCA_964578245.1 uncultured Klebsiella sp. | reverse complement strand
GGAAGCGGTCGCCGTGGTTCTTCTCGATGCCGCTGTGCGCGTCCCACTTGCTGCCCGCACCGCTGTAGAGCTGCACGAAGCGCACGCCGCGCTCGACGAGCCGTCTCGAGAGCAGGCACATGCGACCGAACGGCGCGGCCACGGAATCATCCATGCCGTAAAGCTTCTTCGTCGCCTCGGTCTCTTTCGAGAGGTCCACCGCGTCGGGGGCCTCGGCCTGCATCCGGAAGGCCAGTTCGTAGGCGGCGATGCGGGCGTCGAGTTCAGATTGCTGCGGACGCGCGGAGGCGTGCTGGCGGTTGACCGTGTTGAGGAAGTCCAGCTTGCCGCGCTGCTGCTCGTCGGTGACACCCTCGGGCGTGTTGAGGTTCGCGATGGGCTCGTTGCCGGGCAGGATGCGGGTGCCCTGATAGACGGCGGGCATGAAGCCGGCACCCCAGTTGCGCGGGCCGTTCACTACCGTGCCGTTGTTGTCCTGCATCGTCACGAAGGCAGGGAGGTTTTGGTTCACCGTGCCCAGGCCGTAAGTCACCCACGCGCCGAGCGAGGGCCGGCCCGCGAGGATGGAGCCGGTGTTCATCTGGCACACGCCGTTGGAGTGGACGATGCCGTTGGCCCAGCAGGAGCGGAGCACAGCGATGTCATCGGCGGACTCGGCGACGTGCTTGCACCAGTCGGAAATCCACAGGCCGCTCTGGCCCCACTGCTTCCACTCGCGCTTGTCGGGGAAGATCGGCGAGTTGTATTCGCCCATCGCGGTGATGAGGCCCTTGGTGAAACTCGGCGGCAGCGGCTGGCCCGCGTGCTTTTTCAGGGACTCCTTGGGATCAAAGGTGTCGAGATGGCTCGGCCCGCCTTCCATGAACAGGAAGATGACGCTCTTGGCCTTCGCCGCGTAGTGCGCGAGCTTGGGCGCAAGCGGCGCGACCACCGGAGCCGTGGGTGCGGCGGTGAGGGGGTTCTCCGCGAGCAGCGAACTCAGCGCGACCGCGCCGAACCCCGCGCCGGTCTTGGTAAGGAAGTCGCGGCGGGACACCGCCCAGTCAACTTGGTTGCAGCCGTATTTCTTCATGGCGTTCAGTCAATATACACAAACTCATTCGCATTCAGCAGCACGTGGCAGAAGTCGGCCATCGCGCTGACGCGGGTGGTGGCAGTGGCCTTTGCCCCGGTGGGCTTGGGCACGATGTCGTTCCCGTGCTTGGTGGCGTCCTTAAAGGCGCTGGGCTTGGACTCGAACTGCCAGAGGCCGACGGTAGCTTCCGTCACTGCACCTTCAGCACCCAGCAGCAGTTCCTCCTGCTTCAGCGCGCCGGTCGAGAAGCGCACGTCATCAATCATGCCATCGAAGCCGCCGCCCTTTCCGGCGCGGCCGCCGAGGTTCAGCGCGAGCGGGTTGGCGAAGCCGCTGGTGATCTTGTGCGGCACCTTCACCAGGGAGAGCGGCTCGTCGTCGTTGGACAAGTCCTTCACATAGAAGGTCACTTCGCCCGGCATAGCCGCAGTGGCGAGCTTCACGCTGGCTGCCACGGAATAAGGCTTGGCGAGCGCCAGCACCTGGTCGGAGAAGATGGCTTCCTCGCCAAAGCTCCCGTCCTGCTTCACGCCGATGATCTGGAGCACCAGCGTGCGCGGCTTGCGCCGCGAACCATCGCCCGTGACCGCGAAGCCCCAGCCGGGCTTCTTGGAATCACCGCTCCACTTCGCGACAATAGTTCGGACGGCGGCGGTCGTGTCCACGGTGCGCGCCAGGATGTTCGCCTCAATGGTGAAGTCGCCCGTCGGGAAGCTGGGGCTGTCCGGCACCGCAAGGGCGTCACCGCCCATGTCCGGGGAAATGACCGCCGAAACGCCGTCACGGTATGGCATCTTCTCCGCGGCGAAGCCTCGCCCACTGTCCCCGCCTTTCCCGGCGAGCCGCTTGTTCTGCTCGGCCAGGAATTGCAGTGCGGTGGCACGCTCGGCGGTCCTCGGCTCGCGGCTGAAGGCGAGACGATAGGCCGCGTTCACCATGTCCGTGTCGCTGCTGGGGTGCTCTTCCTCCAGGCGCTTCGCAAAGGCCCGCGCGTGGCGGAGCATCATCTGGCTGTTGAGCAGCAGCAGCGCCTGCGGGGGCGTGGTGGTCACGTTGCGCTGGGCCACGCTTTGGAACGGCTCGGCGAGGTCGAAGACGTTGAGCAGCGGGTTCGGCGCGTTGCGCAGCCACTTGCTGTAGATGGAGCGGCGCGGCGTGAGCTGGTCGGTGCCGGGACCACCCGCGGGTTCGAGTTTCAACTCTCCGGTGACGGCGAGCACGGCGTCCCGAATCTGCTCGGCCTCGAGCCGACGGACGGGGAAGCGCCAAAGCAGTTTGTTTTCAGGATCAATGTTTAAAGCGAGGCTGCCATCCCCTTCAACTTTTGAACCCTTCAACTCTTCAACTCGCGAAGCCTGCCGATACGTCGCGCTCGTCACCATCAGCCGGTGCATCGCCTTCAAGCTCCAGCCCTTCTCAACAAACGTCGCCGCCAGCCAGTCCAGCAACTCCGGGTGCGACGGCTTTTCGCCGAGCTTGCCGAAGTCGCTTGCATTGGCGGCAAGGCCGCGACCGAAGTGCCCCTGCCACAGACGGTTCACCATTACGCGCGCGGTGAGCGGGTTCTCCGGCGAGGTGAGCCAGCGGGCAAGTTCGCTGCGGCGGCCCGTCGAGTTTTCCATCGGCTTCACGGTGGCGGGCTTCTCATCAAGCACGCTCAGGTAGCCGGGCTCGATGGACTGCTTTTCCTTGCCTTTGGCCAGAATCGTCGGCGGCGCGACGGGGCCGACATCCGTGGCTCCGTAGTTCGGCGGGAGCGCGGCGGGCTTGAGGTGATCGAAGCCGGTCAACTGCTTGCGCAGCGCGATGACCCGTTCCTTTGCGTCGCCCTTGAGCTTGGAGTCGAGCTTGTCGAATTCGTAGGTCACCTGCCGGTAGGCCAGCTCGGCGATCTGATGCTCGTAAGGCGTGCGTTCCTTCGCGGGCTTCCGCATGTCTTCGCGAATATCTTCGATGAACTTCTCGATGGCCCCCTTCTCGGCGTTCTTCTTCGCCTGCGCCAGAAGCTGGTCGATCTCGCTGCGGATGGTGGCGGTGGCGGCCTCCCATTTGGCGAGCTTGGCGTCGTGCTCCGCGCGCTCGGTAGGTGTGGCCACGGCGATGTCTTCGCGCGGCAGCAACGGTGCGAAGAAGGCCTGAAAACGGTAGTAATCCTTCTGGAGCAGCGGATCGAACTTGTGGTCATGGCAGCGCGCGCACTGCAGGCCGACACCGAGGAACACATCAGCGGACGTATCGGTAATGTCTTCCAAGATGCGCTGCCACTGACCGCGCACATCGCGGTTGTTGTATTCGTAGATGCCGGCCCGGAAGTAGCCGGTGGCCACCAGATGTTCCGGGTTGCGAGTTTCGGGTTTGGCGCTGAAGTAGAGTTCGTCGCCCGCGATCTGCTCGGTGATGAACTGCGTGTAAGGCTTGTCGGCGTTGAGCGACTTCACCACGTAATCGCGGAACCGCCAGGCGTGCTGCCGGTAGTCATCTGCCTTGTAGCCATCGGACTCGGCATAGCGGATCAGGTCGAGCCAGTGACGCGCCCACTTCTCGCCGTAGCGCGGGCTGGCGAGCAGCCGGTCCACGAGCTTCTCGTAGGCATCGGCGGACTTGTCGGCGAGGAACTGGTCCAGCTCAAACGGCGTCGGCGGCAGGCCGGTGAGATCGAAGTAAACCCGGCGCGCGAGCGTGACCCGGTCAGCCGGCGGAGAGAGGGCGAGCTGGACGGCGGAAAGTTTCTGGAGAATGAAGGCGTCGATGGGGTTGGCAATTGGCGATTGGCGATTGGCAATCGCCGGCACCACCGGCTTCCGCACCGGCACAAACGCCCACCACTGCCGGTCTTCGTCCGTGATCTTCCCGCGCCGGGCGACCTGCGCTCCGCTGTCGGGCATCGGAGCCCCGAGGGTCACCCACTTCTCCAACGCCGCGATCTGGTCGGAGCCCAGTTTTTTGTTCTTCGGCGGCATCTGGAGGTCCGCATCGGTATACCGGATCGCCTTGATGATCAGGCTCTTCTCCACGTCGCCGGGCACCAACGCGGGACCCGTGTCACCACCTTTGAGGATGGCTGCGGTCGAGTCCAGCGCGAGCCCGCCCTTGAACTTCTTGGCCTCGTGGCTGTGGCACTCGAAACAGGCTGCCACCAGAATCGGCTTCACGGTCTGCTCGTAGAAGGCCAGATCGGCGGCGGTGGGTTTGGCGGCAGCCGCGGGGCTGGACACCACAGCGGCAAGGAGCAGGGCGGGCAGCAGCGCCACCGTTGGAAACAGTAGTTTCATCGCGAGTCTTTGACGCCCACGAGTATGCACGGGATTCGCCGGGTGTCAGTAGCTCTTTAGAGCCGCTCAGGGCGGTCATGGCATTAGGCGCAATTTCTCGCCGGCTCGGGGCGTCAGACCTCGAATACCAGCCTCGGCTGCCTGTCCATGAAGCGCTTCATCCCCATCGCCCTCTTGCTGTTGACCTTCGTATTTGCGCTCCTCGCAGCCGAAGCCTCCAAGCCCGCCGCACGCCCTAACATCATCCTGATTCTGGCGGACGACATGGGGTTCTCCGATCTGGGCTGCTACGGCAGCGAGATCCAGACCCCGAACCTCGACCGGCTGGCGAGCGTCGGGCTCCGCTTCTCCCAATTCTACAACTGCGCGTTGTGCGGTCCGTCGCGCGCGTCGTTGATGACCGGCCTGCACCCCCACCAGGTTGGCATCTCCGGCTGGACCGGCTTGCTGAACAACCGCTGCGTGACCGCCTGCGAACTGCTCAAGCGCGCGGGCTACACCACTGCCGCCGTTGGGCGGCTCGACATGGTCACGGCGGAGGACTGGCACGACCCCAAGAACATCGCGCGGCATGTGGACCGCTTTCTGGGCAGCACGGGCCACACCGGCCCGGGCAACTACTTCAAGGCCGTGCGCGGCGCTGATTTCTTCCGGGATGGCCAGCCGTTCACGTTGCCGGAAACCGCCTACAAGACCGACCTCATCACGGACTTCGCTGCGCAGTTCATCACCGAGGCGGCGGGGAAGGAACGGCCGTTCTTCCTCTACTTCGCCCATTACGCACCGCACTGGCCGCTGCACGCCAAGCCCGAGGACATCGCGAAGTATCGCGCGCTTTATCGGAAGCTCGGCTGGGACGACGCCCGTGCGCAGCGCCACCAGCGGCTTGCCACGACCGGACTGCTGCCCGCCAGCACCAAGCTCTCGCCCCGTGACTCGCGTGTCCCGGCGTGGGCCGATGCGAAGGACAAGGACTGGGAGGCCGAACGCATGGCCACCTATGCCGCGCAGGTGGACTCGCTCGACCAAAGCGTGGGCCGGGTAATGGAAACGCTGCGCCGCACTGGTGCGGACAAGAACACACTCGTGCTCTTCCTCTCTGACAACGGCGCCTCGGACCAGCCGATGAACACGGTCCTGGACAAGCCCGGCCAGACCTGGCGGCTGGACGGCACGCCCACCCGTGTCGGCAACCGGCCCAGCCTTCAGCCCGGTCCGGCGGAGAACTTCCTCACGGGTGGCCCGCCGTGGGCCAACGTCTCGAACACGCCCTTCCGCCAGCACAAGAACACGAACCACGAGGGCGGCATCGCGACTCCGCTCATCGCCTGGTGGCCCGGGATGATTGCCAAGGCGGGCGGGATTTCGACCGAACTCGCCCACATCGCGGACATCACGGCCACATGCCTGGACGTCGCCGGGGTCGCCTATCCCGCGCAGTTTGAGGGCCGCCAGGTCCAGCCCTTGGCCGGCCGCAGTCTCCTGCCGGTCTTGAAGGGCAGTCCCCGCGAAGGCCACCCCTCCCTTTGCTGGTCCACTTCAGGTGCTCGCGCCGTGCGCGTCGGCTCCTGGAAGCTCGTCTCGCTCAAAGGCACCCCATGGGAACTCTATGATCTCGCCACGGACCGCACCGAGTTGAATGACCTTACAAAGCAACAACCCGAACGCGTGCAAGCAATGGCGAAGGTCTTTGAAGAATGGCAGGGCACGGGCGGAGGAAAGTGAGTGGTGAACCTAAACCCGCGCCATCTTGGACTGCGGCGGGAAGCGGCCGTGAGGGGACACTCCTGTCCCCCAGGTCCCGCCTGACGTGCCTTGAACTGGGGACAAGAGTGTCCCCCTCACGGAGCAGCTGCTCCACGAGAAACCAGAACGGTGTCGCCGCTCTCCACCCTCCGCAGTGCTGCTACGGAGGACGGGCGCTCTGCCACCGCAGTCCAAGATGCGCCGTTTCATCGCAATTTCCTCGTGTCCATTCCTCGCGCGGCTTGGCAACCTCTCCCTCATGAAATCCTGTCCCGCGCTTATCTCCGCCGTGCTCTGGTTTGCCGCCGTCTCCACCTTCGCCGCCGACGCCCCTGCCAAGAAGCCCGCTGAGGATGCCAAGCCCAAGGCCGATCCAGCCAAGAAGGCCGTGCCCGTCGTCGTGCAGCCGAAGCCTTTCGCCGCCAACCTCCACTATGGCCCGCATGAACGGCAGGTGCTCGACTTCTGGAAGGCCGAGTCCGCCACGCCCACGCCCCTGCTCTTCTTCATCCACGGCGGTGGATGGGTGGGTGGCGACAAGAACCGCACCGGCGGCATTGAGAAGTATCTCGCGGCGGGCATCTCGGTCGTCGCCATCAACTACCGGTTCATCTCGCAGGCGACGGCGGACGGTGTGGTGCCGCCGGTGAAGGGACCGCTGCACGACGCCGCGCGCGCCTTGCAGTTCGTCCGCAGCAAAGCCGCGGAGTGGAACCTCGACAAGCAACGCATCGGTGCGAGCGGCGGCTCGGCGGGCGCGTGCTCCAGCCTCTGGCTCGCCTTCCATCCCGACCTGGCCGACCCGAAGAGCGAGGACCCCATCGCCCGCGAATCCACCCGGCTCTGGTGCGCCGCCGTGCAAGGCGCGCAGACCACGCTCGACCCGCAGCAGATGAAGGACTGGACGCCCAACAGCAAATACGGCGGGCACGCCTTCGGCTTCAAGGGCGACCTCGAGAAAAAGCTCTCACCGTTCGCCGAGTTCCTCGCCAAGCGCGACACCATCCTGCCGTGGATCGCGGAGTATTCCCCCTATGCGCTCGTCACCTCGGATGACCCGCCCATCTGGCTCGGCTTCGGCGCGCCGCCCGCGCTGGGCCAGGACCAGAAGGACCCGACCCACACCGCGAACTTCGGCGTGAAGCTCCAAGAGCAGTGCAAGAAGAACGGCGTCGAGTGCGAACTCGTCTATCCCGGTGCGCCGGACGTAAAGCACGCCACCGCGCAGGAATACCTCATCGCGAAACTCAAGGCGGCGAAGTAGTCCCTTCCTCTTCCAGCCAGCGCTGGCCGAACCATTAGCATGAGACTTTCCTTGTTCGTCCGCGCGGTCTTGATGTTCGCGGCTGTGCTCCAACTCACGGCGGCTGACGTTCCCCAGTCCGTCACTGAGTTGTGGGCTGACTTCGACCCGCGCAAGGACCCGCTGGAAACCGAGGTCATCCGCGAATGGCGGACCAACGGCATGGTGCTGCGCGCGGTGCGTTTCCGCATCGGCACTTTCAAAGGGAAGCCGGCTCGCCTCACGGCCTTTTATGGCTTTCCTGAAAGCTCGCCGGCGAAGCTGCCAGCGGTGATGCACATCCATGGCGGCGGGCAGCGGGCAAGCCTCGACGAGGTGAAGGCGCTGGTGGGGCGCGGTTACGCGGCGCTCTCGGTAAACTGGGGCGGTCGCGAGATGGAGCAGGCCCAGCCGGGCGATGCCAACACCGACTGGGGGGCGGTGGACCCGACGCAGCAGAACGTCGCCGGCTACTTTTCCATGCTGCCGGGGCCGAAGCAATTCTTCGAGGACCGCGAGCACCCCAAGAACTGCAACTGGTATCTCCTCACCCTCGGCTGCCGGCGCGGCCTGACCTTCCTCGAACAGCAGCCCGAGGTGGACCCGCAGCGGCTCGGCATCCACGGCTTCTCGATGGGCGGCAATTTGACGATGTATGTCGCGGGGACGGACGCGCGGGTGAAGGTCGCGGTGCCGGCGGTCGGCGGCCAGGGCTGGCGCTGGGAGAAGCACGAGTTCCTCGGTGGGACAGCCACTCACCACGAGGTTCGGGGTGATCTGGAAGTCTTTCGGCGCACGCTGAGCTTCGAGAGTTACGCGCCGCTCATCCGCTGCCCGGTCCTGCACCGCAGCGCGGTCAACGACTTCCACGGCTGGATGGACGACGTGTATCGCACGGATGCGCTCATCCCGAACCAGCCGGTGCGGCACGCGTGGTCGCCGCACTTCAACCACCGCCTCACGCCCGAGGCCGCCATTACGCTGCCGCTCTGGCTCGACCAGTTTCTCAAGGGCGGCCCCGCACTGCCGGAGACACCCAAGAGTGAACTCATCCTCAAGACCGGCGATGCCACCCCGCAATTGCGCGTCATGCCAACAGCCACCTGGCCCGTCGCCCGCTGCGACATCTACTACAGCCTCGATCCCGACCCGCGCGCCCGCTTCTGGCGCAGTGCTGAGGTGGTGCGCACCGGCGACACCTTCACGGCGAAACTGCCACTGCCGTCGCTCGACCGCACGATCTTCGCCTTCGCGAACGTCTTTTACACGCTGCCCCGGCCCGAGTCGTTCGTGTTCCCGGGATTGCCCAAGGAGGTCCGCGACGTCTGCCTCAGCACAGCCTTTCACCAGGCGGCTCCGGGTGAATTGCGCGCCGCTGGCGTAAAGGCCGGTGATGGACCGAGCAAACTCCTGGACGACTTCTCCCACGGCTGGCGCGACTGGTATCAGCTCAACGCCGGCAACCGCGACCACTGGCAGAACTGGACGCGCAAGGTCACCGACCCCAAGTGGCGCGGCCCGGACGGCGCGCAACTCGCCCTAATGCTGAAGGTGGCGGAGACGAACCGCATGACGATCGTTGTCCACGAGAACGAATGGCGCGGCTACCGTGGCCCGCACCGGACCTACACCAATGAGGTCGTGCTGAGTGGCGCGGTCGGGCCGCAGACGCTCGCGTTTGCCCCGGGTGATTTCAAAGACGCGACCGACGGCAAACCGCTGAAATCGTGGGTCCAACTCGACCTGCTCGGCTTCTGCGCCCAGCCCGAGGGCGGGACCAAGCCGGCCACATTCCGCCGTTGGGCGGGCAAGGAACCGGAATTCCTGCGCCTGGAATGGAAGTAGCCCACCGCTGATGAAACTCGCCTTCGCCCTCTTCGCCACCGTGCTGCTGCTGGGTTCGGGTAGGCTGCACGCCGCAGACTTCGTCCTCGTGCAGGACAGCCAGCCCCAGGCCGAGATTATCCTCGCGGAGAATGCGCCCCGAATGACGAAGCTCGCGACGGAGGACTTGCAGGCTTACGTCGCCAAAATGAGCGGGGCGAAACTGGGCATCGCGAACAAACCCAGCGGCGGCAGACTGCTACCGGTGTTTGTCGGGCGCAGTGCGCACACCGATGCGCTGAAGCTCACGGATGCGGGACTGGCCCATGGCGCGTTCCGCATCGTGGCCACGGACCGGGCGCTGGTGCTACTCGGCCACGATGCCGACTTCACGCCGCCAGAGCCGCACGCACGCCACAACGGCGACATCCCGCGTGCGACGGCTGAGTGGGACAAGCTCACCGGGGCCAAGTGGGGCTTCCCGCATGTGCAGCTTTACAAGAGCCAGCATGGCAAGCTGAAGCTCTGGGAGCAGGACGAACGCGGCTCGTTCAACGCCGTGTGCGAGCTGCTGCGCCGCCTCGGCGTGCGGTGGTTCATGCCTGGGGAAATTGGCGAAGTGGTGCCGAAGCTGGCGACCATTCGCATTCCCGTTGGGGATGAGACGGTCCGGCCCGGCTTCGCGCTGCGCTATCCCTACCAATACTTCAAGCGCTTCAGCATGACCTCGGTGGACGAGCTCATGTGGCAGTTGCGGCTGGGCTTGAGCGAGGCTCCGGAGGTGATCGGCCTCGGCGATCTCGGCCACGGCATCAACCCGGTGCATGAGCGTCCGGAGATGCGTGACGCGCATCCCGAGTGGTATGTGCTTTCCGGCCGCAAGCGCGAGACCGCCGGCAGTTTCGGCGCGGGCAAACCGTGCCTGTCGTCGCCGGGGTTGTTTGCGGAGAACGTGCGCTTCGTCCGCGCGATGTTCGACATCTACAAGGAGCCGATGGTTTCGGTGATGCCGGAGGATGGCTACGTCGCGCTCTGCCAGTGCGAGCTTTGCAAAGGGAAGGGAACACCCGAGCGCGGGTGGAACGGCCAGATCTCCGACTACGTGTGGGACTATGTGAACCGCGTCGGCCTCGAGCTGATGAAGACGCACCCGGACAAGAAAATCCTCTGCTTCGCCTACGGTGCGTATCAGGCCCCGCCGGCAAAGATCGCCCGGCTCAGCCCGAACATCGTCGTCGGCATCACGCAGGCGCGGTCGGCGTTTTACGAGCCGACGGAGCGCAAGGTCCATGAGGAACTGCGCGCCGCGTGGCGGACCCGGACCACCCAGCCGTTGCTCATCTGGGACTACTATCTGGGGTCGCGCCCCGGCCATGTGTATGAGTCGCTGCCGATGTTCTTCACGCGGCAGGTCGCGGAGGATTTGAAGTCGCTCAAGGGCATCTCCCTCGGCGACTTCATCGAGGTGCAGCGCGAGTGGGAGGGGCTGAAGTCGCTAGCGGCCAACCACCTGAACCTCTACGTGAACTCGCGCTATTGGTGGAACGCCGATCAGCCGCTGGAGCCATTGCTGGAGGATTACTGCGCGAAGTTCTACGGCCCGGCGGCTGCGGAGATGCGCGCCTTCATCGCCTTCAGCGAAGCGAACTGGATGCACATGCGCAAGCAGCCGGACAAGATTGACGCGGCGTTCGCCCTGCTCGCCAAAGCGCAGGCGAAGGTCCCGACTGACTCCGGCTTCGCCAAGCGCATCGGCATCATCGCCGACTACATCGCGCCGATGAAGCAGCTTCGCGAACAGCTCACGCACAAGCGCGAGAACGTCCCGCACATCCAGCTCCTGCCGAACGAGGGCAAGCCCATCGTCGTGGATGGCCAACTCGACGAGGCGGTGTGGCAGCGGCCTGGTGGCTGGGGCTTCGCGGAATTGGAGACCGGCCGCACGCCGTATCTCGGCACCACCTTCAAGGCCGCGTGGCAGGGCGACAGCCTGATCCTCGCGATCACCTGCCGCGAGCGTGACCCCGCCCGCCTGGCGAGCGCGCTCAAGGAGCAGGACAGCGGCGCGATCTGGGACGGTGATGTGGTCGAGCTGCTGATCGAGACTCAGGTGCACTCCTATTACCAGATCGCCATCAATCCCGCCGGAGCCGTCACTGACCTCGACCGCGCGGGCGGCAAGCTCAACACGCTCTGGAAGGCCGGCCTGCAGGTCGCGACCAGCCGGGACTCGAACTCGTGGACCATTGAGCTTCGTCTGCCCGTGGCCGATGAACAGCAGGCCGTGCTCAATCCGCTCAACGGCGTCGCAGGCCGCCCGCCGAGCCTGACGTATCCGTGGCATTTCAACCTGTGCCGTCAGCGCATCGGCGAGCACGGCGTGGAGCTGAGCGCGCTGTCCCCGACCGGCGCGAACAACTTTCACGTCACCGAGCGGTTCGCGATGCTGAACATGAAGCTGGGCGGCACGAACCAGGGCAACCCCTCGCTGAACCCCCAGCGCCGCACCGGCTACGTGCTGCAGCGTGCCGACGCCTTGGACGTGGTGAAGCAAGGCAAACACGCCGAGGCGCTTGCGGCCTTCCACCAGCTCGCCACGAACAAGCCCACTGACCTGCAGCAGGCCGACGCGTTGGCGCAGGCCATCGAGTGTGCGCTCCGTCTGAAACAGCCGGCGGAGGCCCTGGCCCTCGCGCAGCAGATCAGGCTGCCGCACCACGCCAAGCTCGCCCGGATGCGGGTGCTGGATGCGAACCGCCAGTGGGGCGACTTGACCACGCAGTTCGCCCACGAGGACCTGGCGCAGTGGCCAGACCCGCTCGTCGCCGAGGCAGCGGCGCTGCGCGGCCACGCGTGGCTCATGGTTAAGGACGGTCCCAAGGCGGAGCGCGACCTCCAGCAGGCCGTAGCCTGGACCACCGAGGACAATCAGAAAGGCGAGTGCCTCCTAAACCTCGGCAGCACCTGCCGCCAGCTCCTCAAGGACGATGCGAAGGCCATCGCCGCCTACCGCCGCGTGTATGCCACGCGCAACGAGTTCAAGCACTGCACCGCCGCCGTCGCCGTTGCGGGCATCCTGAGCAGCCAGGGAAAGCCCGCCGAGGCGCAGGCGGAACTGGCCCGGATTGATGAGCGGCAGATGACGATACCTTACTACCGCGAGATGCTGGGCAAGGCCAAGTCGGCGCTGGCGGCAGGAGGAAAATGAGATTTGCGTGCTCCTGTTGGCAACGCATCCTGAGTTAACACACATGAACGCCGCTCGTCGCTTTTTCTCATGCTGGGCCTTGGCTTGGCTCGCGACTACGCACGGGCTCGCCCAGGAATTGGTGTTGGCGGGCGGCAATGAGTTGTTCGTGATTGATGCGAAGGCGGGGGAAGCCGGCACCGTGACCAAGCTTTGGCGCTGGAGCGGAGCGGATGCACCAGATCTGCCGGAAGAAGCCAGGCGCGAGTTCCTGCATCTCGACGAGTGCAAACCGGTGGAGAACGGCACCAAGCTGCTGGTCTGTGCGTCGAACGGCGGCTGTGCGCTGATCGAACGGGCCAGCGGGCGCATCCTCTGGCGAGCCCGGGTGAGGAACGCGCATTCGCTCTGTCTGCTGCCGGGCAACCGTGTGGTGGTGGCCAGCTCGCTCAGCGGCGACCAGCTTGAAGTCCACGATCTGGCCCGCTCCGGTGGTGCGCCGCTGTTCAAGACGCCGTTGCGTTCAGCGCATGGAGTGGTCTGGGATGAACAGCGGCGCTGTCTGTGGGCCATTGGTTTCAAGGAGCTGCACGCCTACACGCTGGAGGCGTGGGCCGGAGACCATCCCACGCTCAAGCTCAAGCAGGCCTATCCGCTGCCGGACGAGGACGCCCACGATTTGTTGCCCGTGCCGGGCACGGCGCAATTGCTCATCACGACCGAGCACGCGGTCCATTTGTTTGACCGTGACCTGGCCACGTTCAAGCCCCATCCCGTGCTCGGCGATGAAGCAAAGGTGAAGTCGGTGGACATTCATCCGGAGACCGGGCGCATCGCGATGAGTGTCTGGGGTGCGACCGTCCGGCTCTTCGAGCCGGCAGGAAAATTTCAGTTCAAAGACGCGCGGCCTTACAAGGCCCGGTGGCTGCCCATGCTGAAACCCTGAATCTTTTGTTCCGCTGTCCAATCCAAGCCGCAGCACTCCGTCACCATGAAACCGACCCTACTCGTCTTGCTCGCCGCTCTCCTCACGCCAATCGCTTCTTCCCACGCGCAACTCAAACCCACCGCCGCGGACGTGCCTTACGGCGATCCCACCAACCCGCGCCAGAAGGTGGACATCTACGCGCCGGCCGGGGCGAAGAACCTGCCGGTGGTCTTCTGGATTCACGGCGGCGGCTGGCAGGGCGGCGACCGCACCAGCATCCAGGTCAAGCCGCAGGCGTTTGTGGACAAGGGCTTTGTCTTCGTCTCCACGGGCTACCGGCTGCTGCCCGAGGTGGACATGGTCACGATCTTCCGCGACATCGCCA